>DASYSC010000120.1:0-6371 GCA_036003765.1 Candidatus Limnocylindria bacterium
CACTCGAACTCGTACGGCGCGGTCGGCGCGTTCGGCGCTGGCATGGGCGCGACGGATGTCGCGGTGGCGCTCGCGCTCGGCCGCACCTGGCTGCGCGTCCCGGAATCGATCAAGGTCACCTTCACGGGACGGCCCCGCAAGGGCGTGACCATGAAGGACGCGATCATGCGCGTCGTCCGCGAGATCGGCACCGATGGCGCGCGCTACGCGTGTGTGGAATTCCATGGCGCGGGCGCGCTGCCGCAGGGCGATCGCATCACCCTCGCCGGCATGACCACGGAGATGGGCGCAAAGGCCGGCCTCGTCGTTGGGACGCCTGTGGCGCCGGACTGGCTCTTCCCCGATCGCGGCGCGTCATACGCGAATGAGCTCACGATCGATCTTTCCACGCTCGAGCCGCAGATCGCCGTCCCGCCGCGCGTCGATCAGGTGGTCGACGTATCCGAGGCGATCGGCCAGCCCGTCGACATCGTGTTTCTCGGTTCGTGCACCAACGGGCGGCTCGTCGATATGCGTCAAGCCGCCTCCCTGCTACGCGGGCGGCGCATCGCACCCGACGTGCGGCTGGAGGTCGTGCCTTCGTCGCGCCGGCAGTTCGAGGACGCGATGGCCGACGGAACGCTCCTCGCCCTTTCCGCCTCGGGCGCCGTCATCGGCAGCTCGGGCTGCGGGCCGTGCCTCGGCCGGACCGGCGGCGTGCTCGCCGGAAACGAGATCTGCCTCTCGACCGCGAACCGCAACTACCGCGGCCGCATGGGCTCGCCGGAGGCGGCCATCTACATCGGGTCGCCGTACGTCGCTGCAGTCGCCGCGCTCACCGGGGTGATCGATGACCCACGGCCGTACCTCGAGGCGACCGAGGAAGAGCTCGATGCGCTCGTGGCGAGGCGGCGGGCGGAGCGGCCCGGCCGCGGCGCCGCGTCGGTGCGCTCGGGTGATCGCTCGCGGGAGCTGATGCTCGCTGCGGCCCGGACCGGCGTGGCCGCGGAGATAGACGACTAATGGCGAGAGCGTGGGTCTTCGGCGACGATCTCGACACCGACCAGATGGTCCCGGGCCGCTACGCGCCGTTCATGGTCGGCCAGGACAAGTTCCATCTCTACACCTTCTGCGACGCACGCCCCGGTTTCGCCAAAGAGGTGCAGCCCGGTGACGTGCTCGTGGGTGGAGAGAACTTCGGCTGCGGCTCGTCGCGCGAGTACGCGGTTGCGGCGCTCAAGAAGCTGGGGGTCGGCGGCATCGTCGCGAAGAGCTTCGCGCGGATCTTCTTCCGAAACTGCATCAACCTCGGCATCCCGGTCCTCGAATCAGCGGACGCCCTCTCGCTCGCGCGCGACGGGGACCAGGTGACGCTTGACCTCGCTGCGGGAGTCCTTCGAACGCCTCACGGCGACGCGCAGCTTCGGCCACTGGCCGCATTTGCGCAGGAGATCCTCGCGGCCGGCGGCGTCGTGTCGTATCTCCGTGAGCACGGCGATTTCCCAGGAATCAGCTAAGACCGAATAGCACCCTCGTCGGCGATCGCCAAGCTCGGCAGCCCTTCGGGCGCGCAAGCCGCCTGCCGGTAGCCTGCTGCCTCGCAGCGCGTTCGTTGTCCATAGCGCGCTTCAGCCCGTGCCCCGCATGACCGGAGGCTGGCCCAACTGGCTCTCAATGGTTACGCAAGGGGGACGGCATAGGTTCCCCCGCGATTCGAATACCAATTGGGGGGATTGCCATGACACGAAAGATCGCCTTCGGGGTCATCGGCCTCGTCCTCTTTGCCCTGGCCGGAGGGTCGGCCCTCGCATACGCGACTCCGCCGAGGACAGTCGGGAATGATCTCTCGAGTCTTCCAGCGATCGAGACCTACCTCGTCTCGATCGGCGTCGATCCTGGATCCGTCGTCGTACAGCGGGGACAGTTGAACTACGCAGGGCCAGACTGTCCCGGCGCGGATTGGAACTGCACGGCCGCGGGTGTGGTCGTCCAGATCGCGCAGATCGCGCCGGCGACGCTCCCGGCAATAAACATCTTCGAGTGCCTGCCTGCGGCGGACGGCACGATCCCCACCCTCCAGAAGTGTGTCGTCGTACAGACGAGCGTGTTGAACATGTTGGTCGACAACAAAGCCACCTGCCACTCGGAGAGCAGCGAGGGCCCGGACCAGACCTGCACCATCACACAGTCGGGCTCGGGAAGTAACTCCGCGGAAATACATCAGCGCATCCAGCAGCGCGGTCCATCGCCGCAAAAGGCGACGCAGGGGGCCACCATAGACCAGACGAGCACCGGCGGGAGCAACACCGCGCGAATATTCCAAATGATCCATCAGGAGCTCCCCGCGGATTCCGGCTCACCAGAGCAACAGAACGCTCGCCAGAGCGCGACCGTCAAGCAGAAGTCGAGCACTGGCGACAATTCATCGCACGTGCGCCAATCACTGTCTCAGAACGAGGAGGCCGAGAGCAACGGGAGCATCGTGCAGCTCCAGAACACCGACTCCACGCTCGGATTCAATGAGGAGACGGCGGTCACGCAGACGACCGATTCGGGCAACAACAACTCGCATCTCGTCCAGCGGCTGATGCAGCACCAGGAGGCCGAGACTCGCCCCGGCCCCGTCTCCCAGACCCAGGGCAACAGTGGCGGTGGCCTGAAGGGGAGGATCAATCAGACGATCAATACGGCCAACACCGGTGTCAATAGCAGCGCCGCCGACCTGGACGAGGACCAGAAGCAGCAGGCCGAGACGAAGGGCACCCTGAGCCAGTCGCAGACCGGTCCGGAGGACTGCTGTGCGACGCAGTCGGGCGGCACCGTAGACAACGCGAACCAGGTCGACGAATCGTCGAGGCAGAAGAACCAGCAGGGAGGATTCGCTCAGCAGTCCAGTCAAATTGGCCACTGCTCGGAGGACGTATTCAACGCGAAATGCACGGTCCATCAGACCGAGACCCAGAACGGAACGACCAATCACAACGATTGCGTCGGCTCGAGCTGCAGCATCTTCCTGGTCTGCAGCGGAGGCGTGTGCGGAGGAGATGCTCCCGCTCCGCTGCGGAGCCGGGCCCTTCCTACATTGCCTTTCTCGGACCTGACGGCCGGTCCTCTCGCGCAACTCCCGGCCGCACTCGGAGCGATCCGCGGCGCGGCGGGCTAGCTGGTCGGCATGGCGAAGGGGCCCGACGACCCGGGTCCCTTCGCCAGCTCTGCGATCTCCCGATCGATCTGATCCACGACGCCCCGCGCCTCCATGCGGACGAACGTTTCACGCGCACGCTCCAGCTCCTCGCGGGCACGCACCGGATCGCCCAGGGCGCGCAGGCCCCACGCCAACGCGATTCGCGCCTCGCCGAGATCGACCACCAATTTCTGAACCTCGAGCGAGCGCACAGCGTCGTTGAAGCGCTCTATCGCAGCCGGTTCGCGGCGCGCGGTCTTCACGATGGCGTCGGCGAGGAGCGCGGCCGGTCGCGCGTACCCGTCGCCCTGAGGGGAGCTGGCCGCGGCGAGGTCCGCGTATTCGACCGCTTCACTCACGCGGTTCTGACGTACCAGTGACTCGGCGAGGCGGCGGTAGATCTCCGCGACGAGCCAGCCACCGATGTGGAGCGCGAGGGGCAGGGCCTCGCGCAGGCGCTGCTCGGCGAGGCGCGGGTCGCCGCGGGCGATGGCGTACATCGCCAGCTTGCGATAGTTCTGGAGACGGATATAGGTGTCGCCGGCGCGCTCGAGCAGCTCATGCGCCTCGAGGCCGAGCCGCTCGGCGCCGTCGAGGTCTCCGCGGTAGTACTTGACGAAGCCGAGGAGCGAGTCCGCACGCGCCTTCGCCCGGAAGCTTCCGGCCTCTGCGGCGAGATCCGAGCAGCGCGTCAGCTCAGCTTCGGCTTCGGCGAGCCTACCGACGTTGAAGAGGAGCGTTCCGACCCGCATGTGTCCCTCCGTCAGCAACGCTCGGTCTCCGAGCGACTCCACGGTGGGCATGACGCGCCGCAGGTCGTCGATCGCGAGATCAGCGGCGCCGTCGAAGTGCGCCCGGAACGCCGCGTGCTCGAACACTTGCTGGACAAGAAGTCGTGGATCGGCAATGGCGCGGACGATGGTCGCGGCCTCCTCAAGGCGTCCGCGCGCGTCGACGGGTCGTCCCTGCTTCCCGTCGATGTTCGCGAGGGCGATGAGGGCTTCGCAGCGAAGGTCGGGCCGCTCCGCGACGAGCGCTCGCCGCTCGACCTGCAGCAATTCGGCAGTAGCCCGATGGAGCTCACCGAGCGCTTTGAGCACCCGGCCTGTGCGAAGTCGCAGTTCGAGCGCCAAATTCGTTTCGTGCCCTTCGAGGAGGTCGAGCGCCCGCATGTAGAAGCGCTCGGCCTCGCGGAGGCCCTCGCGCCGCTCGGCCTTCTCGCCCGCGCGCCCAAGCGCATCCGCGGCGGCACGCAGCGGCGCGACGACCGTCGTCCGCCCCACCTCACGCACGAGCCGGCACGCCTGCTCGAGGTGATACGCGACGATCTCCATGTACTCGTCCTCTCCGCTGGGCAGAGCGGAGAGCCATTCGGCGAATCGGAGATGGAGGGTGGCGCGTCGTGCCTTCGGCAGCTCGCCGTAGGCCACGTCTCTGATCAGGATGTGCTTGAAGGTGTATTCGTTTTCGCCCGCGAGGCTCGACGTCGCACCGCCCTGAATGAGGTCGCGGCGCTCCAGCATCTCGAGGTCCTGATCGAGGCCCTCGCGCGTCTCGCTGAGGTGCGCAACGGCGCCAGACCAGAAGACCGCGCCCACCACGGAGGCGTGCTGCGCGGCTCGCTTCTCGCGCTCGGGGAGCTGGTCTACACGAGCCTCGATCAGCGACTGCAGGCTGCTCGGAACGGGCAGCGATTCAACGGTGGTAACGGGCGTTCCATCGCGGAGGTCGCCGACCATCCCGGCCTCGGCGAACATGCTGACCGTCTCCTCCAGGAAGAGAGGATTGCCTCCAGCGCCGCGCAGGAGACGTTCGACCGCGCCGGCGGGTAGCGCTCCTGTGCCGAGGAGCCCGCCGAGGAGAGTCTGCCCCTGGCGCGCTGTGAGCGCCGCCAGGCTGATGGTCAGGTGGTCAGCGTCGATGTCGGCGACGAAGGCCGGCTGCGTTTCCACGAGTTCGGGCCGCGCCGAGCCGAGAACGAGGATTGGGCCGTCGGCGCCGTCCGCGATGTAGCGGACGAGATCGAGCATCGTCGGCTCGGCCCAATGGAGATCCTCGAACACCAGCGCGATGGGTCCGCGCCGCGCGAGGAGCTCGAACAGACGGCGGATGGCCCAGTGCAGCTCGGTCCGTCCGATCTGAACGTGCGAGCCCGCGTGCGGGGTTGAGGGCCACGAGCCGATGAGGGTCCCGAGCGCCGTCGTGAGTGTCCGCGAATCGATCCCTTCACCCACGCCGAGCGATCCGACGAACGCGGCGAGCTTCGCCGACGCCGTCAGCGGCTCTTCGCTGATGAAGATGCCCGCCGCGTCTCTGAGCATCTCGGTCACCGGCCAGTACGTGATGCCATCGCCGTACGAGAGACAGCGTCCCCAGTAGACCGCGGACGCCTCGCTGCCGGCCGCGAACTCTTGGAGCAGCCGGCTCTTCCCGATGCCGGGCGGCCCGAGCAGCCTCGCGAGCGCAGGGCGGCGGCGCGCGCGAACTCGGCCCCACAGCTCCCGCAAGACCGCGAGATCCTCCTCGCGGCCCACGAGCGGCGTACGCGAGGTCGCCCTGCGCGATCGCACGTACCGCGCCCCGATCGCTTCCCAAGCGGCGACGGGCGCGGCCTTTCCCTTGACCTGCTGCGGCTCGAGCTGGCGATAGTCGATCGCGTGCGCGGTCGCGCGATACGTCGCCTCACCGACCACGATGCCGTCGGGCGGCGCGGCCGTCTGGAGACGGGCCGCCGTATTGATCACATCGCCTGCGACCATCGCCTCGCCTTCGCTCGGCCGCGCGCCGAGCACGACGAGCGCCTCACCAGTGTTGATCCCGGTGCGCAAACGCAGGCCGAGGTCGGGATACGCCGCGTTCATGGCGGCGACGGCTGAGCGGATCGCGAATGCGGCTTTCACCGCGCGCTCGGGATCGTCTTCGTGCGCGATAGGCGCCCCGAAGATCGCCATGACGGCGTCACCGATGAACTTCTCGACGGTGCCGCCAAACCGCTCGAGCTCGGTCCGCAGCTCCTGGTAGTAGGGGTCAAGCATCCCGCGCACGGCCTCCGGATCGAGTCGCTCAGCTCGCGAGGTGAAGCCGACGAGATCGGCGAAAAGGACGGTGATGACCTTGCGCTCTTCGCGACGAGCAACAGTGGAGGCAAGGGCCGTCCCGCAGGCAAGGCAAAACCTGGCGTCCTGCGGGTTCGTCTGGCCGCAGCTGG
>DASYSC010000121.1:0-10554 GCA_036003765.1 Candidatus Limnocylindria bacterium
CCCCGCGATCGCCGCCTGCCGTTCCGCCGCTTCGAGACCGCTCCTCGTCCCGGCCTCCTCCGGAGTGCGGGGCACGTCCAGCGCGGCGAGAAGCCGCGAGGCAGCGGTCGGCGCGGTCCTGCGTTCGAGGGTCTCGACGGCGTCGCGCCGCCGGCGCAGCCGCTCACCCGACACGTCGGCGACCATCCCGCCGCCGAGCGTCTCGGGCGGCGAGGGCCGGCGCAGGACGAACCGATCGCCGACCGCGAGCGCGACCGGTTCGGCGAGGCGCAGCTGCGCCCATGCCGATGCGCCGGGGTCGAGCGCGGCGCCCTCGAGCAGCGAGACGCGCGCCATCACCTCCGCCGTTCCGATGTGCACCTTCACCGCTTCGTTGTGCGCGAGCGCGTCCGAGGCCGACGGCAAGAGGTCGAGCCGGGCGGATACGACCGAGGCGGTCTCGAGCGAGCCGGGCCGCGCGACGACCATCCCGCGAGCGAGCTCATCCTTCTCGACGCCCGTGAGATTCAATGCGACGCGGCTTCCCGGGCGGGCGCTTTCGAGTGCTCGCTTGTGGGTCTGGATCCCGCGGATGCGCGCGCGCTTCGCGGTCGGAAGGATCGCGACCTCATCGCCGACGCCGAACGCGCCATCGACCAACGTCCCCGTGACCACCGTGCCGAACCCGGTGAGCGTGAATGCGCGATCGATCGGCAGCCTCGGGCGGCCGGCGTCGCGCCGAGGAGGCGCCGACGCGAGGACGTCCGCGAGAGCGCGCACCAGCTCGTCGAGCCCGCTCCGCGCGGTCGCGGACACCTCGACGAACGCGGCGTTCCTGAGCGGCGTCTCTTGAAGGGCCGCGGCGACATCGGCTTTCGCGAGCGCGGCCCATTCGTCGTCCACCAGATCCCGCTTGGTGAGGGCGACGACGCCGCGGTCGACCCCGAGGATCCCTAGGATGGCGAGGTGCTCGCGCGTCTGCGGCATCACACCTTCGTCGAGCGCGACGACCAGCAGCACCGCGTCCACCGGTCCGACGCCCGCGAGCATGTTGCGGATGAAGTCCTGATGGCCTGGGACGTCGACGACGCCCACGTCGCCGCCATCGGGCAGCTCGAGCCACGCGAAGCCGAGGTCGATCGTCATGCCGCGCTCGCGCTCCTCGCGGAGACGATCCGGATCGATCCCGGTAAGTGCGGTGATGAGCGTCGACTTCCCGTGGTCCACATGGCCCGCGGTCGCGATGACCCGAATCGGGGGGCTCTGCCCCCCGGCCCGCGTGCTCTCGGCTATCTGCGAACCGCGATGCATTCGATCTCGACCTTCGCGCCTCGGGCCAGCGCCGCGACCTCGACGGTCGAGCGCGCGGGCCGGTGGCTCCCGAACCGCTCCGCATAGACCTCGTTCATCGCGGTGAATTCCTTGAGGTCGGTCAGGAACACGGTGGTCTTGGTCACGCGGTCGAGCGACGAGTCCGACGCGGACAGGACCGCCGACAGGTTGTCGAGGACACGTCGGGTCTGCGCGCGCACGTCGTTCCCGCCCACCAGCTCGCCGCTTGCCGGATCGAGCGCGAGCTGGCCCGCACAGAAAATGAGATCCCCGGCGACGATGGCCTGGCTATACGGGCCGACGGGCGCCGGAGCGCGATCGCTCTTGGTGACGCGAAGCTCCATCTCCTCCCCCTTTCGCGAGCGCGCCGATAACGGCACGCGCAAGGACCTCATCATCCTCCGGCAGAACGCTCCGCAGGTCGAGCGCCACGCGCTCTTCGACGATCCGCGCGACGACCGGTGGGTCCGCGCCGCGAAGGGCTTCCGCCAGGCGCATCGCCGGAGCGCCGCCGATCGCCACGGCGAACGAGGGCTGGGTTTCCTCCGGGAGCGAGCCGCCGCCGACCGTGGACTGGGTCTCCATCACCTCTGCGCCGACCCCGCTCGCGCCGAGCTCGCGTACCAGCTTTTCCGCCCGATCGGAGATCTCGGTCGCGCTCGCCGCGATCATGCGCCAGACGGGAAGCTCGTCCTCGGCCCGACCGTCGCGGTACGTCTCGAGTGTCGCGATCAGACCGGCGATCGTGATCTTGTCCGGGCGCAGCGCGCGCATCAGAGGATGGGTGCGGAGCGCGCCGATCTGCTCCGCGCGTCCGACGGCGATCCCGGCCTGCGGACCGCCCAGCAGCTTGTCGCCGCTGAACGTGACCACGTCCGGGCCCTCGCGCACCGCCTCGGGCACGGTGAGCTCCTTTCCGAGCCCGTGGCGCGACGTGTCCAGGAACGTGCCGCTGCCGAGGTCGTGGATGAACGCGACGTTGTGCTCGCGCGCGAGGGCCGCGAGCTCACGGCCTTCGGCGCGCGCCACGAAGCCGCTGAGCTTGAAGTTGCTCGCGTGCACGCGCAGGATCGCGCCGGTCCGTTCGGTGAGCGCGCCCGCGTAGTCGCGCGCGTAGGTGCGATTCGTCGTTCCGACCTCGACGAGCTTCGCGCCCGAACGCCGGAGCACATCGGGGATACGGAAGCCGCCACCGATCTCGACGAGCTCCCCGCGCGCGACGATCACTTCCTTGCGCGTGGCGAGTGCAGCAAGGGCGAGCAGGACGGCGGCCGCGTTGTTATTCACGACGACCGCGTCCTCCGCGCGCGTCAGCTCTCCCAGAAGACGCGCGGCATGGCCGTGCCGCTCGCCGCGCTTGCCGGCGGCGAGGTCGTATTCGACGCTGACCGCTCCCGCCGCATCGGCCATGGCCGCGATCGCGCGCGGCGAGAGCGGTGCGCGGCCGAGGTTGGTCTGCAGGATGACGCCGGTCGCGTTCAGGACCCGGCGGAGCGTCCGGCGCTCGCGATCGGCGAGCAGGGCGCGGGCCTCGGCCGCGAAGGCCGCCGCGTCGCCACGGGTGCGCGAGCCGCGCGCCCGGGTCAAGACCTCTCGGGCCGCGCGCGTGAAGCGATCGCGCTCCGCATCGCTCGGCCGGCCCGCGCGGAGCACGGCGTCCACGGAGGGGAGGGCCCGGCGCGGATCGGTGCGCGTCATCGGGCGAGCACCTCGAGCGCACCCGGGCGCACGCGGATGGAGAGCCGCGACAGCCGGGTCACCTCGCCATCAAGCTCGACCGCGAGCGGCCTCTCGAGCTCGATCTCCACGGCGCGCGCCTGCTTCATCACGATCTTCCGCCCGTCGACGTGCGTTCCGCGATAGAGCTTGGCCAGGGCCACCAGCGACGACCAGCGCGAGAGATCGCCGGCAAGGAGGATGTCGAGCAGGCCGTCGTCGAGCGACGCCTGCGGAGCGACGTGCATGCCCGACCCGAAATGCGTCCCGTTCGCGGCGACCACCGCGAGGAATGCGCCGCTCCGCAATTCTCCATCGACGAGCACGCGCATCGGACGCGGACGATACGTGGCGATCCCGACGAGCGCTCCCACGAAGTACCCGAGCGTCTGTCCGGCGACGCGCGAGGTCGCGGCCACGCGCTCGGCGACGTGACCATCGATCCCGACTCCGGCGGCGTTGACGAAGACCCGCCCGTTCACCTCGCCGACGTCGATCGAACGGCGACGTGCTTCACGGATGAAGCGCGGGACGTCGCGGGTGCGACGCGGATAACCTAGCGCGCGCGCGAAGTCGTTTCCCGATCCAATCGGATAGAGAGCGAGCGTCGCGGCACTGCCGACGATGCCATTCGCGACCTCATTCGCGGTCCCATCTCCGCCTGCGGCAACGATGACGCGGTAGCCATCGGCTGCCGCCTCGCGCGCGAGTCGCGCGGCCTCGTCGGGCGCGGGCGTGCGAACGACGTCGAGACGGACGCCGTGCTTTCGGAAGTCGGCGGCGATCCGTCGGGCCACGCGCTCGCCGGCGCCGTTCCCCGCGATCGGGTTGACGATGGCCAGGGCGCGCTCGTCCAGAAACGAAATCGCGCTCGTCACGCCCCAGAGGGAGCAAGCGCCTTGCGGATCGCGTCCTGCTCCTCGTCGGACAGCGCATGCCGCGAGCGTCCACCCTGCACCTGTTTTGCGAAGATGCGCGTGTCGGTCCGGCTGTGAAGGCTCGAGACCACCACGCCGTTGCCCTCGGCGTCGAGCAGCGCCATCGCGAAGGACTGGTCGCCGCCGGTGTCGGCGAATGGGTTGAAGCGGATCACGCCGACCTTCTGGATGCTGTGCTGCGACAGGCTCTCGAGCTCGTGATGAAGCTTGTTGAGCGCCTCGACGCGCTCCGCGACCGAATCCAGGCGGCGGAACTGGCGATCGAGCACCTCGTCGAGGCCTGCACCTTCACTCTCGCCGACCAGACGGGTCAGACGCCGTCGCAAAAGCGCGTGCGAGCGCTGCAACCAGGCGACCCAGAGCGCGAGAAGGACGACCGCGATCGCGAGCCCGACGGCGAGCATCGAGAGCGTCGTCTGCTCGAGCGGCATCGCGGCCGAGCATACGAGGTCCGCTATCCTCGTCTTTCCGTGGCGAAAAAGCATCGCGTACGCGCACGCTCCCGCCGCGCCGTCGAGGCGGCGCGGCGTGCGTCCGCGCCTCGCGTCACGACCTACGAGCGCGAAGGGGCCCGTGCGCCGGCCGCGCGACCGCAGCGGTACGGATCGCGCTCCGGAACATCGCGCGCCGTGGGCGCGCCGTCCGCTGCGCTCGAGCGCGCGGCGTCGTGGGAACGCGGCTACGTCGTGAAGGATTTCCGGCGCATCGGGATCGTCGTGATCATCGCGCTCGCGCTGCTCGCCGGGAGCGGCGTGATCCTCAACATCTTCGAGCGCTGACCCGGCACGCCCCCGTCAGCTCTGTGGGCTGTGCTGGATTCGAACCAGCGACCTCTGCGATGTGAACGCAGCGCTCTAACCAGCTGAGCCAACAGCCCGCGCGAGGTCAAGGATAACGCGGGCGACCCCTCACCAGCTGCCGCCGCCACCCCCTCCGCCGCCACCGCCTGCTCCGCCACCAGAGAATCCGCTCCCACCGCTCGAGCCAGGCGTCGCCGCGATCGCCGATCCGAGGTTCGACGAGAACCCTTGGAGCGAGGACGAGAGAACGCTCGAATTGAACGGCGCGCTCCCGACATACCACGCCGAGGTCTGCGCCGTCGTGTCGATGTCCTTGAACGCCTTGGCCCACCGCTCCACGCATCCGAACACGATCGCGTACGGGAGGTACGCGGAGAAGATGTTCTCGCGCTCGGCGAAGCGCTGCCGCTCGGTCTCGGCGACCTCCATGTAGTGGCGAAAGCCGAGCGTGCGACGGAGCAGCTCCGCGCCCACCGCGGTCTTGGCGGGCATCGCGCGAGCCACCGGCACCGCGACGAGCCCCACGGCCGCCACAGCGAGACCGACCAGGCCCGCGCCGGCCGATCGCCCGAGGAGCCACGCGAGGCCGGCCCCGACGACGACCGTGAGCAGCGCCACGCCGGTGTAGGCCTGACGCACCCGGTCGGGACGCGTCGCGAACCATTGCCGATCGGCCGCGTCCCGGTAGAGATCGCTCTCGGCCTTACGAAGCGAGGTCACGAAGTGGGTCTTGAGCTCCGAGAGCTTGACCTCCGTGCGGCCCTCGAAGAGCCCGTCGTAGACGATCTTCTCGTACGGGAGGAGACCGGCGGGCGGCTTCGGCGCGGCGCGGAGGGTCCAGTCCTTCTTCGAGAAGATTCCCGACTCCGGCTCCTCGGTGATCGTCAGATAGCCGCGGACCGCGAGATCGACGATCGTGGCGGTCACGTCCTTGGTGTCCGCGCTCTCGTCGAGCAGGAGGCCGAGCTGCGCAGGACGGAGCGCATCCGGGGGCTCGTACTCGGGAACGATCGTCTCTCGCTCGCGCCGGTCGCGGCCGCGGTCGTTCCAGACGTAGAAGACGAAGGCGAGCCCTGCGACCAGGATGAAGACGGCGAGCCCGAGGAAGGCCGGCTGCAGGTCGAACCAGGAGGCCACGTCGGTGTTGCGCTCGAGCACCGGCGCGGGCACGTTGACGGTCCCCTTCGCGAGCGCGACCACGATCGTGAGCTGCTCGCCGATCGCGAACGGACGGGTCGTCGCGAAGTCGGCCTGGGTCGGGGTCGTGCTCGTTCGGCATGGATCTTTCGATCCGGTCGGTCCCTGGAAGCACGCGGTCCGCTGCAGCCCGCCGGGCGTATGGACCGTGGCCATCACGCTCCGCGTGGGGACGTCCCATCCGCCGCCGTTCACGTTCCAGAAGATCTCGTCGTGATCGGAGAAGGCGTTCATCGCGCCGGAGAGGTCGTAGGTGATGCGGTAGCTCTGCAGGCCGCTCACGAGCCGGTCGGCGTCGCCGATCTTGATGACCTTGTAGCCGTCCTCGTCTTGCGTCGCGTAGGTCACCGCGCGCCCGTTCGCGTTCGTCACGGAGCGCACCGCGAGGCCATACACGCGAACGTGGGCGTTGTCGTAGGGATAACGGACAGGGATCGTCCGCAGGATCCCGTGTCTCTGTAGCGCGCCAAAGTCGACGTCGATGGCCTCCACGACATGGAGCGAGGCGTCGGGCTGGACGGAGATGTCGGTGGCGTAGCCGAGGATGACCCAGCCCTCGTCGGCCGCGGCGGGTCCCCCGGACATCAGACCGAGCAGGAGTCCGCCGGCGACAGCGGCGACGCGGACCAGACGCGGCATCAGGGTCCTCCTTAGAGGAAGCTCGAGAAGATGGTGGCGAGCCCGAGGAACGACAGGAATCCGCTGACGTCGGTCACCGTGGTCAAGACGATCGATGACGATTGCGCGGGATCCTGGCCAAGCGCTTTCATGAGGAGCGGGATCGACGCGCCGGCGAGGCCGGCGATGAGCATGGCCATCACCATCGCGCTTCCGATCACGATCGTGAGGCCAGGCGATTGGCTCCAGATGAACACGCCGATCATCGTGGTCCCGGCGATCGCCAGACCGTTCAGGATCCCGACACCGGCCTCTTTGACGATGAGCCGCGGCCAGTGCTGGAGACGGATCTCGCGAAGTGCGAGTCCGCGCATGGTGACCGCGAGCGCCTGCATCCCGCTGTTGCCAGACTGTCCCGCGACGACCGGCATGAGGACCGCGAGGGCCGTGTACTTCGCGATCGTCCCTTCGAACAGCCCGACAACGAACGCCGCGAGGAACGCGGTCGCGAGGTTGATCTCGAGCCAGGGGAGCCGCTGGCGCACGGCGAACGAGACGCGCGAAAGCGCGTGCTCGTCCTTGCTCACGCCGACCATCGTCTGCATGCTCATGGTCGCCTCGGCCTCGGCCGCATCCACCAGCGCGCGGTAGCGGATCACGCCCACCAGACGGTGGTCCGAGTCGACGACCGGCAACGTCGCGACGCGCTGCTCGGTCAGGTAGGCGACGATCTCTTCCCGGGTCGCGGTGGCCGAGACCGCGACGGGCGTTCCACGGACGAGGTCCCTCAGCTTCGTCTCGGGCGTGGCGGTCGCGATCTCGCCAAGCGGTACCGTGCCGACGAGCCGGCCGGGGCCATCCGTCAGGTAGATGGCGCCGAGCTCCTTTTCCTTGAATGTGCGCATCTTGCGCAGGGCGTCGTCGACGGTCGTGTCCGGTTGGAACGCGGTGATACGCGGATCCATCAGCGCGCCAGCTGTATCGAAGGCATAGGTCAGGAGCTCGCGGACCTCCGAGGCGAACCGGCGCGGCAGACCCGCCAAGACTCCCTCGCGCTCGTTCGGCTCGAAGCTCGCGACGATGGGAGCCGCGCGCGCCGGATGCATCTGCGTCAGCGCGATCTTCGCGGCCCGCGCCGGCATGTTGCGGAGAACATCGGCAGCGACGCGCGGGTTGAGGCGCTGGAGGAGGTGGACCGCGGCGTCGGGTCCGGCGTCGTGCACCAGGAGCGCCGTGTCCTCCGCGGAACGGCCATCGAGGAAGAACGCGACCTCGTCCGGGTGGTGCCGGAGGTACTGCGCGTTCAGGGCGCGCCGCGCGTCGAGCTCAGTGCTCGACTGGACCTCGGCCGCGCCGGAGGACTCGAGCGGGACCGCCGCGATCGCTTCGCTCACGGCCCCTGAGTATCGCCGAAGGATCGAGCGCTCGGCGGTCTAAAGGGTGTCCGTGCGCCGCACCTCCATCTTGCCGGCGCTCTCGCGGACCTCGTAGTGCGGTTGGTCGTAGACCGCGGGCCCGCGCACGACCAGGCCGTCGCGCAACCGGAACCGGGAGCCGTGGCACGGGCATTCGATCGCGTCGCCAACGATCTTGCCGCCGTCCGAGAGGTTGCAGCCCTGATGAGCGCAGATGTCGTGGAGGGCGTGGATGTTCCTGCCCTGGCGCACGAGAACGAGCGTCTGCCCGCCGGCCTTCGTCTGCACGGGCTGGTTCTCGGGGAGCTCGCCGACTTCGACCGCGGTCCACTTCGTCCCGCCACCGCGCCAGGCGTGACGATCGACCTGGCTGCCCATGTTGTAGACGAGCTCGCCGCCGACATACGCGCTCCCGATCACGATGACGAACCCGACGACGGAGAGCCACACCTCGGCATCTCCGCCGCTCGGGCCGAGCCACCCGACACGCATTCCGAACGAGATGAGGTAGAGCACCGCCGCGACGAGCATGAGCGAGGAGTGCACCGTGCCGAAGCGTCGCGGCTTGTCCTCGAGGTCGATGTAGTCCGCGTAGCCGACGAGCGCCGCGATGATCATGAAGAGCACTCCGACGCCGATCGCGGCCGTCGCCGCAGGTCGCGAGCCCAAGACGTCGAGCACGAGCGCGACGACGAAGGCGCCGATGGGCACGTCGGTGATCGCCGGATGCAGCGGGTGGCCGAGCCACACGCCGTTGAGGAAGTCCTTGAGGATCGGGACCGGCTTGTAGATCGCGGCGAATATCGCGACGAAGAGCTTGCCCAGTGGATCAGCCCACGCGCCCTGGGCATCGAGGATCCGCGCGATCGCCCGGTGCAGCACGCCGGGAGTCTATCGATAGGCCGGCGCTGGCTTCCTCGCGCGCCTAGCGCACGACGATCGAGCTCGCTCCGGCGCTGATCGTGACGGTCACCCGGTCCTTGGTTGCCGCGTAACCGCTCGTCTGCACCGAGCTGCCGCACGCGATGCAACCGCCCGTCCCGCCGTTCTCGCCGAGCCGACTGTTGTCGCTCCGCAGGCTCAGGAGACCGCCGCTCGTGCTGACCCGCGCCTCGACCCCATCGGGCACGGTGATGACGATGGTCGAAGCCCCCGCGCTTATCCGCACCGGGATGTCGCCGGTTGGTCTGGGGAGCACCAGCCGCGTCGTGGAGGCGCCCGTGTTCACGCGTACATCCGTGACGCGGACGTCGGAGAGATCGACGTCGAACTCTCCCGCCCCAGCGTTCATGTCGAACGATGTCGGCACGTCGCTGGCGACCTGGAACTGTACGTCGATGTCGGTGCCGCCCCTTAAGATCCCCTCCGGTCCGATCTGATCGATCCGCACGTCCGCGCGGCCGCCGGATCGACCAAGGTCCGAGACGCGGAGCCGGAGGTCCTGGTTCTCGCTGTGCGCGGAAACCAAGTCGGTGGCTCCACCGCTCACGTGGTAGCGGCCCGCGCCGCCGTTCAATCTGAGCAAGAGAGAGATCGCGGTCCCGCGCGGAACCGACACATCGGCCACACCACTCCCGCCGCCCCTCCCGAACGTGAATATCCCGCCGCCGACAGTCGGTGACGCGGCGACGAGCGCCAGACCCGCAGCGATGACGAGGACCTCGGCCACGAGGGTCGGCACCGGCCAGCGGCGCGCGAAGGCGATGTCGAGCCCGATGAGGATCAGGAGCAGCGGCCAGAGGCTGAGGATGGCCCGCCAGGAGACGCCGGCGATGAGGCCGAAATTCGTGAGCAAGAAGACGAGGCCGAGTGCGATCAGGAGAAGCGGCCAGAAGACGCCGCGGCGGCCTGTCATGACCGCACCCTCTGCACCAAGAGCAATGCGCCGACCGCGATGAGCACCACCGGCCACACGACCTGCCACTGCACCACCCGGAAGAGTCCGGCGTTGCCGAGCAGGAAGATCACGCCGAGCGCCATCAAGAGGTACCCGAACGCCATCCGTCGGCGTTCCGTCTCACGGGCGCGCGCTTGCGGGTCCACGACGACCGGGGTGGTCGTCGCGGCGCCTTCGCCCGACGGAGCCGTGTCGCTCTGTGGCCGATCTCTGAACGACTTGCTGATGTCGTCGGCCGTCTTGCGAAGCTGATCGGCGACTTCCTCCACCGTCGCACCGGCGGACGTGGCGAAGCTCGTCGCCGGTCGGCCTGGCAGCGGCATCAGAAAGACGAGGGCGACATACAGGATCAGGCCGAGGCCCCCGGTGAAGAGGATCATGAGGAAGAAAAGCACGCGGACGACGGTGGAGTCGATCGCGAGGTACTCGGCGATCCCACCGCACACCCCCGCGATCATCCGGTTCGTGGTGCTGCGCTCGAGTCGTGCGCTAGGCATCGGCTCGCTCCTTCCGCGTGCGGTACTCGTACGCGACGGCGAAGGCCACCGCGGCGAGGGCGGCGATCGGAATGGTCGGCTGCTGCATCGTTCGGACCGCCGGCTCGAGGGGCACGGCGATCCACGCGACCAGGGAGATCGCCGCAGCCAAGGTATCGCTCGCGA
>DASYSC010000122.1:0-11786 GCA_036003765.1 Candidatus Limnocylindria bacterium
TCGCCTGCTGCGCGCGCTCGGCGACGTTGACGAGCGCGCGCCACGCCCGCCGCGCGAGCCTTCGCCGCCTCCGGGACCGCCCGGGCCTCCCGGCGCGCGGGGGCGGATCCTCCGCATCCGCGTGACCGAGGACGGCGAGCAGAAGGTCAACGTCGCTATCCCGCTCGCGATCGCGCGCATCGGCAAGATGAAGCTTGCGTCGAGCGGCCTCGTGCGCGGGCATCTCGGGAAATTCGGGATCGATCTCGACGAGCTACTCAAGAGCGTCGACTTTCCCGGCAAGATCGTCGACATCGCCGACGACGAGGACCGTGTAGAGATCTACGTCGAATGACCGCTCCGGCGGTCGAGACGAAGGACCTCGTCAAGGTCTTCGAGCGCGGCCGACGGACGATCTGGCAGCGGTTACGGCGCGAACCGGACAGGCGCGATCGGTTCAGCGCCATCGATGGCATCGACCTGCGGGTCGAGAGCGGCGAGATCTTCGGCCTGCTCGGGCCGAACGGCGCGGGCAAGACCACCATCATGAAGATGCTTGCGACGCTCCTCATCCCGACGAGCGGCACCATCCGCGTGCTTGGCATCGACCCGCTCGAGCGGCCGCGTGAGGTCCGCGCGCGGCTGGGTGCGATGCTCTCGGGCGAACGGAGCCTCTACTGGAAGCTGACCGCCCGCGAGAACCTCGAGTACTTCGCCGCGCTCTATCACGTGCCAACCAACGAGACGAAGGCGCGGATCGAGGCATCGCTCGCGGCGGTGAAGCTCTCGGATCGCGCGGATGACTACGTCGAGCGGTACTCGACCGGCATGCGCCAGCGGCTCGCGCTCGCCCGCGCCCTCCTTCCGGACCCGCCGCTCGTGATCCTGGACGAGCCGACCGTGGGCCTCGACCCGCAGGCCTCGCGCGACCTGCGCGGTCGCGTGCGCGAGCTGCGCGCGGAGGGCCGGACCGTACTTCTCACCACGCACTATATGGAGGAGGCCGATCAGCTCTGCGACCGCGTGGCGATCATCGACCACGGTCACATCGTCGCGCTGGATACGCCCGCAGCCCTCAAGCGAACGATCCGCGCCGAGGAGATCGTCCGCCTCGACATCGGAGTCGCCGCCGACGGGGGTCGGCAGGTGCTCGAGCGGCTTTCGCGCGTGGGCACGGTGGCGCGGCACGAGCGCACCAACGGGACGCTCGCGGTCACGGTCCACTGCGCCTCCGCGCGCGAGCTTGTGCCGGCGGCGTTCGACGCCGCGCGGGCCGAAGGCGCGACCGTGCAGCACGTCGAGGTCGTGCCGGTGACGCTCGAAGACGTCTTCATCTCGCTCACCGGCCGGCAGCTCCGGGAGTGACGAGGCTCGCGGCCGACGTTCGCGCCTTCGCGGCCGCGGCCCAGAAGGAGCTGCGGATCACGCGCCGCTATCCGGCGATGTACCTGGGCATGATCTTCTGGCCCGTCCTCCTGCCGGCGGTCTGGGTGCTCATGGCGCAGGCCTATTCGGGAGCGAACGACGCGCGCGCCGTCGCCGCATTCGCCGCACGTGCCGGCACCACTGAGATCGCCGGCTTCGTGTTCGTCGGCTACGCGATGTACATGTGGCTTTCCACGATCCTGTGGGGGCCGGGCACGGCGCTGCGTCGCGAGCAGATGCAAGGGAGCCTCGAAGCCATCTTCCTCACGCCGACCTCGCGGCTCGTGCCGCTCTTCGCGCCGCCGATGGCGGCGCTTCCCAACATCCTCCTGACCTTCGGCGTGATGGGGATCGCGATGTGGCTCCTGTTCGGCGTCGTCCCGGCGCCGGATGCCGCCCTGCGTGCGGTGGTCATCACGGTCGTCGGCCTGCCCGCGATGTACGCGATCGGCGCGCTCTTCGCGGCGGGTGTTCTCCGGTTCGGCGAGATCGGCCCGATCGTGCAGATCGTGCGCGGGACGTTCGTGCTCGCGTGCGGCATCACCTTCCCCGTGGCGATGCTTCCGGAGTGGGCCCAGGTCGGCGCGGCTTTACTGCCGCCGACGTACATCGTTGCCGACATCCGCGCCGTTCTGCTCCGCGGCTTCGGGCTAGCCGATGTCGGAGGCGATGTCCTCATCACGCTGGTGCTCACCGCGGTGATCGCAGTCCTCGCGGTGTTCCTGTTCCGCGCACTCGAGGCGAGCGCGCGCCGCACCGGGATGCTGAGCCGGTTCTGATGCAGGAGCTGCGGGCGGCGATCGCGATCGGCAAGAAGGACCTGACGATCCTCTCGCGCTATCGGATCGCGGTCGTGGCGCAGATCTTCACCCCGCTCTATCAAGGAGTGATCCCAGCCTTCCTGTTCGGCGCGTCCTTCGCCGTCGGCGGTCGCGTCCTCGGTCTGGAGTCGACCGTCGGGACCGACAATCTGGCCGGCTTCATCTTCCTCGGCGGAGTCATCAGCGGGCTGGTCGCCACATCCTTCTGGGCGATCGCGATGGGCCTGCGCAACGAGATGGACCAGGGGACCCTCGAAGCGACGTGGCTCACGCCGACCCGTCACGAGACTCTCGTGATCGGTCGAGCCCTCGGCGGACTCGTCTGGTTCCTCTTGAGCCAGGTCGTCCTCTTCGCGATAGGCATGGCCGTGTTCGGCCTGCGCTTCCGCGTCGAGATCGTGTACGCCCTGCCGGCCCTGATCGTCGCCATCGTGGGGATGGTCGGGGTCGCGTACATCCTCGCCGCGATCGTCCTGCTGATACGGGAGGCCAACTTCTTCATCGACTGCACGAATTTCCTCTTCTCGACCGCCTCCGGCGCCGCCTTCCCGGTAACTCTGTTGCCCGGCGTCTTCGTGCCGATCGCCTTCGCGCTGCCCACCACCTACGCTGTGGATCTGCTTCGCCAGCAAGCTATCGGCGCCCGGCCGGTGCTCGATCCGTCCCTCGAATACCTCGGGCTCTTCGTCACGACTGCCCTGCTCTTCCCGATCGGGCGCTGGGCGTTCGCGCGGGCGGAGCGGACCATGCGGCGGCGCGGCACCCTCGCGCAGTACTAGCTCAATCTCTGGCTGCGCCAGAGACACGCTCAGGCTGGCCACGCCTCGCTTCGCTCGGCTAACGGGGGCCCCTGCCCCCTCGCTCCTCGCGGCTGAACCGCTCGTCGCTCGATCCATGTAACCGCTAGAGTCTCCGCCGGTGCGGATCATCTGGCGGGCGCTGATCAATGCGGTGGCCATCGTCGTGGCCGCCTACGTGGTGAACGGCGTCCTCGGCTCGAACGTGATCACGTGGGGCAACGCGTCGTATGGCTACGGCGAGGCCGATAAGTGGATCTCGCTCCTTCTCACCGGCCTCGTGCTCGGGATCGTCAACGCCTTCGTGCGGCCGATCATCTCGCTCATTGCGATGCCGATCACGTGCCTAACCCTCGGGCTCTTCCACTTCGTGATCAGCGCATTGATGCTGCTGCTCGTCTCGGCGATCCCGCCGCTCGGATTCCATGTCGAAGGCTTCGTCGCGGCCTTCCTCGCGGCGATCGTGATGGCCGTCGTGGGCCTCGTCCTCTCGTGGATCCTGCCCGACTGACCCGAGCGGGTCAGCCGGACTTTGTCGTCGTCACAGGACTCTCCGGCTCGGGCAAGTCTCAGGCAGTGAAGGTCCTCGAGGATCTCGGCTACTACATGCTCGACAACATCCCGCCGGCGCTCATGGCGACGGCGCTCGACGTGTCCCGCAAGGGCGGCAAGGACAAGGTCGCGTTCGTGATCGACGCCCGCAGCGGCCCGCTCTTCGCCGACGCGAAGAAGGAGCTCGACGCGATGGAGCGCACGGGCACCAAGGTGCATCTCCTTTTCTTCGACGCGTCCGACGACGTGCTCCTCCGCCGCTACAGCGAGACCCGGCACCGGCATCCGGTCGCCGCCCCGGGCGGCGTGCAGCCGTCCATCGACGAGGAGCGCCGCCTCCTCGTCGATCTTCGGGAACGCGCCGACAAGGTGATCGACACCACACACCTTTCGGTCAAGGACCTGCGCGACACGCTCTTCTCGCTCTACGGCGTGGGGAAGACCGGGATGCTCGTCCACGTCGCGAGCTTCGGCTACAAATATGGCCTTCCGCCCGCGGCCGATCTCGTCTTCGACGTCCGCTTCATGGAGAACCCCTTCTACATCCCGGAGCTGCGCGATCTCACCGGCAGCGACGAGCCGGTGCGCGACTACGTGCTCGGGCACCCCGCGACCAAAGAGTTCCTCGGTCACGTCGTGCCGTTCCTTCGCTTCGCGCTGCCGCGCTACGAAGCGGAGAAGAAGGCGCGTCTCGGTGTCGCGTTCGGCTGCACGGGTGGGCGTCACCGCTCGGTCGTCATCGCCGACGAGGTCGCCCGCGCGACGCGCGAGTTCTGGCCCGGCGAGATCGAGGTCGAGCATCGCGATGTCGATCGGCCCGAGGTGCGCACCTAGTGCGCGAACGTCTCGTCGTCGGCAACTGGAAGATGAATCCGCCCAACATCGCCGACGCGGTCGAGCTCGCTCGGGGGGTGGCCGCGCGAGCCTACGCCGGCGTTGCGGTCGGAGTCGCGCCGCCTGCGGTCGCGCTCGCGGCGGTAGCGGACGCCCTCCGCGGCGGTGACGTCGCCGTGTACACGCAAGACGTGCACTGGGAAGAGCGCGGTGCGTTCACCGGCCAGATCGCCTCCTCGATGCTCAGCGGGCTCGCGAGCGGAGCGATCGTCGGCCACTCCGAGGTCAGACGAGATCAATGCGACGACGACGCGCGCGTCGCCAAGAAGCTCGCGCGCGCGGTCGCGGCAGGGCTGCGTCCGCTGCTCTGCGTTGGCGAGAGCGCCGCCGAGCACGGCGCGGGCGAGGCGACCGCGGTCGTCGCCCGTCAGATCGAGCTCGATCTCGCGGGCGCCGCCCGCCGCGGGCTCCAGCGTCTCGTCGTCGCGTACGAGCCGATCTGGGCGATCGGCACCGGCAATCCGGCGACCGGGGATCACGCGTCCGCGGCTGCCCGCGCCGTCCGCGCCGCGCTCAAACGTGCGGGCCTCGACGCGGACGCGATCCCGGTCCTCTACGGCGGCAGCGTGAGCGCGAGGTCGGTGGCTGAGTTCGCCCGCGCCGACGGCATCGACGGCGCTCTCGTCGGCGGGGCGTCGCTCGACCCGGACGAGTTCTCCGCGATCGTGCACGCGTTCGGTTGACCGCGGCAGGACGGGCGTCGGGGGGCAGCGCCCCCCGCCTGTATCGGCCGGTGGTGCTCTGCGTGCTGGACGGGTGGGGCATCGCCCCGGACTCGCCGACCAACGCCGTGACACGTTCGAACACTCCACGCCTTCGCCAGCTGTGGGAGGGCTATCCGCACGCAACGATGCGCGCGAGCGGCCGTGACGTCGGACTCCCTGACGGCGTCATGGGGAACAGCGAGGTCGGGCATCTGACCATGGGCGCGGGATATATCCAGTACCAGGAGCTCGTCCGGATCAACGACGGCATTGACGATGGCTCGTTCTTCGCGAATAGCGCGCTGCGCGCGGCCTGCGCCGCCGCGCGAGCGCATGGGACGCTCCACCTCATGGGACTCATCTCGACCGGCGGAGTGCACGCGGACCTGAAGCACCTCGCTGCGCTCGTCGAGCTCGCCGCGCGCGAGGACGTTTCGAATGTCGTCGTCCATGCCTTCCTCGATGGCCGCGACATGCCTCCGCGAAGCGCGCTCGAGCTCCTCCCGCGGGTCGCGGGCCGGATCGCGACCGTTCAGGGCCGTTACTACGCGATGGATCGCGACAAGCGCTGGGACCGGACCGAGCGCGCCTACCGCGCGATCGTCGACGGGGACGCCCCGCGTGTGGTCCGCGCCGAAGACGCCGTGCGCGAGTGTTACGCCGATCCCGAGTGCCGGGACGAGCTGCTCACGCCGCACGTGGTCGGCGACGGCGCGCGCATCGAAGACGGCGACGCGGTGGTGTTCTTCAACTTCCGGCCGGATCGCGCGCGCCAGCTCACGTGGGCCGTGATGCAATCGGACTTCAGCGGTTTCGCGCGTGCGCGCGTCCCGCGCGATCTCACGTTCGTTTCGATGACGGATTACAAGGTCGACCTGCCTGCCGTGCTCATCGCGTTCCCGCATCAGGACGTAACACCGATGGCGGAGATCCTCGCCGAGGCCGGGCTGACCCAATTCCACACCGCGGAGACGGAGAAATACGCGCACGTCACGTATTTCTTCAACGGCGGGCGCGAACCGCCTTTTCCGGGCGAGGATCGCGAGCTCGTGCCGTCGCAGAAGGTCGCGACGTACGACCAGCGGCCGGAGATGAGCGCGGCTGGCGTCGCTGACGCACTCGTGAGAGCCGTGCGGAGCGGAAGGTACGACTTCGCGATCGTGAATCTCGCGAATCCGGATATGGTCGGCCACACCGGCGACTTCGCCGCCACGGTGAAGGCGATGGAAGCGACGGATGGCGCGGTCGGCCAGATCGTGGACGCGACGCTCGCGGCAGGCGGATGCATTCTCCTCACCGCCGACCACGGCAACGCCGAGGAGATGGCCTTTCCCGACGGCGAGCCGAACACCCAGCACAGCACCAACCCGGTGCCGGTGATCTTCATCGCCAAGGACGCCGCGGCGCGCTTCGCGATGCATGACGGCGCGCTCGCCGACGTCGCGCCGACCCTCCTCGAGCTCCTCGGCCTGCCTGTCCCGGAGCGCATGACCGGACGCTCGCTGCTCACGCGGCGCGCAGGCTGATGCGGTCTCGCGCGACGCTTGCGTGGGCCTCGTACGCCCTGATCGCCGGCGCGCTCGCGGCGTACGCGGTGGTCGCGTGGCTCGGCGCGCTCGTGGCGCGTGCGTCCGTGCTCTACGGGGAAGGTGCGGTCGCGAACGCGGCTCGGCTGGCGCGCGATGGCGCGGCGTACTTGGACGTCGACCCGCAGCGCTTCGTGGCCGCGAACTACCCGCCGCTCTACCTGCACGTCGCGTCGGTCGGCGATGCGTTCGTGACCGGCAGGATCGTGAGCATCCTGGCGACACTCTCGGTCGCGGCGATGGTGTTCATGTCCGCTCGGCCCGCAGGACGCCTCGCCGCCGCCGCGCTTGCGGCGGGCTGGCTCGCGCTCGCTCCGGTGATGGTCTGGGGCCCGGCGGTGAAGCCCGACCTCCTCGCGCTGGCGCTGACGGTGGCAAGCGTGGTGACCGTCGACCGGCGTCGGGATCTCGCCGCGGTGGCGGGCTTCGCACTTCTATTCGCCGGATTCGCTAAGCCGACCGCGTTCCTTCCCGCGCTCGCTCTCGGGGGATGGCTCCTCCGCGTCGATAGCGCCGCGTTCGTCCGATTTGTTTTCGGCGCGGCCGTCGCGACCGTCGCGGCGGCGGGCACCGTCTACCTGGACTCGGTGCCCGACGTGTGGCGGCATGTTGTGACCTGGAACGCGCTTTCGTGGTCGCTCGAGCAGTGGCTGCCGCTGATCTTTCTCGCGGCGATCGTTGTCGGAGTGCCCGCGTTGATCGCCGGGTTCGCGGGAGGGATACGCGGAGTGCGAGCCGCATACGTCGTCGGCGCGATCGGGATCCTCATCGCGGGCGGGCGCGAGGGCGCGACGATCAACTACCTGCTCGATCTGACGGTCGCGATCGTATTGTCGATCGCCGCCATGGCGCCGAGGCTCCGCGGGCGCGCGCTCGTCCCTCTTGCCCTGCTGGCGCAGCTCGCGGTGGGAACCCTCGTGCTCGACCCACTTCGAGTGGTGCCGGGGCGGGTACCGGCCACGGGTGCGTGGTCTGATCCGCTTCCTCACGGCGCCGACATCGCCTTCCACAAAGACGCTCGCTACCTCGTGGAGGACGCCGGACTTCTCGCCAAGACCGGGATCCCGCCGGTGGTGGACGATCTATTCCTTTGGTCGCGGCTCGTCGAGCGAGGGATCATCGACGCGGATCCGATCGTCACCCAGGTCCGCGACGGGCGGATCGATTCCGTCATCGCCGAAGTGGATCTCGAGCATCTTGATGCGGCCCCGGCGTTCGAGCGCCAGCGCTGGGCCGGGGTCCTCGTGCGCGCGGTGCTCGACCGTTACCGGCTGACGCAGCATCTTGGCAAGCTCTGGATCTATGAGCCTCGCTGACCGCTAGACTTTCTCTCGATGGATCCACTTCAGGTCAGCCAGCTCATCATCGCCGTCGCGGTTGCGACCTCGATCCTGCTTCAGGCCCGCGGCACCGGTCTCTCGTCGACGTTCGGTGGCGAATCGACCGCATACCGCAGCCGCCGCGGGCTCGAGCGCACGCTGTTCCGCCTGACGGTCATACTCATCGTCCTGTTCGTCGCCATTTCGCTGTGGGGCGCGAAGGCTGCCACCGCGTAGGTGACCGGTCGCGACAAGTTCATCGTCGTCGCCCTCGTCGGGCTGCTCGTCCTGGCCAGCGTCGCCGCCATCATCGCCGAACAGAGCCCGGCCACCGGCGGCCCGGCGTACGGCGGGACCTACGTGGAGGGCGTTGCCGGCGTCCCGCAGTACCTCAATCCGGTCATCGCAGCGACCGATGTCGACGAGGACGTTGTCCGGCTCGCGTTCAGCGGACTCACGCGTTACGACCAGAACGGGGCGATCGTGCCGGATCTAGCGGCCGGGTTCCGGACGGAGAGCAGCGGCCGCGTGTGGACGTTCGACATCCGCGACGATGCCCGATGGCAGGATGGGCAGCCGGTCACCGCCGACGACGTCGTCTACACGGTCAAGCTGCTGCAGGACCGCGGCTATGTCGGACCGTATAGCGACGCGTTCCGCGGCGTGACCGTCGAGCGCCTCGATGACCGCGGGATTCGCTTCACACTGCCGGACGTGTACGGGCCGTTCGCCCAGAGCACTACGGTCCCGCTGCTTCCGGCCCACCTTCTCGGGAACGTTCCCTACGCGGAGCTCGCGCGCCAAACCTTCAACGTGCGGCCGATCGGGACGGGACCGTTCCGCGTGATCGATATCGACAGCCGTCAGGTCGTACTCACCCGGAACGACGACTTCTACCGTGCTCGGCCGGATAGGGCGAGGCCCTATCTCGACCGCGTGATCCTCCGCTTCTATCCGGACGCGAGCGAAGCGCTGCTCGCGCTCTCACGCGGGGAGCTGGATGGGGTCGCGGGCCTTTCGAACCAGGAAGCCGAGCGCGCGCGCACGTTGAAGAACGTCTTCCTCTACAGCATGCCGACCGACAACTTCGTCGCGCTGTTCCTGAACGTGCGGCCCGAGAAGACCGTTTTCCGCGACCGCGCCGTTCGGCAGGCCATCGCGACGGCGATCGATCGCGGTCGGGTGCTGCAGCAGGCCGCGGATGGACGCGGCACCCTCGCCGATGAGTTCGTGCCTTCGACCTCGTGGGCGTATGTGAAAGACGTCACCCGCTACGGGTATTCGGTCGAGGACGCGAAGGCGCTTCTCGACGGCGCCGACTGGAAGGATCACGACGGCGACGGGGTCCGTGACAAGGGCGGGCAGAAGCTGGCGTTTACGATCACGACGTCTGATGAACCGGCGCGCACGACCGCGGCCGCTTCGATCCAGAGAGACTTGAACGCGGTCGGGATGAAGGTGGACGTCCGGAGGATGCCGTTCGGCGAGCTCGTCGATTCCGCCGCGCGCCAACGGAGCTTCGACGCGCTCCTCGTGGAGATCGCCGTTTCGGGCGACCCGGACCCGTACTCCTTCTTCCACTCGACCGAGGTGAGCGATCCCGGGCACAACTTCTCCGGGTACTCGACGCTGCCGATCGACCGGAAGCTCGAGGAGGCGCGGCGCACGTTCGATGAGACCGCGCGGCGCGAGCTTTACGCGCCGGTGTTCCAGGCGATCTCGAACGAGGTGCCGGTCGTGTACTTGTATTTCAGCGACTACCTCTACGCCCAGAGCCGCCTGGTGCAGGGCCTGCGGATCGCGCCGCTCACCGACCCCCGCGAGCGTTTCTGGAACGTCGAGGACTGGTACGTGCGGACCGCGCCTCGCCGATGACAAGGCTGTCGTCATTTTTGACGACAGGGGTGAAACATTTAGGCGTCTTCCCTCGCACGCGTGCCTGTGCGTAGATGCGCGTATGGGAAAGGGTTGGGCGAAAGGCTTGACGGCGGCGACGGATCCGCGCGTCGCCCGTGCCGCCGCGGCTCATCGCGGGATGAAGTACCAGCGGCGCACGCCTTTCGAGGAGTGTGACTGGCCTCTCGCGGGGCAAACGACGCTCCCTCTCGAATGGTCTGAGGACATGGCTTACATCGTTGGGCTCACGGCCACGGACGGATGTCTCATCACGGGCCGGCGAGCGCTTAACTTCAAGTCGGAAGATCGCCAATTAGTGGAGACATATCTCGCTGTTCTTGGCCGCACCAACAAAGTTCAGACCGCGCGCACCCGCACGGGTGGAGTCGTCTTTGTTACTCAGTTTCACGACTCACAGTTGTACGAGTGGTTCCGATCGGTCGGCTTAACGCCGCGGAAGAGCCTGACCCTAGGCGCGCTCAGTGTCCCTGACAAGTTTGTTGCTCCGCTCGCGCGTGGGTTGATGGATGGCGATGGAAGCATCGTCAACTTTGTCCATGCGCCTACGCGGAAGCTGTACCCGACATACATGTACGAGCGCCTCCATGTGCAATTCCACTCGGCGAGTCGTCTGCACCTCGATTGGCTCCGAAGCCGACTTCACACCCTTATGGGCAGCCCAGGGCGTGTGGATACGTTCAAGCGGCCGCCTAAGCACGACATGTATCGCCTCGAGTATGGGAAGTACGCTTCCATCGCACTACTTCGCCTTTTCTACGTCGACCCAAGTGCTCCGCGGCTGGTGCGCAAGTGGCAGATCTGGGAGGACTACGAGCGGCGCAACCTCAGTGCCGACGGAGGGAGTCGAACCCTCATGTCTTTCGACACACGCTCCTGAAGCGTGCTCCTGTACCTATTCGGATACGTCGGCGTAGACACAAATTATAGGCGGCGAGACAGCATGAGCAGCGCGTAGGCGTCCTTCGTACCATCGCACTCGATGCGGCGAACTGCCGATGTCGTCATCGTAGGTGGCGGGATCATCGGTGCCTCCATCGCGTACCACCTCACGAAGAAGGGCGTACGCGACGTCCTCGTGCTCGAGCGTGATCGTCTCGGGTCAGGATCCACGGGAAAGAACGCCGGCGGGATCCGTCTGCAGTTCTCGAGCGAGATCAACGTCCGTCTCTCGCAGCGTTCGCTTCCACACATTGAGCGTTTCGCCGATGAGATCGGCGCCGATCCGCATTTTCACCAGGTCGGCTATCTCTTCCTCATCACCGAAGAACGTGACGTGGCGCCGTTCGAGCGCTCGCTCGCGATGTGGTCGAAGCTCGGCGTCCCCGCACGCCGAGTCACCGCCGCGGAGGCGAAGGCGCTCTTCCCGCACGCGCGCACGGACGACGTTCGCTTCGGGACCTTCTGCGCGAAGGACGGTTACGCCGACCCGTCGAGCATGATGAACGGATACGTCGCGCGTGCTCGCGACGGCGGTGCGACATTCGTCGAGGGATCTGAGGTCACAGAGATCACCTGCGGCAACGGCCACGTTGCAGGTGTCCGCTCGAAAGGGGGCGACGTCGCCGCACCGACGATCGTCGACGCGGCCGGGCCGTGGGCCGCGCTCGTCGCAAAGCTGGCGAAGGTCGATCTCCCGATCAGCCCACTCCGTCGGCACATCTTCGTCACCGAACCCGTCGCCGGGCTCGACGCGGATTTCCCGCTCACGATCGAGTTCGCGACCGGCCTCTACGCGCACCGTGAGTCGGGTGGAGTACTGCTCGGCATGGCCGATCCCAACGAAAAGCCGGGG
>DASYSC010000123.1:0-2587 GCA_036003765.1 Candidatus Limnocylindria bacterium
TCGCGAAGCGCCCGGTCCGCCGGTCGCGGCGTGGAAGGGCGTAGCTCGGGACTCGAGTTCTGAGTGCGGCGCGGCCAGGAGATGGGATTCGCTCTTCGCGACTACCACGAACAGACGAAACATTCGGCGTCGAGCCTCGCCCAGAGTGCGCACCGCCTCGACTGGTCGAACAAGCCGCTCCCATACAAGATCTACACCTCGCTCGAAGGCACCCCGCTGCCTGATGACCTTGCGCGCCTGTGCCGCTACTCGAACGGCGTCCTCCGCTGGCGCCAAGGTCCGTCCGGCGAGCGCTACGGCTTCCGAGCGGCGCCCTGCACCGGCGCGCTCTACCACGTGGAGCTCTATCTGGCGACCGCGGAGCGCAGCGACCTCGCGGCGGGCCTCTACCACTACGGCGCGCACGATCACCGGCTGCGACAGCTCCGTCGTGGTGACCTGAGCGGCGCGCTCCTCACGGCCAGCGGTGCCTTCGCGCCGCTCGTCTCGGCGCCGCTCATCCTCGTACTCACGAGTACGTTCTGGCGCAACGCCTGGAAGTACCGCGAGCGTGCCTACCGCCACGCGTTCTGGGATAGCGGCGTGATCCTTGCCAACCTCCTCGCGCTCCCCAGCGAGACAGCAGGATCCGCATCGATTGTCATGGGCTTCGTGGACGATGATGTGAACCGGCTCGTCGGCGCGGACGGGACGCGTGAGGCGGCCGTCGCCCTCGTGGCGATCGGCTCGGGCGCCGCGTCTTCGCGCGAGACGCCGCTGTTCGACGAGCTCGCGCTCCGGACCGAGCCGCTCTCGCCACGCGAGGTGCGCTACCGCGCCATCGAGGAGGCGCACCGGGCCTCGTCGCTCGCCTCGGCGGATGAGGTGCTCGCCTGGCGCGCCCGGGCCGGCGCGATCTCCGAAACGCCGGCTGCGCCGCTCGCCGGCCCGCCCATCGAAGAGGTCATCCGCAAGCGGCGCTCGGCGCGGCGCTTCTCGTACGGGACGATCATGCGCGAGCAACTCGAGCGAGCGATCGCGGTCGCCTGCGAACCGGTCCCCGGTGACGCGTTCGGCGCCGACCTCGTCGAGCCGTTCGTCATCGTGAACGCCGTAGAGGGACTGGCGCCCGGGACGTACGGCCCGGGCCTCATGCCGATCAAGCAGGGCGATTTCCGACGCGCCGCGGGCGAGCTCGCGCTCGGGCAAGAGCTCGGCGCGAGCGCGGCGGCGGATGTGTACTTCCTCTCCGACCTCGACGCGGTCCTCGGGCGCTTCGGCGACCGCGGGTACCGTCTTGCGCAGATCGCCGGTGGAATCGCCGGTGGTCGCCTCGAGCTCGCGGCTACCGCGATGGGGCTCGGCACCACGGGCCTGACGTTCTTCGACGATGAGGTCACGCGCTTCTTCGAGCCCGCGGCCGCGGGCCGCCAGGTGATGTATCTCGCCGCAATCGGCCAGCGCGCGGCGCGCGGAAAGCAGGGCGCATAGCCCGGAAGGGATTCGAACCCGAGACCTCTTCCTTGAAAGGTATCGCCGTCAGCGCTGTGCTAGGTCGGCGAACGCCAGCGTATAAGCCAGCTCTTGGGAAGCGCCGCGGCCTTGATTAAGCGGTGAGATTCGCAGTCCGTTGGGCTCTCAGTCCAAAAGGGCCGCGGCGGGTCCGAAAGGTGGTGCGTCGGCCGATATCGGTGTTGTGACTTTGCGATTTGCGTTTGACGGTCATCAGGCCTTGATTCTTTTGGTCTTGGTTTCCGCCCCACCTGGCTTGATTGCGACCTTCACCGCATCTTCCATTGGGTCTTTGAAAGGCACTTCGATTCGGAGCAATCCGTTCTCGTAGATAGCTTCGGCCTTGTCAGGTTTAACCGGCCAACCTAGGGCCAATGCCGAAACGTAATCGATGTCCCTTGCTGGCGCCAATAAATGGACGCTATCTTCGAGGATCTTTACGTCGATGGTCTCCGTTGGCGCTCCTGGGATGGCGAACTCCACTATTAGCCTGTCGTGTTCCCCGTCGGCATACGCCACGGTATGTGGCGCAACCTTCATCCGGACCACTTGCATCTTGACACCCTCTTCACTTATTGGCGATGTACAGATTCGTCGTGATTGTTCATTCCGATGATGCTGAACGGGGATTCTAGGCCGCACCCGATCTCCTTAGACACCTGACTGCGAGAGGGCATGATCCCGCGCAGCAGGGGAGCCGAGGAGGTACGGCGTCTCCGAACGTCGAGCGAAGTCCAGGCTCTCAGCGCGACGCGAACTCGCGATGCAGGCACGAAGTGACCGACGGAGCACGCGGCTCGCAAGACTCGTGCAGAGATCAGAGGCAGACATCCCTGATGCCTGGTTGTACGAGGACGGGAATCTATCTGACCGGGGCCGTCCTCGGCTCACGCTTTACGAAACTTCGTCGGCGACGCGACGATGAGGCTCACCTCGTCGCCCGGCCGCGTCGTCGCGCCGGTCCCCCGCGTGCTCTGAAAAAAGCGTTCTGAGCGGAAGACGGGGGTCAAGCGCGCGGGAGCGCCGGCGGCTGGCGCTGCCGGCACTCTCCGTCTGAGCAATCGTGCGGTTCCTTGTTCGTGCTGAGACAGCGACC
>DASYSC010000124.1:0-2506 GCA_036003765.1 Candidatus Limnocylindria bacterium
TTCCCGAGCGGTCACGTCGCGCGGATGGCGTTCCTCGTGACCGCCCTGCGCTGGCCGTCGGTCGCGGCGATGGTCCTAGTACTGGTCATGGCCCTCACCCGCGTCTATCTCGCTGAGCACTGGCCGAGCGACGTCCTGGGCGGTTGGCTGCTCGGCTATTCGATCGCAACGATCGCGAAACGGCCCCTAACGCTCCCTCAGACCGATCGTTAGGTAGGCGTCAGGGGGACTTCGCATCCCGGCGTGTCCGGGGAAAGGAGCCGCAGCATGCACGTGAAAGCACTCTCGCTCGCGGCGGCGGTTGCGGCGGTCATCGTCTGTGCGCAGCTTGCACAGGCTTCCGTCCGCGACTCCGGCGACAGCCCTCTCGCAGCGATCAGCGCTGCGATAACCGCGGACTTGACGGGTTCGCAGTCGCTGGAATCGTCGATGGCCGCATCGGTCGAGAAATCTAAGGAGAAGTCTCACGCCGACCGGGCGACCAGCGAAACGACCGCCTCTACAGCCAACCAGGTGACCACGCAGCAAGCCGATCGCGACAACGACAACGACGTCGACTTGAGCCCAACGTCGACGGCCCCGGTATTGACTGGGTCGGCTCGTCCCGGCTGGGGTTGCGGCGATAAGAACCACATCCACGACGGACCGCCAGGCAACCCGGACGCCAAGTCGCCCTGCGACAAGAAGCCCTAATTACCGCAAGCCGCGTGTCACCTCGGAGCGGCTCTCGGAGCCGCTCCGAGCCATTTGTGGGCCATTCGCCCTAGTCCACAATGCCGGCAGCATGAGGAGGGAATGACGATGCTGGATAGCCTGCTTGACCCGCCGTTCGCCAAGAACCCGGCCTTCCGCGCCGACGCGAAGATCGTGGGCCTCGTCTGCGCGATCCTCGCCGGCCTCGGGCTGGTGTTCGGGCTGCTGGCACTGCCCATCACGCTCGCGCTCCTGGGAGCCGCGCCGATCCTCGCGCTCAGCCTGATCGCGAGCCTGGTCGGTAGCGCGCTCGCGGCCTACGGCGGGTACCAGATGTACCAGGGCAAGGTCGAAGGGAAGCGGTTGGTCATCTACGGGCTCATCGTCTCCTTCGTCACCTCGCTCATCGCCATGCTCCTGGGCTCGGGCTCGCAGCTGCTCTCGCTCGTGATCATCGCCATCGTCTATTACGTGGTCGTCACGAGTCGTTTCCCGAGCGCGACCGGCACCGGCACCGGAGCAACGGGTCAAGTCCCCTAGGCGCGCCACCTACCGTATCCCGTACTGATATACGACCACGAGCATGAGACGCGCTATCGCGAGGGCGACGCCGCCGCATGGGACCGACCCATCCGCGAGAGCGAGCTCTACGACCCGGCGCGGCGCGACATCTTCAACTTCATCGACGAGACGAAGGTCGCGCATCTGCGGCCATTGCTACCTTCTCGCGGGAACGCCATCGAGATTGGCGCCGGCTCCGGCAGGCTCCTCATCCGGCTCGGCCAGGAGCGCCCCTATCGGCTCTTCGCGCTCGACTATGCGCCGTACGCGATCCGCGCGGTGCGCGAGAACTACCGGCGCGCCGGCGCCGAGGGCTACGCGCTGTTCGGCGACGCGCGCGCGCTACCGTTCCCCGCCGGCTCGTTCGACATCGTCCTCTCCGGTGGACTGCTCGAGCACTTCCGCGATCCCGCGCCGATCCTCGCCGAGATGGCGCGCGTGCTCCGGCCGGGCGGCCTCTTCTACGCGGACATCGTCCCGCGCAAGGTCTCGCTGTACCGCTGGGCCGAGCGCGATCGCATGGCGCGCGAGGAACACATGGCTGAGGGCATCTACGAGAGCGACCTCACGAAGTCCGCGTGGCGCGACCTTGTTCGCGGCGCTGGTCTAAGCGACGTGCGCGTCGCCTCGGCCGGCGTGTACCCGCCCTACACGCTGCGCGGTCACGAGGCCCTGACCTGGCGCTACGGCTCGTTCCTGCGCGCGCTCGACGGCACGCCTGTCGCGGATATCTTGGGCTTCTTCTATATGGTCACAGCGAAGCGGTGACCATGCTCGGAGAGTCTCATGGTGACCGCCCGCAAGCCGCGGCCGTGATATAAGGCGTGATAGTGAAATCCACTGTCAGGAGCAAACGCGTCGGCCCGCTGAGCGTCCAGCTTCCCCCGGACCTGAAGCGTCGGCTCGGCGCGCAGGCCAGCAAGCGACGGCTCAAGGTGGCCACCGCCGCTCGCGTCTTCCTCGATGAACACGTGCGTGAACTCGAGGACGCCGCGGAACTCTCTGCGGCGGAGGAGTGGCAACGTGCGCAGGCATGGGCTACGTGGGAGAAGATCAAAGCCGGGGATCTGCGCGAGGCCAGTCTCCAGGATCTCCATGTGATCGTCGAACGCGCCCGTCGACGGCAGAAGCGCCCGGCGCGAGCTCGCTGATCGGGCGGCGTGCCTCGCCGCGTTCGGCTTCATGGTGACTTCGTCGTTGATTTCGAGCGCCAGGTGCTCTGGCTCGAGCGCAACGCGGGGATGCTTTGGAT
>DASYSC010000125.1:0-32573 GCA_036003765.1 Candidatus Limnocylindria bacterium
TCGAACGTGACCTGGGCGATCGCGAGCTTCGAGGTGGCCTCGTCCCACAGATAGATCGCGGTCGAGTCCGACGTCGTCGCGCGCTGGAACCCGTCGGCGGCCGCGCGAAGGCTCTCGTCGAGGTCGAGCTTCGCCGCCGCGGTCGCGACGTCGTTCACCGCTTGGAGCTGCGCGATGGTGTTGCGGCGGCGCTGGTCGGCGCGCGCGTGGATGAGGGCGAGCGCGGTCACCTCCGAGAAGGCGGTCATGAGCTCCTCGTCGCGCGCGGTGAACGCATTGCGGGCCGGGCTCTCGATCACGACGACGCCGAGGAGCTCGTCGCGCACGAGCATCGGCACGCAGAGGCGCGAGACCTGGCCGTGACCGATGCGGATCGTGCGGGGGTCGGCCCAGAGGTCGCCGACGTTGACGGTGGTCCGCGTCTTCGCCGCGATCCCGCTCAGGCCCTCGCCGAGCTTGCGGCGCCACCCGATCACCGCGGGGTCGTCGCTGCCCGCTCCGGCGGCGTGACCCATCACGAGCTCGTCAGCGCCTTTCTGGTAGAGGAGGACCGAGCGTGCGCCGTATCCGAAGTGATCGCCGAGGAGATTCGTCGCCGTCGCGAGAACGGCCTGCTCGTCGTGCGCGGCGAGCAGGAGCGCCTCCGTCGCGCGCATGAGCAGCGGGATCCCAGTCCGACCCTCGGTCGGGGGGACCCCTCCCTCGGGCCCGGGTGCTCGACCTCGTCGCTGCTGCGCCTCGGTCTGCGCGCCCGGGGGACGTCTAGCCATCGGCGGGCGATGCTACGCCCGGGGTCGCTGATCCCTGGTGTCAGCCGCGCGGCTCTGGGAGGACCGCCCCTTCCGCGTCGAGGTAACGGTCGGGGTTCTCCTGGAAGGTCCGCTTGCATGCGTCTCGGTCGAACCGATAGACGCGCAGCTCGTAACGGAGGCTGAGCGGATGTTCGCCGAGCGGACGGTGGCAGATCACGCACCCGCCCGCTTCCGTCATTCGAGCTCCAGGAGCGGCTGGTGGGCGCGGACCAGCTGTCCGTTCTCCGCCACGATCCGGCGGACCCGGCCGGCGACGGCCGACCGCACCTCGTTGAACAGCTTCATCGCCTCGATGAGCCCGATGACGTCGCCCGGGCTGATGACGCTCCCCACTTGAACGAACGCCGGCGCCTGCGGCGATCCCGAGCGGTAGAAGATCCCGGTGAGCGGCGCGGTCACGGCGTTCGCCGCGGGCTTCGGCGGCTGAGCAGGGCGCACGCCGGGCTCCGCGGCTGGCTCCGTCGCCGGTTCGGCGGCCGGGGCGGCGGCGGCGCCGTCCTTCGACACCCGGACGCGGAGGTCGCCCTGGCGGACCTCGAGGTCGCGGACCGCCGGGTCGCGCAGGCGGTCGAGCAGCTCGGCCACGAGGCCGAGCGCCGCGCGCCTGGTCTCGTCCGCAGCTATGCGGCCTCCGGCCACCGGCTGATGACGAGCGCGACGTTATGGCCGCCGAAGCCCATCGAGTTCGAGAGGGTGTGGTCGACGTGCGCCTTCCGAGCGACGTTCGGGATGTAGTCGAGGTCGCACTCGGGATCCGGGACCTCCTGGTTGATCGTCGGCGGCAGCACGCCGTCGCGCATCGCGAGCACGCAGATGATCGCTTCGATCGCGCCCGCGGCGCCGAGCGTGTGACCGGTCATCGACTTCGTGCTCGAGATGGGCACCGAGCGCGCACGGTCGCCGAACACCGCCTTCAGCGCCTGCGTCTCCGATCCGTCGTTGGCCTGCGTCGAGGTGCCGTGCGCGTTCACATATCCGATGTCGCTCGGCGCGAGACCGGCGTCCTCGAGCGCCATGCGCATCGCGCGTACAGCGCCCTCCGCGCCCTCGGGCGGCGCGGTCACGTGATACGCGTCCGCGGTCGCGCCGTATCCGCCGAGCTCCGCCAGGATCCGCGCGCCGCGCGCCTTCGCGAACTCGAGCTCCTCGAGGACGAGGCAGCCGCCCGCCTCCGAGAAGACGAATCCATCACGCTCCTTGTCGAACGGGCGCGATGCCTTCTCAGGCGCGTCGTTGCGCCGCGAGAGCGCGTGCATCGCGTTGAACGCGCCGATCGCGACGGGGATGAGTCCCGCCTCAGCGCCGCCCGCGAGCATGACGTCGGCCTGGCCGCGACGGATCGTGTCCGCCGCGAGGCCGATCGCGTGCGCGCTCGACGCGCACGCCGAGACCGTCCCGAGATTCGGTCCCTTCGCGCCGAACTTCATCGCGACCTCACCCGCGGCCATGTCCACGATCATCATCGGGATCATGAACGGCGACACGCGTCGCGGGTCCTTGTCGTGGGCGAGGATGTTGTCGACGAGCGTGGTCACCCCGCCGATGCCCGACCCGAAGGCGACACCGATCCGCGGCGCCAGATCGCCCGTGATCTCGAGCTTCGCGTCGGCGAGCGCCTGCGCCGCCGCCGCGACCGAGAACTGGGCGAACCGATCGGTGCGCCGCACTTCCTTCCGGTCGAGGTACTCCAGCGGGTCGAAGTCCTTCACTTCGCCGGCGATCTTCGTCTCGAGCGTGCCGGGATCGAACCGCGTGATCCGGCCGATGCCGCTCTTGCCCTCGGTGAGGCCCTTCCACGACCGTTCGACGCTCGTGCCGAGCGGCGTGATCAGCCCGAGCCCGGTGATGACGACGCGCTTGCGCCCGGTGTCGCTCATCCGCGTTCGAGTTTAGCGAGGGATAGAGTTCCGGCCGCCGTGTCGAAGTTGCTCGACGCTGTCTACTCGCGGCGCCACGACGAGGTCGCGACGATCCTCGCGTCCCATCCCACGCTCGACATCTTCGAAGCCGCGGCCGTGGGGGATACCGCACGCGTGCGCGAGCTGACGGGACGCGATCCCTCCCTCGCCAGCGCCTTCGCGCCGGATGGCTTCCACCCCCTCGGGCTCGCCGCGTTCTTCCGGCACCCGGATGTCCTGAAGATCCTGCTCGAGCGCGGCGCGGACGTGGCTGCCCCGGCGCGCAACAAGCTGGCCGTGACCGCGCTGCACTCGGCCGTCGCGACCGACGCCGCGCCGGTCGACCACGAGATCGTCCGGATGCTGCTCGACGCCGGCGCTCCGGTGAACGTCCCGCATCTCGGCGGCGGCACGCCGCTGCACACCGCGGCGTTCACCGGTGACCTGCGCGTGATCCGCATGCTGCTCGACCGCGGCGCGGATCCGCTCCTCCGGACCGATGACGGGAAGACCGCGGTCGACCTCGCCCGCGAGCAGGGTCACCCGGGGGCCGCGAAGGCGCTCGAGGCCGCGTCCACCAGGGGCTGATCAGCGGCAGTCGGTCGCGGGGGTCGCGCCGGGTGCGCCGGGCGCGACCGTGCAGGTGAGCGCGACGGTCCAGGTCTCCTGGACCGTGTCGCCCTCGGGACGCCGAATGTCGCGCAGGGTGAGCGTGTATGAGCCAGTCCGCACGCCGGCCGTCTCGACCCCGAGCACGACGACGCCGGAGAACAGCCCCGGGGCTCCGCACGGCTGCAGCGTGATCGGCGCCGTCACTCGGACGGACTCGGAGTTCGGCGGACCCGCCTCGTAGCCGAACACTTGTAGTGGTCCGCTCGGGCCGCTCGCCGCAGCGTTCAGGCCGATCGTCGCGGCGGCGGGCGCCGTCTCGGCAAGCGTGAAGCGGACCATCCAGCGGTTGTGGCCGCTCTGACCCGGGCGGACCGCATCGAACGCCACCTTCAGCCACTGACCCGAAGCCCGAAGCGGAACGATCGGAATGTCGCCCGCCTGATACGTGTCACACCGTCCCGGGCTCGAGACGGCCTGCGTCGGCGTCGCGGCGACCGTACCCGCGGGTGACCTCGTTGGTGTCCCGGTCGGCAGGGTCGTCGCGGTCGGCGTCGGCGATGTGGCAACGGCGGCCGGTGTGGCCGGGGGTCCGGGTCCTTGAACGCGGACCACGTACACGACCAGCGCGACAGCGATCAGGACGGCGGCGCCGATCCCGAGCCCTGCCGCGATGCCTCGGCTCATGCGAGCTGGGAGTGCATGCGGCCAGCCAACTACAGGATGGTCTGTCCCAGCGCGCTCGCGATGAGCTCGACCGCGAGCTGCGCCGTGCGGTTGCCCGTGTCGAGGATCGGATTCACCTCGGCGACCTCGATCGAGCGCAGCTGACCGCTCGCCGCGAGCATCTCCATCGCGAGCTGCGCCTCGCGGTACGTGAGCCCGCCACGTACCGGCGTGCCGACCCCGGGCGCGTCGTCCGGATCGATCGCGTCCATGTCGAGCGAGAGGTGGATCCCCTGCCCCTTCGACGCGACGGCGATGGCCTTCTCCATCGCCGCGGCCATCCCAAGGCGGTCGATGTCGGCCATCGTGAGCGCGGTCACGCCCGCGCGGCGGATGTTGTCGCGCTCGCCGGCATCGACGCTCCTCGTCGCGAGCAGCACGCTCGTCGCACCGTCGACGGACCCACGCAGCTCGGCGGGGAACGGCTCGCTCGCGAGGCCGACCGCGACGGCGAGCGGCATGCCGTGCACGTTGCCCGACGGCGTCGAGCCCGGCGTGTTGATGTCGCCGTGCGCGTCGATCCAGATCACGCCCGGGCGGCGACCCGCCTTGCGCAGGCCGGCGAGCGTCCCGATCGCGATGGAGTGGTCGCCGCCGAGGACGATCGGGATCTCGCCCGCGCGCGCCACGGCTTCGACCTGCGACGCGAGCTCGGTCATGACGCGCACGATCTCCTCGACGTGGTGCGCCCGGTGGCGTGAGCGCGCGTTGCTCTCGTCGACCCGCGTGTCGCCCCCGCTCACCAGGCCCTCGGCGCGGTCGGCGACCTTGAGGTTCCCGCGGTCGCGGACCGTGATCCCGAGCCGCTCGAGCCGGCGGTGGAGGTCCGCGTAGCGGATCGCGGACGGTCCCATGTCGACGCCACGACGATTGCCGCCCAGGTCCATCGGGACGCCGACGATCTCGACCGGCCGGCTCACGTCGCCGCCTTCGCGCGCGGCTGGAAGATCGCGAGGATCACGCCTTCTGCCGCGAGCTCGTCGCCAACGAGGGTCCGCACCTTCACGCGCGCGAAGCCGCGGCGCATCTTGTCGATCTCGGCGACGAAGCGCGCCGTGTCGCCGGGCTTGACCATCCGCTTGAAACGCATCTGCTCGATCCCAGCGAAGAGCCCGAGCCCGTCGCGGTATTCGGGATTGGCCATCGCCATCACCGAAGCCGCCTGCGCCATGCTCTCGACGAGGATCACGCCCGGCACGATCGGGTTCCCCGGAAAGTGGCCCGGCTGATACCACTCCTTGCCGGTGAAGGTGTGCTCGGCGACCGCACGCACGCCCGGCTCGAGCTCGGTCACCCGATCGATCAATAGGAATGGGTCGCGATGCGGGATAAGCGCTTCGATGCCTGCTTTGTCCAGCGTGCCCATTCGCGCCGAGAATACCGGCGGAACGCGAACCGGCCTTCGAGCGTTAGTCGGTTGATCCATGCGGACCCGAACCGACGACCTTCTCCCCGACCTGCGCCTCCTCGCTATGGCGGCCGTCGCCACGGGGCTGGCGCTCTGGCTCGCTCTGTCCGCCGTTCGTTTGTCGGGGCCGGACGCGCCAGCGGCCCCCCGGATCGCTCCGACGCTCGACTCTCCGAGCGCCGCCCCCCTCATGCCAGAAACCGCCCCGGCCTCGGCCGCTCCCGCGACGACCCTGTCCCCCGTCGGGGCTCCGCCGCAGCCGGCGCCGACCCAGGCGCCCACTGTCGCGCCAGCCAGGTCGCTCCCTCCGTCATCGCCGGCCCCCACGACCGCTCCGGGCAAGGTCGAGCCGTTCCCGGGCAATACCTTGGACATGCCGATCGACCCGCCGCTGGGCGCCGCACCCTGGGGACCGCCGCTCCCTTAGCCCGTCAGAGCGTCCACTCCCACGGTGTCGATGAGGTGGGTGGTGACCTGTCCGGCGCGGAAGAGGTCGCTCGCCAGGATCTTCTTGTGCGCCGCGATGTTCGTGCTGACGCCGACGATCGTGAACTCGTCGAGCGCGCGCTGCATGCGCGCCACGGCTTCCGCACGGTCGCGGCCCCAGGCGATCACCTTCGCGAGCAGGGAGTCGTAGTAAGGCGGCACCTCGTACCCCTGGAAGCAGTGCGAATCGACCCGGATCCCGGGTCCGCCGGGCGGCATCCACGAGGTGAGCACGCCCGTCGACGGTGCGAAGTTCGCTTCCGCGTCCTCGGCGTTGATGCGGCATTCGATCGCGTGGCCCTGCACCCAGATCTGCTCCTCGCTGAATGAGAGGAGCTGGCCCGACGCGAGCGCGATCTGCTCTTTGACCAGGTCCATCCCCGTGGTCATCTCGGTCACGGTGTGCTCGACCTGGATGCGCGAGTTCACCTCGATGAAGTACGGCTTGTTCTGCGCGTCGACGAGGAACTCGAACGTGCCCACGTTGCGGTACCCGAACTGAACCGCCGCGTCGACCGCGAGCTTGGCGATGTCCTGACGCAGGCTCTCGCTGATCGACGCGGAGGGCGCCTCCTCGATCATCTTCTGGTTCCGTCGCTGTATCGAGCACTCGCGCTCGCCAAGGCAGATACCGCGGCCCGTCTCGTCGACCGCGATCTGCGCCTCCACGTGCCGTACGCCCTCGAGGCAGCGCTCGATGTAGATGCCGTCGTCGCCGAACGACGCCTTGGCTTCGCCGGACGCCTGCGGCCAGAGGCGCTGCAGCTCGCTCGGCGAGATCGCCTTGCGCATGCCGCGACCGCCGCCGCCGGCCTTCGCCTTGAGCATCACCGGGTAGCCGATCGCCTCGGCGATGCGCAGCGCTTCGGCCACGTTGCGCACCGGTCCGTCCGAGCCTGGTATGACCGGCATGCCCATGCGCTTCATCGCGAGCCGCGTGGCCGCCTTGTCATGGAATCGCGCGAGCACGTCGGACGGCGGGCCGATGAAGACGAGCCCGTGCTCCTTGCAGACCTCGGCGAAGTCGGCGCTCTCCGAGAGGAACCCGTAACCGGGGTGGATCGCCTGCGCACCGGAGAGGAGCGCGGCGGACATGATCGCCGGGATGTTGAGATAGGACTCGCGCGCGTTCGCGGGCCCGATGCAGATCGCTTCGTCCGCGAGGTGCACGGGGAGGCTGTGCGCGTCAGCCTCGCTGTACACGGCGACCGACTGGATGCCGAGCTCGCGGCAGGCCCGGATGATGCGCACCGCGATCTCGCCGCGATTCGCGATGAGGACTTTGTCGAGCGCGGTCAATGCGCCTCCGGCTGCGCGATCGAGAAGCGGTTTCCTTCGGTGTCGACGGCGGTCGCGAGTGTGATCCCCTCACCCGCTCGAGATTCGGGTCGCCGGGTAACCTTGCCGCCCGCGGCGGCAACCGCCGCGCACGCTGCCTCGATGTCGTCGACGTAGAACCCGAGGCCTGTATCGCGCTCTGTCGTGTCGGCGCCGCCGTGCAGAGCGACGGTCGTCCCGTTCTGCATGAGCTCGGTCCACCCCGGCGACTCGTATCCGGGCTTGAGACCAAACACCTTCTTATAGAAGGACGCGCCACGCGCGACGTCGGCGGCCATGAGCATGAAATACGTCTTCGTGACCTTCATCGCTCTCCTCCCGCGATCAATGGCAGCGCCTGCCGCATTGTCGTTTCGTCGCTGACGTTCGCGGTCGCCGCATCGGGGACGATCCGTTTCACGAGCCCGGTCAGGACGTTCCCGGGACCGAACTCAACGAAGACGGACACGCTCTCCCCTGCGGCCCGCCGAACCGAGGCGACCCACTGTACCGGAGACCACACCTGCTTCTCCAGCAGCGCCGGCATCTCGCGCGCGTGCCGGTGAATGGCCGCGTCGACGTTCGCGACCACCGGATACCGGAGCGCGCTGAGGGTCGTTACGTCGATCGCTTGCCGCAGGCGCGGCGCGACCGCTCGCATCGCGGGAGAGTGGAACGCGGCCGAGACGCGCAGCGGCACGATGCGCTTCGCGCCCGCGTCCTTCAGCACATCCGCGGCGCGCGCCAGGTCGATGCGCGGTCCCGAGATCACGACCTGCCCCGGCGCGTTGTCGTTCGCTACCACCACCGGCGTTCCGACGAGTGCGCGCGCGACCGCGTACGCGTCGAGACCGATCACCGCGGCCATCGCGCCTGCGGCGGGGGCCGGGGCCCCCGGGCGCGATGGCGACGCGGCCTGCATCAACTCGCCACGCGTGCGGACGAGACGAAGCGCGTCCGCGAGGGTGAGCGCGCCCGCCGCAACGAGGCCGGTGAACTCGCCGAGCGAGTGGCCCATCACGACCTTGGGCTCGGCAAGTCCGTCCGCGGCTTCCTCCGCGGCGCGCAGCGAGGCGATCGCGGTCGCGAGCAACGCCGGCTGCGTATTTGCCGTGCGCTCGAGGTCCTCCTTCGGACCGTCGAAGCACAGCGCGCGCAGATCGATCCCGAGCGCGTCGTTCGCTTCTTCGAAGACGCGCGCGGCGCGCGGGTAGCGGTCGGCGAGGTCCCTTCCCATTCCGACGGTCTGCGAGCCCTGGCCGGGGAAGAGCCATGCGACGCCCATGAAGCGGCGAGTCTACGAGGCTGTTTCCAGTGATCCGCCGGCGACCCCTCGGCGTACGGCGAGGGGCGGGGCGGAGCGCGCTTCGCGATCAATCAACTGGGGAGGATCCATGCACAAGGGACTCATCGCTATCGCCACGCTCGCGTTGCTTCTCGGGTCCGGTTCTCTCGCGCTGGCGATCGGGAGCACCGACAGCCGAGCAAACCAGCCTCAGGTTGCCGGAGATCCATCGAGCAACACGACCGCGCGATTCCCGACAAACAAGCAGAACGAGCCCACCATCGCGGTCGACCCCTCGAATGGGAAGCTGATCGCCGGTTCGAACGACGAACAGCTCCAGCCGCCCTGTGGGCCAGGTCCGGTCCGTGGAGCGTCAGCGCCGGCGAACGACTGCTCGTTCTTCCCGAACGTGGGCACGAACGGCGTCTACACGTCGAACGACGGAACGACATGGACGAATCGCGGGCTTCTGCCCGGCTACAGCGACACCGGCGGCTCGCTCGTGTCCGATGGAGACCCGGTGATCGCTTTCGGCCCCAAGCCCGACGGAGCCGGCGGCTTCTCATTCTCCAGCGGCGCGCGCGCTTACTACGCGAGCCTCGCCTCGTTCGCGAGCGGAGCGGCGAACGGAAACCAGGCCCCGGAGCTGCTCACCGTCTCGCGCTCGGACGACGACGGCGTGAGCTGGCTTGCGCCAGTTGTCGCTGCGGGCGGCCACGGCTTCAAGTTCAACGACAAAGAAGACGTCTGGGCGGACAAGAACCCGTCCTCGCCTTTCTTCGGACGGGTCTACGTTTCCTGGACGCAGTTCCGCGGGAGCGTGTTCACGTTCTTCGGCGAGCCGATCATGGTCACGTTCTCCGCGGACGGCGGCGCGACCTGGTCCGCTGCGAACCAGCTCTCGGCGGCGCATAACAACGGCACGGTCGGCGGTCGCCAGGGGTCCGCGGTGCGCACGGGCCCCGACGGCACGGTGTACGTGTTCTGGGAGGACGGCGACAACAAGGTCGGCAACAAGATGGTGTTCGCCTCGTCGAGCGACGGCGGCGTTCACTGGACGCGTCCCGGCCTGATCGCGCCCGTGCGCGACATCGCCGACCCGATCCCTGGAGCGAACTTCCGCACCGACAGCTTCCTCACCGCAGCCGTGGACCAGCGAAACGGGGCGGTCTACGCCGCGTGGTCCGACGCCAGCGGCGGCACGGGTCACATCGTCGTGACCAAGAGCACCGACAAAGGCGCGACGTGGAGCACGCGTAGGACGGTCTCGGTCACTTCCAACGGGTACGCCTTCTTCCAGGACCTCGACGTGGCCCCGAGCGGACGCGTCGACGTCGGCTACCAGGCACTGACGGTGTTGGGGAGCGCGACGACGTACGGGACCGGCAATGCGAAGATCGATAGCTACTACACCAGCTCGAACGACGGCGGTGTGACCTGGTCCGGACCGACCAAGGTCTCGAGCGTGTCGAGCGATCCAGCGGCCTCCGCGCAGAACAATCTCAGGCGCCAGTTCTGGGGTGACTACAACACGCTCGTGTCGACGAACGCCGCCGCGTACCTCATCTACACCGACAGCCGCACCGGCGTGGGCTGCGCCGCGGTCGACGCTTTCCAGCACGGGGTGGATGGCTCCGGTCCGCCAACGGCAAAACCGGCACCGCCGAGCGTCTGCTCATCGCAGTTCGGCAACACCGACGTGTTCGTGTCGAAGATCACGCCTTAGTCACACGCGCACGTAAGCAGCGCCCCCGGCCGCGTCGCGACCGGGGGCGTTGCAGCGAAGGCGGTGACACCTGAGCTAGCCTGAACGGCCCCGATCTCGTTAGATCTTCTCGGGCGTATGGGCTTTGAATTTCAGTAAGGCGGCGTCAGCGTCCTTCCATTCGGGCTTCTTTCCGCTGAGGACAAGACCTTTTCCAGTCTTCCACTCGTCGTGGGCGTTCGCGCATCTCGTCGAAGCGTTCGTGGAGCTTGTCGCCACGCGGTATCGGGCGTGCCGACGACGCGAGCTTCCGCTTGACCAGCCTCGGGAGCTTCTCGCGATCGCTCCTTGTAAGGACGCGGTTCCAGTACCACCACAGATCGTACGCGTCCGTGGCTTCACCTCGGGTCAGGAACGCACGCACCTTCTCGGCTGCGCGCTCAACCGCTTGCATGACGGGGACCTTTATGGGGGTACCGTTCGGCAGGAGGTAGTCGCCCATCACGACGGGCAAGATGAACGGCTCGCTCCAGTTGATGGTTGTGGTGATCGGCAAGGTCGTGCCGCCGGCGAGTCGACGGCATTCGACCAGGAAGCTGATGCTGCTCTGGCCGGGGCGGTTCGGCGTGACCTTTAAGACCACCTTTTTTGCCTCGGTCGTCGAGAGCGCTCGCTCGATCGCGCGCGCCGTGATTCGCCGGCCGCGGATGTCAGCGCTGTCGAGGTCGCGGGAGAGCCGCTCACTCTTCTCGACCAGCCGCAGGACCGCGGCGCCCTTGTGCGCGAGCTTGCCCTTCAGTGCGTCGTCCTTGATCAGCAGTCCCGCGATCTGGCCGATGATCAGCGCGCGGTCGAGGTCCTCTGACGGAACGCCAAGGTCGCTTGCGCGGCGCTTCAGCTCGGTGCGGAACGTCGGCCCGGCGGGCTTGGCCTTCTTCTTCGGAGTCAATCGCGCACCGCGGCCAGCAGATCCTCGCGCGAGCGAGGGAGCTCAACCCGCCAGCGCGGGTCACGCGCGGCGACGCGAGACCCGAGCCCAGCGAGGCGGGTCCAGTTGTTGGAGCGCTGCGCGAGCGCAAGCAGCTCGGGATCGGCCTTTCCGGTCTCGAGCTCGAGCAGCAGACCGAGCCGGCGCGCGAGCGCGGGCGACTTCGTGTCGATCGCTCGCGCGCGCAGCCTCGCGGGCGAGAGCTTGCCGACGGCGATGCCAGTCCGCAGGACGTGTAGCAGCTCTGGCCAGCTAGTGACGTAGCGGGGAGCCTCGAGCGCGTCGGTGAAGGCTTGCGTCGGCGTAGCCAGGCGGATCACCTCGTCGCCCCGACGCAGCAGCCTAGTCTCGGCTGTGCGGACTCGCCGGGGCCAGGGCACGAAGTCCAGACGTTGCTGGCCGTAGCGCAGGCTGCCCCGGCGCTTGCCCAGCACGTAGCCCCAGAGCGACGTGTCCTGGTCGGTCAGTCCGTGTAGAACGAGCCCGCCGTAGAAGCTGAGGTAGCCCCGGGGCTCCAGCTGAGTGGCTACCGCCGGGAGGCTCCACATCTTTCCGCTCTTTGTCGGCGCCAGGTAGACGCCGCGACGGAGGTTGGCGATGCGGTTGTCCACCACCAGGTCGTGCAGCATCCAGGCGGGCAGAGGCGGGTTGACGTGGACTGGCCCGTGCTCGATCAGCCAGGTCATTGCCTGCTCGAGCTTGGGGGTCCGGGTCAATCCCAATTCTTGCGCGTTATTTTGCTTCACGTAAGTATCCTGAATAGATTGGGATAGGTTGTCAACCCGCGGGAGAGAAGGCTCGAAAGCCAGATGTCCGGCGCCTCCCGAACGACGACCTTCGGTGAACACCGCCGATCGACTGCCCTATCCGCTGCGCTCCGACACACTGCCACGGACAGCCGACCGAGCTGCACGCCAGGCCGCTCGACGCCCGCCTTCGTGTGAGACGCGCTCGTTACCAGGTCGCAGACCCGTGGCGGACATCATCCGGCCCGAGTGGCTCGCCTCGCCGAGTGGACCGTCTTCGAAGCGTCCGGGCAACGGCACGTCGTGGGCGTCGGTCGAAATCTGATCGGCGGCCTGAGTGTGACCTTCGATCGAAAGAGCCTGGCCCGCTTCGACCAGACCCCAGAAGCCGATCGGTACGTCACCAGCGTCACCGGACACGTCCTGACGGTTTCGGCGCCGCGCGCCTCGAGCGATCAGCCGACGCTCAGCGTGGACGGAAGGCCGGTGCTCGGCGGCGAGACGACGCTCTCGGCGCCGGTCACGATCGACGCCGCCGGCGCGGCGATCACCGGGCAGGATCTCACCCGCTACCAGCTGCTGCAGCGGCGGAGCGGCGGCGGCGCCTGGTTCTACTGGATCGGCGGCGCCTCGATGATCAACTCGCTTCTCTATGCCGCGGGGACTCAGTGGGGGCTCGTCGTAGGTCTCGGGGCCACGTACTTGATCGATGGGCTCGCGACCGAGCTCAGCGGAACGGTCCGGACGCCGATCTACGCGTTCGCCATCGACGTCATGCTGGCGGCCAGCGTCCTGCTCATCGGCCGCGCCGCGCGTCGCGGTCACCTCGGGTGGTACGCGGCGGGCATGGTGTTCTATCTCCTCGACGGCGTGCTCTTCGTCCTGGTGCGGGACTTCCTCGGCATCGCGGTCCACGCGTTCGCCCTGTACGGGCTCTTCAACGGCTGGCGTGCGGGACGCGCGCTGCGGCGGATCGAGAGCGCCGCGTTGGTGGCCACCGCCTAACGGCGGCGCTTCATCTCGCGCGCGTACTCGGGGAAATAGCGCTCGATCGTCGAGAGATCGAACTCACGCAGGATGGACGTGTTCGGCTCGCGCGCGAGAAGGAATTCGAACGAGCGACGAACGAGGTCGGCGACGTCGCCATCGCCGTACCGCTCGTGTTCCGCGCGCGAGATCCGGACGCTGTGCGTCGTCGTCGTGCGATCGCGCACGGTGACGTCGCCGACCCAGCCTTCGCCGGACTCACGCACGCTCACCGCGAGGCGATCAGCGGAGGGCAATCACGAAGAGCGCCTGGCCGTATTCCACCGGCGCGCCGCCCGCCACGAGGACTTCGCTGATCTCGCCATCCGCCGGCGCGCTGATCTCGGCGACGTGGCCAAGCGATTGGATACCTCCTAGAACATCGCCGCGCGCGACCGCATCCCCCGCGCTCCACTCGCGCGCCGAGTTGAAGATCCCGACGGTCGTCGCATGAACGCGCTGGGTCTTCTCCAGCGCGACATCAGCATCAACAGTCGCGGGGACTTTGCCCCGGCGGCCCCCGACACTCCCATGACGACGGGTCACCGAAACCGCGAAGCCGTCGGCCTCGACCTCGATGGTGGCCCCGGCCAGACCGTCCGGCAGCTTCAGATTCAGCAGATCGTCGACGAGCCCGAGCAGCGGGTCGGCCTCGCTCAACTCTCGCCGCCGCCGCCCATCGGGTTGCGGAGCATCCGTCGCCACCACGGCTGTGGTGGCGCGGCGGCCTGCCCGCCGCTCGGCTCGACGATCGTGCCGAACGCGCGGAAGCGCTCGTAGCGGAGCGACAGCAGGTCCGCGATCGGAACGCGCGCGAGACGCTCGACCTGAGCGACGAGCGCGGTCTTGATCGCCGCCGCGGTCGCGTCGTGGTCGGTGTGCGCGCCGCCGACCGGCTCGCGGATGAGCGCGTCGACGACTCCCGTCTCGAGGAGATCGGGACCAGCGAGCTTCATCGCGGTCGCGGCGCGCTCGGCTTCGCTCGCGCTGCGCCACAGGATCGCCGCGCACCCCTCGGGCGAGATGACGGAGTAGGTCGCGTTCTCGAGCGCGAGGACAACGTCACCGACCCCGAGCGCCAGCGCCCCGCCCGAGCCGCCCTCGCCGAGCACCACGACCACCACCGGAGTCGCGAGGCGCGTCATGAGCTGGATGCTCGACGCGATCGCCTCCGCCTGTCCGCGCTCCTCGGCTTCTGGTCCGGGGTACGCGCCCGGCGTATCCACCAAGGTGACGAGCGGGAGGTGGAACTTCTCCGCGAGGCGGAAGAGCCGCATCGCCTTCCGGTAGCCCTCCGGGTACGGCATGCCGAAGTTGCGTTCGATGTTCTCCTCGGTCGACGCGCCCTTCTGCTGCCCCACCACCACGACCGGCCGACCGGCGAGCTCGGCGATGCCGCCGACGATCGCCGGATCGTCGCGGAAGGCGCGATCGCCGTGCAGCTCCTGGAAGCGGTCGAAGACGCGGCCGATGATCTCGAGCGCGTGCGGGCGCGCGATGTTCCGCGCGGTCTGAACCGCCTGCCACGCGCTGGGCCGGCCGGCGGCGAGCTGCGTGGCGTCGGTGACGAGACCAGCCTCGATCGCGAGGTGGCCGTTGCCCTCCGCGGCGCGACGCGTCCCGACGATGCGATCGAGCATCGACACGCTAGTGGCGCGTCCCGGAAGTCGTGCGCAGATCCGCGATCCGGGCCGCCGAGGCACCGGGATCGGCGGTGCCGGGCCGATCGAGATGCGGGCGAATTGCGGGACGCGACACTAAAGGCTCCAGCGCAGGTCCTGGCCCGCGATGCGGAACGCGCCCAGAAAGAGGGCGATCCGTTCCTTGAGCTGCGTGCGCGGGACGACCTGATCGACGAAGCCGTGCGCGAGCAAGAACTCGGCACGTTGGAATCCCTTCGGCAGCTTCTCGCCGATCGTCTCGCTCGTGACGCGCGCGCCGGAGAAGCCGATCAAGGCCCCGGGCTCCGCCAGGACGATGTCGCCCAGCGACGCGAATGATGCCAGCACGCCGCCCGTGGTCGGATCGGTGAGAACGCTGATGAACGGGATCCGGGCTTCGTCAAGCCGTGCGAGCGCGGCGACCGTCTTCGCGAGCTGCATGAGCGCGATGGTCCCCTCCTGCATCCGCGCGCCGCCGGATGCGGAGACGATCACCAGCGGCTTGCGCTCGGAGAGGGCGCGCTCGGCGGCGCGCGTGAGCTTCTCGCCTACCACGCTCCCCATCGAGCCGCCCATGAAGTCGAAGTCCATGACCGCCAACACGATCGGGATGCCCGAGAGCGAGGCGTCCCCGGTGAGCACCGCGTCCTTGTGTCCGCTCTTGGCCTGCGCCGCGGCGATGCGTTCGGGATACGGCTTGCTGTCGACGAAGCCGAGCGGGTCGGAGGACACGATGTCCGCGTCGGTCTCGCTGAACGAGCGCGCGTCGGCGAGGAGCTCGATTCGCCCGGCCGCGTCGAGCTTGAAGTGGTGACCGCATTTGGGGCACACGCTCTGGTTGCGCTCGAGCTGTTTGTTGAACAGCATCTCGCCGCAGCTCGGGCACTGCGTCCAGAGATGTGACGGGAACTCTTTCGGCTTGCGGCCGAAGGGATTGCGCAGCCTCATAGGGCGTCCTCGGAACGGTACCAGCAGAGGCCAATCACGCCGGGCCCGGCACGCGCGCCGATGACCGGCCCGGCCTCGGCCAGCCAGTGCTCGACACAGTGGAATTGAGCCTGCGCCCAATCGGCGAGAGCCCGCGCTCGCTCCGGGTCATTTGTGTGCATCGTGCAGGCATTCACCCGCGAGCCCGGCGGCAAACGCTGCTCGATCAGTTCTTTGAGGCGAGCGGTGGCCTTCTCCCGGGTCCGTACGCGGTCGATGGGCGCGACCACGCCGTCCTTGACCTCCAGGATCGGCTTCACGGCGAGGAGCGAACCGAAGAGCGCCGCGCCGCCCGAGATACGGCCGGACCGTCTCAGATATTCGAGCACGTCCGCGGCGGCGAGGAGATGCACTTTGCCCGCCAAACGGCGCGCGATCCGGACGCCGTCTTCGAACGGACGCCCATCGCGGCGCGCCCGCGCGCATGCGGTCGCGATGAGTGAGATCGCACCTGCCACGGTGCGCGTGTCGACGACCTCGATGCGCGCGTCACCGATCTGCTGCGCGGTCGCTGACGCAACGGAGTACGTGCCCGACAGCTCGCTCGCGATCGTCAGGACGATCATCTTCTTCGTCCCTTCGGCGATGAGCTTCTCGTAGACCTCACGGCACTCGCCCATCGAAGGCTGCGACGTGCCCGGCTTCGCGTCCGAGGCGGCGATCTTCTTGTAGAACTCGTCCGCCGTGAGATCGACGCCGGCCGTATAGGACTCGTTCCCGATGTCGACGTGCAGTGGCAGCGGACGGATATCGAGCTCGCGGTCCATCCCCGGCGGGAGGGACGCGGTCCCATCGATGACGATCGCGTAGCGATCGCTCACAAGAGGCGCACGTCGCCCGCGACGATGCGCTCATCACCCACGATCAGCGCGCCGTCCTCGGCGATGTCGCGCGCGATCCCGCGCGCCGCTGGCCGGCCATCGCGGAGGACCTCGACCTGCTGACCGAGGAGCGTGGCGCGCCTGCGCCACTCGTCGAGGGCCGCGCGGCGCTCAGACCGGTCGGCCACGCGGTCGAGCTCGCGCGTCAGCCGGACGAGCAGCGGAAGCCGGTCGACGGTGTGGCCGGCGAGCGCGAGCGATGTTGCGCTCTCGCGAAGGTCGGGCGGGAAGTCATCGCGGCGTTGATGGACGTTGACGCCGATACCGAGCACCAGCGAACCACCCTCCCCGTCGGTCGTCGCGTGGGCCAGTGCGCCGGCGACCTTCTTGCGGCCGACCTCTACGTCGTTCGGCCATTTTAGGTGGGCACCCATGACGCCCAATCCGTCCAGCGCACGCGCCACCGCGACACCCGCCAGCAGCGCGAAGAGCGCCCCTTCCGCGGGCGCTGGACGGAAAAGCCAGGACGCGAGGAGCCCCTGGCTCGCGGGGGCGAGCCACGACCGTCCGTGCGTCCCGCGTCCGGCGGTCTGCTCCTCGGCCACGACCACCAGTGGCCCCGATCCCGACCCGCCGAGCTCGCGCGCGCGGTCCTGCGTGGACGGGAGCGACGCGTGGTACTCGATCGCTCGGCCCAGCTCGAGCTCGAGTGCGCTGCGTACCGCGGGGATCGCGAGGAGCGCGAGGCGCATCAGCGCCCGGCAAGGATGATCGGGACGCGCACGATCTCGTCGATGTTCCCGTCGCGCGGGCTCCGCGTGAAGACCTCGGCGAAACCGATGACATCGGATGGCGGGTCGGTATACGTCGCAGTGACGCTGAAGGTGCCGCGCGCGGGCGCACCGGCTGTCGCCGTCGTGATCCCGCCGGCGAGCACGCGCCCGGCGGTATCGGTCACCTGCCAGATGAGATTCGCCTCGAAGACGCTCGCGTCGCCGCTGATCGTGAGCGGGCTTTTGACGCGCGTGTGCGCGAGGGGCTCGCGCACGACGATCAAGCCGCGCGCCGAGATGAGCGGGGTCGGGGACGGTGTGGGCGTCGGCGTCGGACTCGCCGTCGGAGTCGGCGCCACGGTCGGCGACGACGTACGCACCGGGGTGGGCGTCGGTGTCGTGACCACGATGCGCTGATCGACGCACGCGCTCAGAAGCACCACCACGAGCAGGGGGATGCGAAGGGTGCTAGGCCCCCTTCGCCGGCTTCTCACGAACGGCGGACCTGAGCTCCGGCGGCGCGGACCCGCACGACGCGACCGCGGGCCATGGTCCCCACGGCCTGCGCCGACTCCTCCATCGCCGCCGCGACGCGGTCGGCCAGTCGTGCCGGTGCGAACGCGACGACGCTGGGTCCGGCGCCCGAGAGTGCCGCACCGAACGCTCCCGCGCCGCGGGCGGCGGCGATGATGTCGTCGAGGCCTATCACGAGGTGGGCGCGGGCCGGCTGATGCAGCCGGTCGGCCATCGCGATCGAGAGCAGTGCTCCGTCGGATCGCAGCACCGCCGCGAGGAGCGCCGCGGCATGCGCCAGGTTGAAGACCGCATCCGCGCGCGAAACACTGGCGGGCAGCACCGCGCGCGCCTTGTCGGTGGCGAGCGGCTCGCGCGGGATCAGCAAGCAGATGCGCCACGACCTGGGGAACGCGATCCGCGTCGCCACCGGCCCGTCATCGCCGGGGAGTGCGACGGTGAATGCGCCGTAGAGCGCGGCGGCCACGTTGTCGGCGTGGCCTTCCACCTCGCTCGCGACACGAAGCAGGGAACGGCGGTCGAGCGGCTCGCCCATGAGGGCGTTCGCGGCGACGACGCCGCCGACGATGGCCGCAGCGCTCGAGCCGAGGCCGCGGCCGACCGGGATGGCAGAGCGTTGCGTCACGTGATAGGCGCCGAGCGTCTCGGCGGCTGCCTTCGCTGCCGCGCGGGCCGACACGACAAAGAGGTTGTCGTCGCCGGTGGGGATGCCGTTCTCGGTGCCGCTGCCATCCCCTTCGACGTTGACCGACCAGCTCCGCGCCGGACGCAGCTCGTAGTCCGCGAGAAGAGGAAGGGCGATCGCGAAGGAGTCGAAGCCGGGGCCGAGATTGGCGCTCGAAGCGGGCACGCGCACGCGGAGCTCCCCCACTGCTACGACCTCAACGCACGGCGAACCGCGTCCGGTGTGGGCTCGACCTCCGTGATGGGGCCACCGAGCGAGCGCGCCCGCTCGGGGTCCTTCATGCCGTTGCCGGTGAGGACGCACACGACCCGACGCATATCGCGAAGCCCACCATCGCGGGCGCGCCGCCGGAGCCCGGCGATAGCGGCAGCGGATGCGGGCTCGCAGAAAACGCCCTCGCACCGCGCCACAAAGCTGTACGCGTCCAGGATCTCGCCGTCGCTCACCGCGTCGATCGCGCCGCCCGACTCATCCCGCGCCGCCACCGCGCCCTTCCACGATGCCGGGTTTCCCACGCGGATGGCGGTCGCCACCGTCTCCGGCTCGGCGACAGGCGCTCCGCGGACGATCGGCGCCGCCCCCTCCGCCTGATAGCCATACATTTTCGGCCGTTGGCGGGCGAGACCGAACCCCGTCGCCTCGACGAACCCCTTCCAGTACGCGGTGATGTTCCCCGCGTTCCCGACCGGGATGAAGAGCGCGTCCGGGGCGTCGCCGAGCACCTCACACACCTCGAACGCCGCGGTTTTCTGCCCCTCGAGCCGATGGGGGTTGACGCTGTTCACGAGCGTCGCCTCGCCCTGGTCCGCGAGGGCGCGCACGACGGCGAGTGCGGCGTCGAATGGCCCCCGGACCGCGATGACGCGCGCACCGTGAGCGATAGCCTGCGCGAGCTTGCCGGCGGCGACCTGGCCCGCCGGCAGGACGACCGTGCAGGAGATCCCCGCGCGCGCCGCGTACGCGGCGGCCGAGGCGGCCGTGTTCCCGGTCGAAGCGCAGAGGATCATCCGCGCACCCGCCTCGAGCGCCTTCGCGACCGCAACGACCATCCCGCGGTCTTTGAAGGAGCCGGTCGGATTCTGCCCTTCGACCTTGAGCCAGATCTCGGGGATGCCCGTCTCTCGCTCCAGCGATCGAGCACGCACGAGCGGGGTTCCGCCCTCTCCGAGGCTGAGCCTGGGTGTTCGATCGGTTACCGGAAGGTGCGCGGCGTAACGCTCGATGAGCGAAGGCACGGCCGGCACGGGGGAGCAATGGTACGGCCGAAGGGGGCAAGCCCCCTTCGAATCCCCCCTATTTACCATTCGCACGTGAGCCTTTCGCCGCGCGAGCGTCAGTTGCTGACGACGCTCGCCGTCCTCCTCATCATCCTGGCCTCGTTCCAGATCCTGGCCGACCTCTCGGCGGTGCTCTCGCGCGTCGCCGACGTCGTCATCATCTTCATCGCGGCATGGGCACTGTCTTTCCTTCTCGGTCCGCTCGTGAGCCGCATTGACGAGCGGACGCCGCTCAATCGCACACTCTCAGTCGTCGTCGTCTACATCGGGATCGCGATCGTCCTCGCCGGCACGCTCGCGCTGGCCGTCCCGGGCCTCGTCAATCAGCTGAACGATCTGGTCACGCGCGCACCCGAATATGGCGATCGCGCGGCGCGAGAGGTCCTCGCGTTGCAGCAAAGGCTCGAGGGCTCGGGCGTTTCGGTGAACGTGACCGACCTGTACAGCCAGATCCCCGCGAAGCTCTCGGCATTCGCGGGATCGATCGCGACCGACGCGCTCGGGTTCGTCTCCGCGACCGCGACGGTCCTCTTCAACTTCACGCTGGTCCTCATCATCGCCTTCCTCATGCTGATCGACGGCGACCAGCTGTGGCGCGCTTTCCTACGACGGCTCACGCCGGAGCTGCAGAGCGAAGCGGAGCTCCTGCGGCAGAGCGCGGACCGCTCCTTCGGCGGATTCATCCGCGGGTCGCTCCTACTCGGCGTCATCTACGGCGCGGCAACACTCGTGATCCTGGTGATGCTCGGAGTGCCGTTCGCCGGCGTGCTGGCGGTGGTCTCAGGGCTCGCCATGCTCATCCCGTTCTTCGGTCCGATCATTGCCGAGATCCCCGTCCTGGCGGTCGCGGTGCTCGGAGCGCCGGATGTCTTCCTGTGGGTCGTCGTGCTCACGATCGCGCTCCAGCAGGTCGTCCTCAACGTCATCGGGCCCCGGATCATGTCGAGCGCGATCGGCATCCACCCGATCTTCGTCTTCCTGGCTCTCCTCCTTGGATCGCGGATCGCGGGATTCTGGGGCGTGTTCCTGGCGATGCCGGTCGCGGGCATCTTCAACACCTTCCTGCGCTATGTGTTCCAGGTCGCGCAGGGCCGCCGCGAACGGACCCAAGCTTCGATGCTCATCATGGAGGCCGACGCAGCCGCGGCGGCGGCCGCTGCCGACGCGCGCGATGCCGGTGACGAGGCTCGCCAGGCGCGGCGCGCCGCGCGCGAGGCCCGCCTGGCTGCGCGCGGAAAGTGAGCTCGCTCCTTTAGCGCCCCAGCCGGGTCACGAGTTCAGGAGCTCACCGCGGACAGGCCCAAGCGCTCCGCGACGACGCCCTGCACGACCAGTCTGGTGCACAGTCCGGCCGTGCAGCCCTTCGGCCGACAGTCGGCGTAGCAGAAATGCGCTTGTGCGCAGGCGACGCAGAACGCGCGCCTCCCGCCCTCAGCGCGGCACACGGCGCAGATGGCGTAGCGCGCGGGATCGCAAGCCGCGCCGCACGCAGCGCAGGCGAGCGCGCTCACGAAAGTGGGCGGGGAAAGACGAGCGGGCGGCCGTCCCGCAGCTCAACGCGCAGACCGGATCCGAAGACGCGCGCGACGAGCTCCGGCTCGAACGCATCGCGGGGCGGCGCGTCGGCGACCACCACACCGCGCTCGAGCACCACGACGCGCGTCGCCACGGTCGCGGCGAGGTTGAGGTCGTGGAGTGCCGCGACGATCGCGAGGCCACGAGCGCGGGCGAGGTCACGCAGAAGGGCGAGCGTCGTCAGCTGGTGCGCGGGATCCAGATGCGCTGTCGGCTCGTCGAGTAGCAAGACATCGCCGCCCTGCGCGAGCGCCATCGCGAGCACCGCGCGCTGACGCTCGCCGCCCGAGATCTCGTCGATCCGCCGCTCCGCGAGGTCGGCGATCCCGAACACGGTAAGTGCCCTCTGCACCGCCGCCACGTCATCCGGTGAGCGGCGTCCGAGCAGCGGAAGTCGCGCGGTGCGCCCGAGCATCACGATCTCCCGGACCGTGAACGGGAAGAGCGTCTCGAATACCTGTGGCACAACGGCCACACGCCGCGCGAGCGCGCGCCGGTCAAATGTCCGGACGTCACGACCGTCCAGCGACACGGAGCCCGCGCGAGGGGCGATCAGACCCGCGAGCACGCGGAGCAGCGTCGACTTTCCGGCGCCATTCGGGCCCACGATGGCCACGATCTCGCCGTCGCGCAGCGCCAGGTCGCAGCCGCCGAGCACGACGCGGTCCCCGTACCCCGCGCGCACGGCCTGGGCGACGAGTGCCGTCATACGACGACCCGCCGCCGCCCGCGCAGCAGGAGCGCGAGAAAAAACGGCCCGCCGACCAGACCGGTGATCACGCCGACCGGGAGCTCCGCCGGTGAAAGCACGACGCGGGCCGCCGCGTCGGCGACGACGAGCGTGGTCGCGCCAAGAAGAAAGCACGCCGGGACGAGCCGCGCGTGCGGCGCACCGAGGAGCGGCCTGAGCGCGTGCGGGACGATGAGCCCGATGAACCCGATGACCCCCGCGAGAGCGACCGCCGCGCCCGTGAGAAGCGCGGCCACGCCGAGCACGGCGGTGGTGGTGCGGTCGACGTCAACGCCGAGCGTCGCCGCGGTCTCATCGCCGAACGCGAACGCATCGAGGCGTCGCGCGAGCGCGAAGGCCGCGAGGGCCGCCACGACGATGATGGCGGTCGCCATCGCAAGCTCGCTGCGGTCCGTGACGGAAACGCCCCCCAGGAGCCAGCCAAGCACCGCTCGCAGTCGGAGCGCGATCCGATCGCTGGCGACGAGCAGCAGCGTCACGACGCCACCCGCGAACGACGACAAGACGATGCCCGCGAGAAGGACGGTGAGCACCGTCGTGCGTCCGCCCAGCGATGCGAGGCGCCACACCACCGCGGCCGCCGCGAGCGCGCCGACGAAGGCCGCGAGCGGCAGGATCGCGGGCACCGCCGCCGCGCCGAGCGCTATCGCGCCAACTGCCGAGAGCGACGCGCCCGCCGAGGTCCCGGTCACATACGGATCCGCGAGCGGATTGCGAAGGAGGCCCTGGAGGAGCGCGCCCGCGACGGCGAGCGAGCCGCCGACGAGCGCTGCCGCGAAGACACGCGTGAGACGAAGGTCGCGGACGATGGTGCCGGTCGTCTGGTCCGCGCCACCCCACAGCGCGGCCCACACATCCGCCGGCGCGATCGCGACCGCGCCCACCAGGATCGCCCCGAGCATGCTCGCGAACAGGAGCCCGCCGAGCGCGCCAAGTACAAGCGCGGTCCTCATGGAGCGAGTCGAAGCGGGACGCCGGCGACGACGAACACGGCGGAGGTGGCCGCATGCGCGACGCGCTGATTGAGACGACCGAGCTCGTCGCGGAAGCGACGGCCGACCTCAGTCTCGGGGACAAGGCCGAGGCCCACCTCATCGCTCACCACAACGACCGCGCGCCCGCGCGCCGCAATCGCGACCGCAACCGCGGGCCAGACGCGCTCGCAGGTTTCCTGCGCGTCCACGAGCGTAGCGACCCAAAGCGTCAGCGAGTCGAGGAGGACGACGTCATCCACGGCGCACCGTGCGACGGCGTCCGCGAGATCGGCATCGGCCTCGATGGTCCGCCACGACCGTGGGCGCGCGCGCCGGTGCGTCGCGATGCGCGCGTCGAGCTCGGCGTCGCCCGGCCGGGCGGTGGCGACGAAGGTGACAAGGTCGCCGCCGAGCGCCTTGGTCCTCTCGACCGCATAGCCGCTCTTCCCGCTCGACGCGCCACCGATCACAAAATGCAGGTCACCCACGAGAGGCCAGCCCCACGGCGGCCAGGAATCCGTCGACGTCCACCGAGGCGGCGAACCACCGCGCGACGCCGGCGTACGGATCGGCAGGAAGCGCGGTCGGGGCGAATTCGATCCCGCGGCGCCTCGCGAGCGCCCCCAGCAGCGCCTCGCGGAGGCCGGAGCGCCCGAAGAGACCATGGACGTACGTCCCGACGACGAGACCATCGGCGCTCACCGCACCGTCCGTGACGCGCTCGCCGGTGGTTGAACGGACGAGATCAGCAAAAGGCGGGCAGCCGTCGCGCTCCGTAACGCCGAGGTGCAGCTCGTAGCCGCTCACCTCCATTCCGGCGATCGCGCCGAATGCACTCGGCGAGGCAACGGTGCCCGCGACGGGCACCGTCCGCTTCGCGCCGGTGAACGTCGTCCGCGCCGGCAGGAGGCCAAGCCCGCGGACGCGGGCCGGCGCCCCATCGGCGCCGTGCGGGTCGTGCAGCTCGACGCCGAGCATCTGGAAACCGCCACAGATCCCAAGAATCGGCACGCCCGCGTCCGCGAGCGCGCGGATCCGCGCACCGAGGCCGCACCCGCGGAGCCACTCCAGGTCCGCGATCGTCGCCTTGCTCCCCGGAAGGACGAGCAGGTCGGGCACACCGAGCGCGCCAGCCGCGCTCACGTAGCGGACGCGAGCGCCCGCGGCGACGAGCGGCGCGAAGTCATCGAAGTTGCTGATCCGCGGATAGCGGACCACCGCGACGTCGAGCGCGCCCTCCTGCGGCGCGTCGGCGAGCGAGAGCGAATCCTCTGGCGGAACGCCGAGGTCCAGCGCGTACGGCAGAACACCGAGAACGGGGACACCGGCCCTCCGCCGAAGCGCGCGAACTCCCGACGCGAAGAGCTCCCGGTCGCCTCGGAACTTGTTCACGAGGACGCCTTTGACGAGCGCGCGCTCGGCCGGCCGCAGGAGATCGAGCGTCCCGAGGACCTGCGCGAACACGCCGCCCCGCTCGATGTCCGCGACGAGAACGACGCTCGCGCCGCACGCGCGCGCGACGCGCATGTTCGCGAGATCGCTCCCGCGCAGGTTGATCTCAGCCGGGCTGCCCGCGCCCTCGATCACGACGACGTCGAACTCGCCGCGGAGCCCGCGCAGCGCGTCACGCACGGCCGGCCACAGCTCGCGTCGGGTCGTCCAGTATTCGCGTGCCGCGACGCTGCCGCGGACGCGGCCCAGCACGATGACCTGGCTGCGTCCATCGCCTTCGGGCTTGAGAAGGATCGGATTCATGAGCGCGCGGGGCGCGATCCCGGCCGCCTCGGCCTGGGCGGCCTGCGCGCGGCCGATCTCCTCACCCGCCGGCGTCACGGCGGCGTTGAGCGACATGTTCTGCGCCTTGAAGGGCGCGACACGCCAGCCGCGGTCGCGCAGCACACGGCAGAGCGCCGTCGCAACGACGCTCTTGCCCACCGACGACGCCGTCCCCTGGATCATCACGCAACGGGCGAGCCGGCTCATGCGCGTGCTCCCGCCCTAACCTCGCGCAGCGCCCGGAGCAGCACGTCCTGCTCGGCCGGGGGCCGGACCGCGACCCGAAGGTGGTCGGGCAGCCCGAAGCTCGCGCACCAGCGCACGGCGATCCGTCGTGCGCCCAGCGTGCGTGCGAGGCGCTCCGCCCGGGCGGCGCGAGCCAGGACGAAGGGCGCTTCGCCCGGCACGGTGGCGAAGCCTTCCTCGGCGAGCGAGCGCGCGAGCCGTTCCCGCCAGCGCGCGGCCGTCTCACGGGTGTCGCGGTCGAGGCGCCAGCTCGCGGCCAACGCCGCCGCGAGCGCGTGCGCGCCTGCGGACCACGGATCACGCACCGCCCGCAGCGAGGCGATCGCGCTCGGGTGCGCGATCACGTAGCCAAGGCGGAGCCCGGGTGTCGCGAGGAGCTTCGTGAGCGAGCGCACGAGAACGACGTTTGGGCGCGCGACGAGCTCGGCTACCGCGACGCGCTCGTCGACGAACGCGCTGAATGACTGATCGACCACGACGTACGTCTCCACGTTCGCCGCGGCGAGGATGCGCCGGATATCGATCTGGTCCAGCACCGTGGCCGTCGGATTGTTGGGGTCGCAGAGGAGCGCTGCGGCGATCCCGCCGCGCTCGAGCTCGCCGATGAGCGCGTCTACCGGCGGCTCGAACCCCGGCGGTGCCGAACGCAGCTCGGTGAACGATGCCCCGCGGATGCCGACGAGCCGGGCGAACTCGCCATACGTCGGGCCGAGCGCGATGGCACGATCGCCTGGCGCGACGAACGCAGTGATCGCTAGCCGCAGGCCCTCGGTCGCGCCGGCGGTCAGCAGCACGTGGTCTGCCCCGACGCCCGCGTCCGCGGCCAGATGCCGCTCGGCATCGGCGGTGTCGAGGGCCGCGTAGGTGCCGTAGTCCGCGCCTGCCACGGCGTCGCGCACCGCGCTCGGGATGCCGCAGGGATTCAAGTTCGCGCTGAACTCGAGCCAGCCTCGCGGCGCGCCGCCGTGCTCGACGGTCCCCTTCATCGCTGCCACCGGGAAGATGTCGCGAGCACGACGACGGTCGCGAGGATCGCGCCGAGCACAACGAGCCGTCGGGCCCGCGAGATGTCAGCGGCGGCGGGCCGGACGGCATCCCCGAGCGCGTAATGGCCTCGCTTCGCGAGACGGACGCCGAGCGCGCCCGCGGCGGCCGACATCGGCCAGCCGGCGTTCGGGCTCTCGGTCAGCGCATGATCGCGAAGGGCGACGCGCACAGCGCGTCCGGTATCGGCTCGCGCCAGCGGGGTCGCGGCCACGAGCGCGAGGGCCGAGACGCGCGACGGCACGAAGCTCGCGACGTCGTCGAGCCGAGCCGCCGCCTTGCCGAGGTGCTCGTAGCGGCCGCGGTATCCGACCATCGCGTCAGCGGTATTGATGGCCCGATACGCGAGCGCCGCCGGCAGGCCTCCGAGGCGATAGAAGAGGAGTGGCGCGACGTATGAGTCCGCCAGATTCTCGGCGAGCGACTCGATGGCTGCGGAGGCGAGCTCATCGTCAGCGAGGTCGGCGGTCGGACGGCTCACCAGGTCCCGGGCGTGTACTCGTGCGCGGTCGAGGGCTCCCTTCCCGAGGGCGCGCTCGACGCGTTCGCCGGCGAGGATGAGCTCGCGTAGCGAGAACGCGCTCTTCAGAAGCCAGAGCGCGACGACCGTGCGGGTGATGGGATGCGCGATGCGCGCCGCGGCGACACCCGCGAGCGCGGCGCAGGCGGCCGGCGCACACGCGATGAGCACGCCGAACTTTCGCGCGGCCGCGTCGCTCGAGGGCGCACGTCGCTCGAGCGCGCCGATCGCGCGGCCCATGAGGACGACCGGATGGAGGGTCCGCGGCGGCTCACCGAGCGCGAGGTCCAACCCGAGCGCGCCGAGCCAGAGTGCGGCCGCGCCGCGTCTCATCGCGCAGCCGCGACCCACGCGACGAGCGTCACCAGGAACGCGAGCTCGCCGCACGCGCCGTATACGTCGCCGGTGAGGCCCCCGAGCTTTCGCGAGGCCCAGCGCCCGAGCGCCCAGACCCCGATCACGCAGAACGCGGCCGCGGCGAGCGCATGCGGGCCGGCGGCGACCGCGATGGCCACCGCGATGACGCTCGCGGCGATCCCTTGGCGCCAGCCGAGACCGCGCTTGAACGCGGCCCCCGCGCCCGCCTCGCGGGCGTACGGGAACCACCAGACCGCGAGGACCATGCACCACCGGGCGAGCGCAGCCCCCGCGATCAGCGCGACCTCACGCTCCTCGGCGACGAGCGTGGCGAGCGCGCCGTACTCGGCGAGCAGAACGATCGCGAGACCCGCCGCTCCGAACGCGCCGATCGCACCCTCGCGCATGACGGCGAGCCGCCGCTCGCGGTCGCCCGACATGAAGAGACCGTCGATCGAGTCCGCAAGTCCATCGAGATGGAGCCCGCCGGTGAGGAGGGCGAGCGCGCCGAGGTCGACCGCGGCAACCACCCCAACCGGCAGCACGCGCGATACGAGCGCATCGGTCGCGGCGGCCACGAGCCCGATCGCGATTCCGACGACCGGGAAATACGCGAGCGCGCGCGGGAACGCGGCGGCGGGCGCGGTAACGCTCGGAAGGGGGACCGCGGTGAGGAAGCCGGCCGCGACGAGCGGCGCCGCCAGGTGGGCGCGCATTCAGAACTCGATGCCGCGCTGCGCCACGATCCCCTGCGCATAGGGGTGCTTCACAAGCCGCATCTCGGTGACGAGATCGGCCCGCTCGACGAGCGCCTGCGGCGCGTCGCGCCCGGTAAGCACGAGGTGCAGCGGCGGCGGCTTCATCGCCACGAGATCGAGGACCTGGTCGAGCGTTACGAGCTCGGCCTTGATCGCGCCCAGGATCTCGTCGAGGACCACCAGGTCGAGTCCGCCGGCGGTGATCGCCTCGCGTGCCTCCACGAGGCCGGCCTGCGCGGCGGCGACGTGGTCCTCCATCGGGATACGGGGATCGCGGAGCCGGTCGATGGTGAAGCCGCGGCCGGCGCGCACGATCTCGAAAAGCGGAGCGAGCGGCCTCACCGCCTCGACCTCTCCGGTCTTCCACGTCCCCTTGATGAATTGGATGACGCGTACGCGCATACGGTTGCCGGCCGCGCGGAGCCCGAGGCCCATCGCTGCGGTCGTCTTCCCCTTGCCGTTTCCGGTAAAGATGATGACCAGCCCTTTGCGCTTCTTCTGGCCGTGCGCGCCCTCGTTCACGGCTTGCCGAAGAGCTCAGGGTGGACAAGCTTCGCGTAGGCCTCGAACCCCAGGACGAGCCGCGGTCCCGGCCGGCTCACCAGGTCGTCGTCGATGGGATAGATCGCGCGCTGCCGGACCGCTGGAATGGCTGACCATCCCGGCCGCGCCATCACCATCTCCGGCGTCGTTCCGAAGCGGTAGTCGGCCAAGACGATGATGTCGGGAGCGCGGGCGACGATCTGCTCCGGCGAAAAGGCCGGGAACTTCGTGGGCGCGTCAGCAGCCACGTTCACGCCGCCGCAGATGACGATCATCGAGTCGATGAAGTTGCGGGGTCCGGCGACGAAGATGCGGTTGGGATCCGTCGAGTCGACCTCGTGCAGGACCAACGGCTTGGTCGTCGCCTGCTTGGCCTTCGCGTCAACAGCATCGATGCGCGCGCGCATGTCCGCGACGATCTGCTGCGCGCGCTGCTCGCGATCGACGAGCCTGCCTACCGCGAGGATGTTCTTGTATACGCCCTCGAGGTCGCTGGGATCGAACACGAAGAGCGGCTGACCGAGAGCATCGAGCTGCGCCGGCAGGTTGCCTGAGGTGATCGCGAGGATGAGATCGGGCTGCACCGCCACGATCTTCTCGGGGCTCGTGCGCACGCCGCCGAGCTTCGGGAGCGCCTTCGCCTCTGCCGGGAAGTCCGAGAAATCATCGGTCGCCACGACCCGGTCGCCCGCCCCGAGCGCGAACACGATCTCCGTCGCGCTCGGCGCGAGCGAAACGATCCGCACAGGCGCCGCGGCGATCGTGAGCGGGCGGCCGCGGTCGTCGCTGACCGTGAGCGGGTAGCGTGCGGCGGGTGGAGCCGCCGGTGCCGCCGCTGGCGGGGCGGCAGGCGCGACGGCGCCGCCGCAGGCGGGGAGGATAAGGAGAAGCACCGCGACGAAGGCAAGGAACAGTGATCGGTACCGCATCTGGCGCACCCCTTTCTCGCGAAGGCGTGTAGGCCGCGAGCGGAGGTTCCAGGCGACCCGAGTTCGGACGTTCGTCCGTCACGGTTGCGGGACACTGCCGGACTTACACCGGCTTCGCTGGAACCCCGCCTAATTCAGTTGTGCGCTAGAGGTCAGGCCGGAACGTGCTCCTGCGTGTAGCGCGCGTTGTCCGTGAGATGCGCACCAAAGACTCGCTGCAACGTCATCACATGGGCGCACAGCCCAGAGGTGCGGAAGTGCTCGCACTGGCAGGTCCAGTCATCGCCCTTGAGCGAGACGGCGTGCGTGTCGTTATCACCGCGGAACGCGACCTCGAAGCTCCTGAAGCTGATCCGTTCGGGTTCTTCGGCGTAACGCTTCGCCTTCTCGATCTTGGAGATGAGGCTCGAGTTCATGAGGTCCTCCACACTCCCTTGTTGCCGGCTTCGCCGGACGTGCCGAGTTTAGCCCTCGGACATATCCTTCGAAACACCGTGGAAATGCGGGCCATTTCTCGCAAGATGGACGAGCTTCTCGCCAGTCACATGCGCCTGCTCGAGTTCTTCATGTGGTTCGACCCGCAGTCGACGAGGGAGGGCATCGCCGACTTCGTGGCCGGCAATCCGCAGGAGCTGCCGCTCCCCGAATACGTCGCCGCTATCAGGAAGTGGAGCGAGCCCAGGCGCAAGGACTGGTTCGCGTATCAGATGAACGTCCCCGACGCGCAGCGCGCCATCGTCGCGTCGCTCGCCGAGCGCAGAGGCGTGGACTTCGCGGAGGAAGACGTCGCGCTGACCACCGGCGCGTTCGCGGGCCTCGAGGTCGCCATGCGCGCCGTCTGCGACGAAGGCGACGAGGTCATCTACCTCACCCCGCCCTGGTTCTTCTACGACGGGATCGCCCAAGGGCTCGGCCTCGTTCCGGTGAAGGTCCGCGTAGACATGACGACGTTCGACCTCGACGTGGCGGCCATCGAGCGGGCGATCACCACACGAACCCGCGCCGTCATCGTGAACTCGCCGAACAACCCGACCGGAAAGGTCTACCCGCGCGCGACCCTCGATCGTCTCGCCGCGGTCCTCGAGGCCGCTTCCCACCGCAATGGACGCGCCATCTATCTGCTGTCGGACGAGGCCTATTACCGCATCCTCTACGACGGCCGGCGCTACGAGAGTCCGACCGAGTCGTATCCGCGCTCGATCCTCATCTACACGTACGGCAAGCAGCTGCTGACGCCCGGTGAACGCATCGGCTACCTCGCGCTGCCGCCGACGATGCCGGCGGCGGAGCGCGCGCAGCTGCGGAATGCGATCACCATGGCGCAGCTTGTTGGCGGGTGGACCTGGCCGAATGCCGTGCTGCAGTACGCCGTCGCGGACATCGACGGTCTCTCGGTCGACATCCGTACGCTCGAGCACAAGCGCGACCGGATGGTCCGTGGGCTCCGGGCTGCCGGGTACGAGCTCCACGTACCCGACGGGACCTTCTACCTTCTTCCCAGGTCGCCCTGGCCTGACGATTGGGCGTTCACCAAGCACCTCGCGGAGTCGGACATCTTCGTGCTGCCCGGCGAGGTGGTCGAGATGCCGGGCTTCTTCCGCATCTCGATCACCGCGAGCGACGCGATGATCGACAAGGCGCTCCCCGTCTTCGCGGCCGCGGCGAAGGAGCGAGTTCCCGCCTGAACAGAGCGGCGTCCGGCTGGGTGCGCATGGTCGCGCTCTTCAGCGTGGCCGGGTTCATCGAGGTCCTCGCATACGGGCAGGTCACCGCGTTCACGCCGCTGTATCTGCCGCACCTGGGCATCCCCGACGGCGAGGTCGCGTTCTGGGTGGGCGCCATCGCATCGTTCTCGAACTTGGTGGGACTTCCGTTCCTCCCGTTCTGGGGTGCGCTCGCCGACCGCTACGGGCGGAAGCCGCTCATCATCCGATCCTTCGTCACGGCCGCCGTCGCCCTCGGCCTGACCGTGATCGCGCCGAACGTGTGGGTCTTCGCGTTCTCGCGCGCGTTCCAGTCGCTCGGGCTCGGCAACACCGGGCTCATGCTCGCCACCCTCGCCGAGCACGCGCCCGCCACGCGCACGGCGTTCGCCTTCGGCCTCGTGAACGGAGCGAATCCCCTCGGCGCCTTCGTGGGGCCGCTCATCGGCGGACCGGTCGTGGACCGCTTCGGGTTCCCCACGCTCATCGCCGCGGATGCCCTCGCCCTCGCCGCCGTGGTCGCGCTTCTGACCTTCGGCTACCGCGATGGATTCGTCCCGCGCGGGTCCACCGGGTCTTTGTTCCGGATGGCCGGCGACGGCGTGATGCTCATCGTGCGATCCCCGCGCCTGCGCGCGCTCTTCCCCGCCCTGTTCCTCCTGTTCGCGGGATGGATGCTCGCGTACATCTACGTGCCACTCGTCGTCGCGCGGCTCTACTCGGGATCGGATCCGGCCACGGCGGTCGGGATCGTCCTGGGCGCGGGCGGTCTCGCGGTCTTCGTCGCCTCACCCGCCATCGGCGCTTTGGCCGATCGCTTTGGCCGCCCGCGCACGCTGTTCGCCGGCTGCGCGATCCTCGCGGCGGTGTGGATCCTGCCGTTCTTCACCCGAGACCTGGTGACCTTCACGATCGCGTGGGCGATCGTGAATGGCCTGGCGGCCGGGCTGTTCAGCGTGTCGTTCACCATGCTGTCGGCATCGACCGGCGACGCCACGCGCGGCCGCGTGATGACCTTCGCCTATCTCCCGGCGAACATGGGTTTCGTCATCGGCCCCGGCATCGGAAGCGTGATCGCCTCCGTCGACGTATTCCTGGTCTTTCCTGCGGCGGCGGTGCTGACCGCCGTCGGTCTTTTCGCGGTCAGCTTCGCTTGGCGCCAGCCCATGATCGTCGAGGAAGCAACGTAGGGAACAGGTACTCCGGAGACGGCGCGCTCGCCGGAGGCATCATGCTGCCAGTGCGGCGCGTCTGGAACTTTCTCGTCGACCTGCTCGACGGCATCTTCGCGTCGATGCGTTACGGCAGTGATTCGCACGTCGTCACGACCTATGAGATCGAAGCACAGAACGAGGACCGCCTCCGCGCCTGGGCCGCCGGTCTGTTTTGCGCGCGCCGAGCTGGGCGTCGCGATATCTCGGAGGCTGTTCAAGCTAGACGGCCTCGGAGCGCGGGTGCGTGCGCGGCGCGTCGTCGGCGATCGATGCCAGACGCTCGGCCGAGGTGCGGATGAACGCGTCGACGACGTTCGGATCGAACTGAGTGCCGCGGCAGCGAAGGACCTCGGCCCGGGCATCCTCAACCGACATCGCGCGCCGGTACGGCCGATCGCTCGTCATGGCGTCGAAGCTGTCCCCGACGGAGAAGATCCGC
>DASYSC010000126.1:0-14895 GCA_036003765.1 Candidatus Limnocylindria bacterium
GCCTCCGGGGTCGCGCGGATCGTCATCGATCGGCCCGACGATCCGGTCAACGCGATCGATGTGAAACTCCTCGAGGATCTCGCGGCGGCGATCGCGGCGGCCAAAGACGCCCATCCCCGCGGTCTCGTCGTCGCGAGCGGCAAGGACGGTCAGTTCATGGCCGGCGCCGATCTGTCACTCCTGCGGAGCGCGTCACAAGCGGACGCGGAGCGCGCGAGCCGTGCGATTCAGCAGGTGCTGAACGAGCTTGCGGCACTTCCGTTCACGACGGTCGCCGCGATCAACGGTCCCGCACTCGGCGGTGGGCTCGAGCTCGCGCTCGCCTGCGACTTCCGCATCGTCGCCGACGCTCCGAACGCCCGCGTCGGCCTCACCGAAACGCGGCTCGGGCTCATCCCCGCCGCCGGTGGCACGCAGCGTCTGCCGCGCCTTGTCGGTCTTCCGCGGGCGCTCGACATGATCCTCGCCGCGCGGCAGCTCTCGCCGAAACGCGCGCTCCGCGCCGGCGTCGTCGATGAAGTCGTTCACCCGGCCGTCCTGCTTCGCGCGGCGACCGATCACGCGCTGCGCGACGGCAAGCGCAAGCCCACTGGCGGTGCGTCCGCCGTCGAGCGCGCGGCGACGTGGGTCGCGCCGGCGCGCGCGTTCGCCCTCCGGCAGGCGCGCTCGCGCACCCTCGCGGAGACGAAGGGCCGCTATCCAGCGCCGATCGGGGCGCTCGACGCCGTCGCGACGGGCCTCGCCAAGGGGATGACCGCGGGACTCGACGCGGAGGCGCGCGCGTTCGGCGAGCTCGCGGCCGGTGACACCGGTCGCAACCTCACGGCACTCGTGATGCTCACGCTGCGCCAGCGGAAAGCCGCGTTCGACGGGCTCGGCACGCCGCGGCCCATCGCGAACGCCGGCGTCGTCGGGCTCGGTTTCATGGGCTCGGGCATCGCGCAGGCGATGGCCGCGGCGGGTACGCGGGTGCGCGCGCGCGATCGCGATCCCGCGGCGGTCGCGAAGGGTCTCTCGATCATTCGCGAGCTCACGACCGACGCCACGAAGAAGGGCGTCTTCGAGCGGCGAGAGGCGGCTCGCATCATCGGCCGGATCAGCGGCGGCCCCGATCTCGCCGGGTTCCGGAACGCCGATCTCGTGATCGAGGCGGTCTTTGAGGAGATCGCGACCAAGCGGCGCGTCGTCGCGGAGCTCGAGCAGGTGCTCCGGCCCGACGCCGTCATTGCGTCCAACACGTCGGCCCTTCCGATTTCCGAGATCGCGCGCGAGGCACGCTCACCCGAGCGCATCGTCGGAATGCACTTCTTCTCGCCGGTGCACAAGATGCCACTCGTCGAGATCGTCCGGCCGGCGCGAGCTGATCCCGACGCGGTCGCGACCGCCGTGGCCGCGGCGAACGCCCTCGGGAAGACGCCGATCGTCGTCAACGACGGGCCAGGCTTCTACACGACGCGCGTCCTCTCGACGATGATCGCCGAAGCGTTCGCGATGCTCGCCGAAGGTGACGCGATGGAGGCGATCGACCGCGCGATGACCGACTTCGGCTGGCCCGTCGGCCCGCTGCAGCTGGTCGACGAGGTGGGCCTCGAGGTCGCCGCACACGCGGGCGAGACAGTCGCCCGTGCGCGAGGAATCGCCGCACCGACGATCGTCAACGCGCTCGTTGCTGAGGGCTTCAAAGGCAAGCACAAGGGCGGCGGGTTCTACCGGTACGACGGGCGGCGGCGGACGCCGAACCCGAGAGTGCGCGAGCTCCTCGGCGCGCCGACCCATCCGGCCGGCGGGAACATCGCGGAGCGGCTCACGCTCACTTTCGTGAACGAGGCCGCCCGCTGCCTCGATCAGGGCGTGCTTCGGTCTCCGGCCGAGGGCGACCTCGGCGCCGTGCTGGGACTCGGCTTCCCGCCATTCCTGGGCGGCCCGTTCCGCTACGCGGACGCCGAGCGGCAACGGATCGTCACGACGCTCGAACGACTGGCCGCGGCGCGCGGCGACCGGCTCGCGCCGACGGAGTCGCTCAGATCCCGGCGGGCATTTTTCAGCCCGTGACGGCCTCGAACTTCTTCAGCGGGAACGCCGATCTCGTCGAGATCTTCGACAAGGTCGTCCCGTGGCCGCGCGTGGTCAGAGCCGTCGAGGGTGATGGGGCGGATGTCCGGGGGACCGTCTCCACCTGGCGGGAGATCCTCGATCTCGCCGGCAAGTACACCGCGACCGAGATCGCGCCCCGCGCGGCGAAGGTCGATGAGATCGGCGTCATCCGCGACAACGGCGAGATCCGCATGAACGAGCCCCTGACCGAGAACCTGCGTGGCCTGGCCGAGCTCGGCCTGGCCTCACCGTCGGTCCCGCCGGACTTCGGCGGCGCCGGGCTGCCGTTCACGGTCACGATGATGATCGCGGAGATGCTGGCCCGCGCCGATCTTTCGACCCAGGTGCAGCACGGCATCGGTTGGAACTCCCCAGCCGCGCTCATCTACCGGTTCGGGACGGAGCAGCAGAAGGCGCAGTACCTTCCGCGACTCGCGAAGGGCGAGATGATGGGGGCGGTCGCGATGACCGAGCCGCAGGCCGGTTCGGACGTCGGCCGACTCACAACGTCGGCGACGGAGCGCAACGACGGCTGCTGGATCCTTCAGGGGCGCAAGCAGTTCATCTCCGCGGGGCAGGGCGACATGGTCATCGTGCTCGCCCGGTGCGTCGACGGATCGAGCGGGCTCGACGGCCTCGGGATGTTCATCGCCAATCGCGAGGGCCGCAACTATCTCGTCGAGCGCGCAGAGCACAAGTTCACGATCCGCGGATCTCCGACGTGCGCCCTGGTCTTCGAAGGTACGCGCGCGTCGGCCCTCGGGAAGCCGGGTGAAGGGTGGAAGCAGATCCTCACCTTCATGAACGAGTCGCGTCTCGGCGTCGGTATCCAGGGCATCGGGGTCGCGACGGCGGCGCTCGAGAAGGCGTCGGAGTACGCGGCGCGGCGCGTCCAGATGGGAAAGCCGATCCGCGAGCACCCGATGGTCGCCGAGATGCTCCTCGAGATGGAGACGACCGTCGCAGGCGCGCGTGCGCTCGCGTACGAGGCGGCCGTCCTGCAGGACCTCGTCATGTTCGGCGGCGACCAGCGCGCCGCGCGCGACGCTCGCGAGCTCACACCGCTCGTGAAGTGGTACGGGACCGAAGGCGCTGTGCGCGTGTGCCGGCTCGCGCTCCAGATCCATGGCGGGGTCGGCGTCGTGGATGAATACGACGTCGGCCGCTTCATGCGCGACAGCCTGATCACGCCGATCTACGAAGGCACCTCGCAGATCCAGTCCCTGATGGCCGTGAAGGACCTCATGAAGTGGACCATGCAGCGACCGGCCTCGCTCGTCAGAGGCGGGCCGAGCCGCCTCCTCGCGAGTGCGCGCTTCGAGGGCCGCGTGGGATCCGACTTCGCGGCCGCGCGCGGCCATGTTCTTGGTTCGCTGCGCTCGCTCGTGGGTCGCCTCGTGCGCCGCAAGGGCCCGGGCCTGCTACGCGGCGCGAGCCTCGAGGACGAGGACCTCGGGCCGATCCTGCTTCACGCCGAGCGGCTTACGGAGTCCCTCGCGCACACGCACGTCGCACGCGTGCTCGCGGAGCGCGCGAAGCTCCTGCCCGAACGGCGCCCCCTTGCTCGACGCGCGGCGCGGACCGCACGCCTCGTGGCGGAGCGCAACCGTCGCGCGATCGCCCTCGATGATGGGAGCGTCTTCGAGCGGATCGCCGCGTGGCGATCGGAGCGCAGCTAGCCGCGAGGTCAGGCGGCCCGAGCTTGCGTCGCCGTAAGCGAGGCGATGAAACGCGCGATGTGTTCGTTCGCCCAGCCCGCGGCTTCGAGGGGTAGCGAGTGCCCGACGCCGCGCGCGATCTGTACCTCCGCGAGGGGAAGCTGTTTGCAGCGCCTCGCGTCCGCGGCGGAGATCACTCGGTCCTCGTCGCCCCAGAGCACTAACGTCGGCACCTTGCTGAGCTCGGCGAGGCGCCCGTCGATGCGGATCCCGAGCTGCTCGCCACCGGGAAGGAACGCGCGCGCCTTGTCCCAGCGCCGTGGCTGGTTGGCCCAGACGATCGCTCGGGCCGAGAGGGCCCGCGGCCGGCAGCTCGCACCGTGACGGACGAGCCGCGCCACGAAGCGTGAGTCGCTGCGCCGACCGCTGCCGACGAGGAAGCGGCGGATGCTCGAGGCGCTCAACACGCTCGGGCGTAGAAGCGCACGGCCGAGCAGCGGGACGCAGTACAGCTTGTAGATCCAGTGCAGCGAAAGGCCGAGCGCCGCCGGAGCGATGAGGACGAGGCCGCTCACCAGCTCAGGCCGGCGAAGGGCGAGGTGCAGCGCCACGCCGCCGCCGAGCGAATGCCCGAGGACCAGCGCGCGGGGGATCGAGAGCTCCTCGATGACGCGTGCCACGTAGTCGGCGAGCTGCACGACGGTCGCGTCGGCCGCACGCAACGATGGATGCAGTGCGAAGCCGGGGAGATCGACGACGTGGACCGTCCAGCCCAGGCGGCGGAGCGTCCGGATTTGCGGCGCCAGCGCGCGCCAATCGGCGGAAAGACCAGGCAACACGACGGCGTGCGGGGGCGCGCCGCGGCCCCAGCTCGTCACTCGAAGCCGGTACCGGTCGCACGACGCGACACGCACCTGCATGTGTCTTAGTTATGCAACCGGCATGCCTTCGACCGCTTCACGTGTTCGGTGTAGCGAGGGTCCATTGAGGCGGCGTTGAGACTCTCGTTCCCCTCAATGACGTGCCGTAATTCGTTTGACCGATCGGCATGCTGAATGCCTGCGTGCTTCGCTGATGTCCGGCGATCGCGACATCGCGGTGTTGCTTCTCCACGGGCTCACCGGGACGCCGGTTGAGGTGAGCTCGGTCGGGGATGCGCTGACCGCGGAGGGGTACACCGTGAGCGCTCCTCTCCTACCGGGCCGGGGGACTTGTCCCGCGGATATGGACGGCCTCTCCTGGGAGGATTGGATGTCCTACGCGCTGGTGGCGTATGACGAGCTCGCGCGCGATCACCGTGAAGTCGTCGTCGGAGGGCTCTCGGCCGGGGCGACGATGGCGCTCGACATCGCTCTGCGCCGCAGGCCAAAGGCGCTGCTCCTCTACGCTGCGGCGCTCGCGGTCCGGAACAGGCTCGCGTATCTCGCGCCGTACACCTGGCGCGTGATCCGCCGGTGGCCCTCCCCGGCGAGCGACATGGTGGAGGTGAGCGCCGCCACGACCTGCTACGACCCGGTGCCCGTTCGTGCTGTGGCCGAGCTGATCTACGGCATCGGCCGGGTCCGCGCGAGGCTCGGCGAGATCACCTGCCCGGCGCTGGTCGCGCACGCGGTCTCGGACCGCCTCGTTCCGGTCGCGTACGCGCGCGACCTCGCAACCCGGCTCAATGGCGATGTAACGACTTTGTTCCTTGAAGGAAGCGGCCATGGGATCACGGTCGATGTGCGCCGCCGCGACGTGGCGGAGGCGAGCGTCGCGTTCCTCCAGCTACTGGCTGGGGATGTTCCAGTCCTTCGGCACGATGTGGATCCACGTCTGACCGGGCGAGAGCCGGACGATCTCACCGTCCGAGTTGCGTAGATCGAAGACGTCGAAGATATCCGGTCGGGTCCAGGTGACTTCCTCCCGCCGCCCCTCGCGGAAGACCACGCCTTTCTGGGTGCCGGTGAGCTCCATATCGAGCTTCGGATTCCCCGCGGGGTCGAGGCCGAACGCATCCGTGAAGTGGACCTCGGTCTGGATGACGACGATGTTCTTCGCGGCCACGGCCTGGCCGTTCGCGCCGTCCACCTCACGCACCCCGTCGTCGTAACGCGCGTAGGTCCGTGACGCCGGGTCGTACTGGTAGCGGACCGCGAAGCCCGCGCGATAGGGGATCGTGATGCTGGTCGCCGCGGTGCTCGACGCGAATCCGCCCGCGAGCGGATCTGAGTTCGACGGCGGGAGGAAATCCCAGGCCGGCACGTTCACGGGGTCGTTGCCGCCCGGCGCGGCAGCGAGCGCGTCGCGCAGCGCCGCGTAGCTGGTGAAGTAGTTGTACGGCGCGTCGCGGAAGCCCACGCGATGTCCCCAGCCGTAGGCGGGCGACAGATCGACGTAGCGATGGGCGACCGCATCGTCGTAGTGCAGGCGCATGAGCTCCTCGGGTCCGCCGCCCGAATAGACGAACGCGGCGCCGAGGCTGGGCACGATCGGCGTGTCCGTGATCCGGGCGCTGCGGACCGATCCGATCACGTCCGGCTGCTGCGATTGGAACACCGCGGCGAGACGCGTCGTGAGGCCCTCGACGAGCCATTCGTAGACCTGATCTGCTTTGCTGATGCCGTAATGCGGCCGAGCGTGTGGGTTGTTGTCGATCTTCACATAGAGCGGACGCCTGGTGACCGGACCTCTGTTCAAAGGAAGACCTGTCAACGGCCAGCGCGGGCAAAGCGTCTCTTCTGCCGTCGATGTGAGCTTGAAGCTGCCACCGAGGTTCCGGATCAGGTTGCTCCGCACCTGCGCTCCATCGGCGGGGGAGAGCGCGTCCATGTCGGCCTTGCCGTCTCCGTCCCAGTCACCGACCAGCAGCGCCGTAGCTCCGGCGCAGGTTGAAGCGGCTGGGAGGGTCGCCGCGCCAACGAACCCGTTCAAAGGACGGAACGAGCTCGCCGCATCGAAGACATGGACGCGAGCGCTCCCGTCATCGGCGCCGTACAGCGAGAGGAGGTCGTCTTTACCATCGCCGGTGACGTCGGCGGCGGAGATCGATGCACGGCTCAGGTCGTAGTCGCCCTCGTTCGTCTCGTAGACGCCGTTCTTGTCCATCACGAATCCGCCTGGGCCGTAGTCGAAAATCTGCAAACGGACCTTCGCGTTGGGGTACTGATAGAAGGCGGCCACCTGATCTGGGTAACCGCTCCGCGTGAAATGTCCGACGGCGAATCGCGCGCGCGCCGTGTCGTACTGCCCGGTTCCCGAGTCGAAGATGCCGTCATTGCCTCCGTATAAGAAGGACGAACCGGTCGACGCGAAGTAGTGGAGCCGCATGTCGAAGTTGTCGTACTGGTACGAGATGAGGATGCCGTCGTGAGGAGCGCCTGTCAGGGTGACGCCCATGACGTTGGTCGCGCGGGGCCATGCGTAGTCCTCGCTCCGCCACCACACTTCGGGAGCCGTGAAGCTCGTTCCCGTCGAGCGGAAGACGAATAGGCGCACACGGTTGTCACCGTCGTTGTAGAGCGCGACCAGGTCGTCCTTGCCATCGAGGGTCACGTCCGCGACGGCGAACTTCGCGCGCGCGAGCGCGAAGAAGTTCGGAGCGGTCGTCAGCCAGGTCGACTCCGAGAACGTGTCGCCGTCCGCGTTCTGATCGCGCACGATGATCTTGACGCTCAGATCGCGCGAAGGATCCTGGAGCAGCGCGATCTGCGATTTGCCGTTCCCCCGGAAGTCTCCGCTCGCCGCGACGCTCCTCCCGACGACGCTCACCGACCGCATCTTGCCCGGCACGGGCGGCGCGCTTCTCCCCGGCGGAAGCGACGGCTGCGCCTTGTTGACCTCTCCGCCGGGCTGTTCCGATGCTTCGGGTCTGGTCGCCGGAGCCGTGCACGTCACGACGGTCATCGAGAACACGAGGACCCCGGCCACCACCCACCGCCGGCAGGACATGCCCACCACGATGCGGCATTTCGCACGCGCCGTGCCAGCGGCCGCTCAGCCTTTCGCCGCCGCGACTATGCTCACGCACCGCTGGGCTTCGTCGATCGCTCAGCCAATCGAAGGATGGGGGAGATGGTGAACAGTTCCAGGGTTCTCGGCGTCTTGGTCGGGCTCTGCGTCGTGGCATCTACGATCCTGGCGGGCGGAACAACGCGTGCCGCGTCCGGCGTGCAGCAATACATCGTCATCTTCGACCAAACCGCGATGGATTCGGCCGAAGCGGCAATCCAAGGGGCAGGCGGCGAAGTCCTCGGCCTGAACAAGCTGGGGATCGCGACCGTCGGGTCGTCCAACGCCAATTTCGTGTCGGCGGTGGAGCGGTCCGCCGGGATCGTCGGCGCGGCTCGGAACGGCGGCTTCCTTGAGAGGGAAGCAAGCGTCGCGAGCGTGCCCGCGAATACCCACACGCAGGCCTCCGAGGCGAGCGCGTGCGCGGCGCTCTACGGCGTCTCGGTCGCCACCGGCCCGGATCCCTTGGGTCCGTGCCAGTGGGACATGCGAGCGATCAACGCGACGTCGTCCGGCTCGTATGCCGTGAACAAAGGCAAAGGTGTCAGGGTCGGCGTCATGGACACCGGCGTCGACCTCCATCACGGCGACCTGATCTCCAACGTGGACGTGGCCGCGTCGTGCGTGTTCATCTACCCGACGACGCCGACCTCGCTGCCGGCCGAGCAGGTCACGCGTGGAAGCTGCTCCAACAAGGCCGCGCTCCAGGACTACGCGGGGCATGGCACGCATACGGCGGGTGAGATCGCCGCGCCGATCAACGGCACCGGGACCACGGGCGTCGCGCCCGAGGCGACGATCGTCGCGCTCAAGGCGGGCACCGCGAACGGCTTCTTCTTCACCGATTCGGTCGTGGACGCGCTCATCTACGCCGGCGACCAGAAGCTGGATGTCGTGAGCATGAGCTTCTTCGCCGACCCGTGGCTCTTCAACTGCCGCAACGACAAGGAGCAAAAGGCGATCGTCCAGGCGATCTCGCGTGCCGCCAGCTACGCGCAACAGCAGGGCGTCGTGCTCGTGGCTGCCGCGGGCAACGAAGGCATCGACCTCAACCACCCGGTCGTGGACGAGATCAGCCCGGACTTCCCGCCTGACGCCGCGGTCACGCGACCAGTGAACAACAGCTGCGTCACGCTGCCGACCGAGATCTCCGGGGTCGTGGTCGTCACGGCCACCGGGGCGCAGAACCTACTCGCGTGGTACTCGACGACCGGGATGATCACCGATGTCACCGCGCCGGGCGGCTCCCGCTTCCAGACGCCGACGTTCAACTCGGCTCGCGGACGGGTGCTCGCGCCTTATTCGTCGACCGCGCTGGATCTCGCGCTCGAGGCATCGATCAATCGTCTTGTCGTCGACCCGGCCGGAAACTTCTACGCCTGGCTGAACGGAACGTCGATGGCGGCGCCCCACGCGGCGGGCGTGGCCGCGCTCATCCGCGCCGCCCACCCGGGGATGTCACCCGGCGCGGTCGCCGCGGCCCTGCGGAGGACGGCGACGAAGCTGCCCTGCCCGACCGCCCACGATCCGGGTGTCGAATTCTTCGAGGTGCCGCTCCAGGTCTGCACCGGCGGCCCTGGCAGCAACAGCTACTTCGGCGCAGGGCTGGTGAACGCGCTGGCAGCTGCGCGCGACTAGCGACTCCGCGGCGTTGTGGTGACGGGGAGGCCCTCCTGGGCTCCCCGTCGACTTTCGCTTGGTATCCTCAGTTGTAGGACCGTTGCTTGTGGCGGATGTGCCAGACATCGATCGGACGCCATGCGGTCCCCATTCCGCCGAGGTAGCTCAGTTGGTAGAGCAACGGTCTGAAGAACCGTGTGTCGCCAGTTCGATTCTGGCCCTCGGCACAGCGCGAGTTCCTGGAAAATCGCCAATCTCGTTTCCTGAGAGGCGTGGCCGAAGTGCCGTGCGCGCTCAGGCACGGGGCACTCGCAAATGCTGTGGGTGGTCGTGGAGGGCATCTCTTCCTACTGTGGCGGTACCCCTCCCATCGTTTCCATCGTTCGATTCCCGCAGCGTCGCGAGGGTAGCGTCTCCGTCTCGAGGGTACGTCCTTGGGATCCTGGCCAGCACTACTGCACCGCGCCATCGCGTTGAAGACCCTGTATCCGAGCGGATTCGATGTGAGTCCGCTCCTAATGCTCAGTCGGCTGGACCGTTCTGACTTCGGGAGGTACTCGTCTTTGAAGCGACTCTTCTCGTGCGGCATGGTGATCTTCGCGCTCACGCTTGCTAGCGGCGGAACGGCGTCGGCCGATCCTGGCCAGGTGCCCTCGCCACCGCCGGCCGCAGATGCATTTTCACCGGGTAAGGCATGCGCTCACGCGAACCTGGCAAAGAATCGGAACTTCGGCGCGAACCACAGGACCGGTGTGAGGGGCGGCGGAACACCGCCAACGTGCGGACCTACCCTCCCGGCTCCCTAGACAGTTTCGAGCTCGCTAGATTCTCTGAGGCGAGGTCGAGAATCGACCCCGCGATCCAAGATTGCACTCTCGACCCGCCTCTGAGATCGTCGGCGATTTCGCGAATGGACGAACTGACGTTGCGACGAGTGCTGCTGCCAGATACCGCTGCGAGGCCGGGTGGACCGGCAGCGGCATCATGGAAGCGCTCGGCTGAAAGGACAGGCCATGCTCCGCAGAAACATCGGCCGCGTCTCGATCACCCATCTCAAGCAGCTCCCCGAGTCGATGGATGCGCGGGCGATCTGATCACCACATAACTGACCAAACCATGAGTTGTGGGGACCTAGAATCGAGCAATCGATGGAAAACCCGAGCAAATGCGCGATTTCATGAACGCATCACCTGAAGAACCGTGTGTCGCCGGTTCGATTCTGGCCCTCGGCACCGAATGACTACCCGACTCGCGGCCATACGCGTCGGGGCTGGGCTGTCCACGCGCAGGTCCGGCCTCGCGGCGACCCAGGACGCGCTCGGCGATGCCCTCGGTCCGCTCGAAGGGGCTATCCCCGATCTCGCATTCCTCTTCGTGGCGCCACAGTTCGAGGACGAGCTCGAAACCATCCTCCAGAGCGCGAACGCCAGCCTGGGTGGCGGGACGCTGCTCGGTTGCGTCGCGGGCGGCGTGATCGGTGGCAGTCGCGAGGTCGAGGACGCTCCCGCCGTCGCCGCGTGGGCCGGCATCTTCCCCGGCGTCACCGTGCGCCCGTTCACGCTGACGTACTCGGAGGAAGAGGAGCACGGCGTCTTCGACGGGCTCGAGGAAGTCCCGACCCGCGCTCCGGACAGCGTGCTGGTCATGCTCGCCGACCCCTACACCTTCCCGGCGCATCTGCTGCTGGATCATTTGAACGAACACGCGCCGGGACTTCCGATCGTCGGTGGGATGGCGTCGGGCGGGATCGTCGCCGGCCGCACCCGTCTCATCTACGACGACGAGATCCTCGCCGATGGCGCCGTCGGAGCGATCCTCGAAGGCGCCCGTGGCGCGACCGCGCTCGTGTCCCAGGGCTGCCGCCCCGTTGGAGAGACGTTCGCGATCACGCGGGCTGAGCGGAACGTGGTGTTCGAGCTCGGCGGACAGCCCGCGGTCAAGCGCATCGAAGAGCTCTATGCGACCGCGACGGAGCGCGATCAGCTGCTCATGCGGCGCGGGCTGCATGTCGGGCAGGCCACGAACGAGCTCAAGGCGGAGCTCGGCCGAGGTGACTTCGTGATCCGCAATCTCGTCGGCATCGATCAGGAGAAAGGTGCGATCGCGATCAGCGATATGGCCGAAGTGGGGCAGACGATCCAGTTCCAGGTCCGCGATGCCGACTCCGCTCGCGAGGACTTGCGGGCGACGCTCGACACGCAGCGGGACTCACCGGTCGCGGCCGCGCTGCTCTTCTCATGCAACGGTCGCGGACTCGGCATGTTCGGCCAGCCCGATCACGACATCGGCGCGGTTCGCGGCGCGTTCGGCGACATCCCGGTCGCGGGTTTCTTTGCAGCGGGCGAGCTCGGCCCGGTGGGTGGACGCAATTTCGTGCACGGGTTCACCGCGTCGATGCTGCTGTTCCGGAACTCTTCGAAGGCGAAGCTATAATTCACTCGTTCGGAAGTCTTCCGGACGCGTGCGGAAGTGGCTCAGTTGGTAGAGCATCACCTTGCCAAGGTGAGGGTCGCGGGTTCGAGTCCCGTCTTCCGCTCTGAAATCCGAAGCGATCGAATGCCCCCTTCAATCCCCGCAACGACTTGGGCGAGCCGAGGCTGCGCGATCGTCACATGCGCTCGACCCACTGGCGCGCCACGCGGGAGCGTCGAAGGGAGCGCCGAAGATGGCCGTTTCCTTGAGCACCCTTGCCGTCGCGGAGCTCGACGAGAACCACGCTCGCCAGACGCGAGTGTCGCCGGGGTAAGAGACTGCAGGTCCACATCGCAGTCGGGCACGCGCCGATCGTACGGCTCACGATGCCGGCGAGGCGCCACCGTCCGGCTCGTGCCCGCCCAGCGTCAGCCGCAGGTTTGAAGCTCGCTCAATCGCGCTGGTGAGCCCGCGTTCGCCCCAGTAGTCGCGAATATGGCGTTTCCACTCGGCTCGTGCGGTGTCGCTGGCCAGGTAGCCATCAACGTCAAACTGGGGGCGACGGCGCGGCCCGATAGGCCAGGCAACAGCTGCGCTCTGCAGAGCGATGCGAGCGAGGATGGCGCGGCGTAGAAGGTCGCGCCATCGATCCAGTGCGAGAGCGTACCGCTCAGCCGAGCCCCGAGCTCGTGCCGCGCCGGTTATTTGCGTAATTACCCTTTCCACGCTCCGTTCGGAGAGGACGCCGCCGTGCACGATGGTCGAACGCAGCTCATAGAGTCCGCCGACGTCTGAATAGATCTGCTCCGGAGAGTCGCCGTCGTTGGAAAGCAACTGAGCTGCACGCAGGCGGAGGCGGAGACCAATCTCTGTCCTCTCTGTGCCAGCAGGAGCAGCCTCAAGGCCAACGGCCAAGTCGACCACCTGGTCGGAAATCCCCGTGGCGGTTTCATCGATCGATCGGCCGAATCGCCCAATGGCCAGCCTTACGGGTGTGCTATCGGCTGCGTTGTCCTCCAATCGCCCAATGAGAGTGGCGAGGGCCTCGATCGATGGCACATGACGACCGCCGAGTGTCACCGGGCGGTGGCCATATCGGAACCAAGGTTGGCGAAGAGGCGTGATCACGGGTCCGTATCTGTGCACGCGGTCGGGTTCGCCCTCAACAACGAGCAGCGCCCGAGCACTCGTGTTTGTCGCAAGGCGAATCGCAGCCAGCAGTTGCGCCGCTCGCCGCCGAGCAGTGCTCGATCGCGTGTCTAGTCCGACGATCGACTCGACAGTTGAGACGAAGAGGACCGCTGGCCCGGGGTAAGCGACAACGTCCAGTCGTTCCACTTCGTAGCCGGCCGAGGGCACCTCCAGCTCGATGAAACGCTCGGGCTGGTTCTCGACTCGTATTAGACGAACGCCCGCGATCGCAATCTCCTCCCCAAGGGGATCGGCGTAACCCTGCGACATTGCAGGGTGCTCGACATCGATATCTGTGACAACCAGCAGCACCGTCAAACGGGGCGTTGCCTGAAGTTTGTCTATGAACTCGTCGAGCACCCGCTGCACTGACGGCGAAGCGACCTCGTATGGCTGATCCGCATGGGTCGCGGCCGCGACGGCAGCCTCTACTAGCGGGCCTCCATAGGTCCATGGGTAGTCGACAGCTGGGATCTTCTCCGCGAAGCGTTCGGGAAGCTCCGCCTTGAGCAGCTCGGCTAGGTCACTGGCCGGCACGGCGTGACCGTAGTAGTCCTTTGCCATGCGAATCCATGGCCGGTACCGCGAGCGCGGCAACACACGCTCCTCGATGAGAACTGGAAGCGCACGTCGTAGGACATCCTCAGCGGCACGACGAATCCGGCCTGCTTGTTCCGCAGTGAGTGGAAATCTGTGCTCATTCATCGTCACGCCCATCTAGCCCTCGAGTCGTCCTCCGTACCAGTGTTCCCGCGACGACGCGTGTTGGAACAGGGCGGCTTGTGTTGTGACATCTGAGCGTGGTCACGGCGTAGATCCCAACCGGGCCGCCTCATTCTCGTGGCCCACCGCCCACAGAGACTGTATCTAGCCGGTCGACAAGACCTCTTGAATCTTCTGGCGCAGCATGTCCCGCGCTGCACGAAAGGCGACGGCGCGGCGTCCAGGGTCACCATCGACGCCTGCGGGATCCGGGACGCTCCAATGCAGCATCCGCTGGGCGCCAGGGAATAGCGGACAGGCTTCCTTCGCTTCGTCGCACGTCGTAACGACGACGTCAAACGGCTGACCCGCGTACTCGTCGACTGACTTGGACCGCTGCATTGAAATGTCGACGCCGATCTCTTTCATCGCGGCGACCGCCTCGGGCCGTAGGCTGCCCGCCTCGATCCCTGCGCTGAACACGTCAAACCGATCCCCCGCGAGCTGGCGCAGAAGACCCTCGGCCATCTGCGATCGAGCCGAGTTGTGAATGCATAAGAAAAGGGCGCGAGATCTCTTCATGAGCGCGAGCGCCTTTGTCGCTGCCGCTCGACCTCGCGCTGGGCGTAGACCGTATCCCGCCGGTACAGCTCTCGCCGCCGGTCGTTTCGACAGGTCCGGCAGTAGGCAATGCGCCCGTCGCGGTGGCGGACCACATTCGCGGCCGTGAGCTCGTGACCGCGTCGACACATCGGAACAGCGGAGCTAAGTCGCGTCACGCGTAGATGGTCGAGGTTCACACAAGCGCGAACGCCGCAGGTGGTCTCAACGGTCACCCCTTTAGGGAGGTCGCCGCGGCTCGCTTCGAATAGCCGCCGCCGCGCGGCTCGCAGGGAATCGCGGCCGGTCCACTCACAGTGTCCCGTGGCGTCGCACTTGATCCAACGACCGTCCGGTCCGCCGTGCGGCACGTTTCGATGCTAGTGCGGGCCGCCATCCGTACGCGCAATAGCGTTGCGTCAAACCACTCGGAGGTGCCTTCATGGCCTGTGCTTGTGGAGCCTGCTGCGGAAAGTGCTGCTCGGGCGCCAGCACCGAGAAGCCGAAGCCGACCAAGTAGCGACGGCGCTTATTTCGGCCGGAGTCCTGAGAAGTACGCAGGCCGAGCGTTTTGCGAGTTCGGCCTCGATCGCGCGACCCAAAGCTGCCGCAGTCTCTGGAGCGAGAA
>DASYSC010000127.1:0-4990 GCA_036003765.1 Candidatus Limnocylindria bacterium
TAGCCCTTGGCCGCCGCGTCGGCGCCGAAGTACTTCTTCATGATCGCCACCGTCTGCGCTTTGTTCTTCTTCATGTAGGCGACGGCCTCAACGAGCGAATCGATCCAGCGCTGCATCGCCTCGCGCTTCGTCGAAAGGACCGAGGTCTGCACCACGACCGCGGTCTGCGCCGTCGCGAGCTTCTGCCCGGCGAGGTCGTACACGCTGTGGAAGCCGCGGTCGATGAGCTCGGCCGTGTTCGGCGGATCGTCCACCGCCGCCTGGATCGAGCCGGCGAAGAGCGCCGCGGTGCGCTGGGCGTGCGAGCCGAGCGCGATCAGCGTCACGTCCTTCTCAGGGTCGAGCCCGAGCGCTTTGAGCGCCTTGCGCGTCGCAATGTCTGCCGAGCCGCCGGGGCTCGAGATACCGATCTTCTTGCCCTTGAGGTCCGCCGCTGTCTTGATCTCCGGCGCGGCCATGAGGTGATAGGGGAAAACGGGCGTGAGCACCGCGGTTACCGTGATCTTCGCGCCGCTCGCGGTGGCAGAGAGACATTCGGCACCGCCGAGGCTCACGATCTCGATGCTGTTTGCGAGAAGCGCGGCCATCCCGCGCGAGCCGCCGTCGATCGACACCAGGTCGACGGTGAGGCCGTTCTTCTTGAAGATGCCGGCGTCCATGGCCGTCCAGATCGGGAGGCTGTCGCCGGTGAGGTTCGTGTAGGCCGCCTTGACGCTGATCGGCGTGAGCGGCGTCGCGGTCGCCACCCCGGTTGCGGAGACGGCAGGTGAGGGTGCGGCCGTTCCGCCCCCACACGCGGCCATGACGATGCCAGCGAACACGATGAGCGTGACGAGTCCTCGCATCTCTCCTCCTACTAGCGAAAGCGCTTCTCCTGGCGATGGCGGACGATCGTGTCGACGAGCGCGGGGCGCTTCTCGCGCCGGACGACCTCGAGCGCGCGCTCGAGGGCGGGGCGCACTTTCGCGGGATCGGCGATGGGTCCTTCGGCATGCCAGCCGAACGAGCGCGCGAGCATCGCGAAGTCGGGAGCCGGGTCGTCGAGCTCCTGACCGACGCGCGCGTTCTCTTTCGGCGTGCCGCGATGCTGCGCGACGCGGAGCTGATGCTCCCAGTCGTTGTAGTAGGCGCGGTTGTTGTACATGACGACCAGGAGCGGAATTCGGTGGTGCGCCGCTGTCCAGAGCGCGCCCGGGTCGTAGAGGAGATCGCCGTCCGGCTGGATGTCCACGACCAGCCGCTCCGTCCCGCGGTAGGCGAGCCCCACGCCGAGCGAGGTCCCGATCTGCGTCGCGGTGCCAAACGACCGCCCCGGATGCCGGCGCGGCCCGTCGATGTCCCAGAGCCGCAGCGCCCAATCCTCGAGGGTGTTGGAGGTGAGGATCCAGTCCTCGCTTTTGATCACCGGCCAGATCTCCGAGGCGAGCCGCGGCGCCGTGAGCGGCGACGCGTCCCAGTCCTCCCGAGCATCGCGCTCCCAACGGGCGCGGATCTCGTCATGCTTGCGTCGCAGTTCCGCGCAGCGCGCTGAGCGATCGGGCGTGCCGCGCTCGCGGACGGCGACGCGCAGCGCCGGGATCGCGAGGCTCGTGTCCGCGACGATCGACAGGCTCACGGGTTGGAACTGGCCGAGGTCCTCGGACCACTTGCTCTGCCGGAGCTCGGCGAGTCCGACGTCGACCACTGCGCACCCCGCCGGAATGCGTGGCTTCTTCTCGTTCGTGAGGCGATCGAGCTCGTTCAGGGCGCGGAACGGATCGCCGACGTCCATGAGCATGACGACGTCGGCGTCAGCGAGCGCGTCGCCGCCGGTGAGGTTCTGTTCGTGGCGGTTCGGGAAGTTGACGCGTCCGTTGAGGTCGATGACCGCGGAGGCCGTCTCCTCGGCGAGCGCGATGAGTTCCGCGACGGCTTCGGGATGCCGACCGGTGAACTCGGTCACGATGACCGGCCGCTCGGCGGCCGCGACGATCTCGGCCGCTCGCGCGATCGCCGCGGGGTCGGCCTGCACGGGGCTCGGGCGCGCGCCCGCCGCGATGTCGGCCACGTCGATCGGTCGCGCGAGCTTCTCCTCCTGCAGTCCCGCGTCGTAGCAGAGATAGACCGGGCCACACGGTTCGGTCGTCGCGATGCGGTAAGCGCGCGCGAACGACGCGGGGAAGTCGGCCACGGTCGCGGGCTGGTCGTCCCACTTCGTGTAGTCGCGTACCGCGTTGCCGTTCACGAGCGCAGTGTGGATCCAGTCGATGTACGGGCGGCGCTTGCTCCGATCGACCGGCCCCGTCCCGCCGAGGACGAGCACGGGCGCACGGTCGACGTGGGCGTAGTAGATGGTCATCGTCGCGTGGAGGAGACCGACGACGTCGTGGACGGCCGCGGCCATGGGCCGCCCGGTCGCCTTGGCGTACCCGTGAGCGATGGACACCGCGATCTCTTCGTGGGTGCAGAGGATGATCTCCGGCTTGTTCCCGCCGTAGTTGACGAGGGAGTCGTGAAGACCTCGGTAGGACGCTCCGGGGTTCAGGGCGACGTACTCGACCCCGAACGCCCGGAGCAGGTCGACGACAACGTCGGACCCGTACCGCTGCTCGGCTATTTGTTCCCGACCCCGCGCTTCTCCGCGTCGGCGACGAAGGAATCGTCGATCGCCCTCGTCACATCGAGGTTCTTCACGGCCGGATTCGTCGCGGCCAGCGCATCCCTCGCGTAATTGAAGGTGTCCAGGGTGACGTGCGGATAGATCGGGATGATCTGCGTGACGTAGAAGTCGTAGGCCTGGCCGAGCGCTTCCTGGTCGTCAAGGTTGAGGAGCTTGCCGAGCGCTTTCATCGTGGTGGGCTTGTCTTTCTTCGCCACCGCGATCGCCTCGATCTCCGCGTCGATGTACGCCTGAACGGTCTGGCGGTTCGAGGCCATATAGGACTTGCGCACGATCGTGCAGTTGTCGGTCGCCGGGATCTTCTCCGCGGCGAGGTCCACGATGACCTTGAAGCCGCTCTTGAGCAGAAGCACTGTGTCTGGAGGGTGACCCGGCCCGGCGTACACGGCGCCGCCGAGCATCGCCTTGGTGAGGTTCGCGACCGACCCGAGCGCGGTCTTGGTGACGTCCTTGTTCGGATCGAGCTTGAGTCGCTGCAGCGAAAGATCGGCGGCGACCTCGCTCGAGCCGCCCTTGGACGCGACCCCGACGACCTTGCCCCGGAGGTCATCGGGTGTCTTGTAGTCGGTCTTCGCGAGCAGCTGCCAAGGCGAGACCGGCACGAAGAGGGCGATCGCCGCGATGTCCGCGCCGCCGGCGACGCCGCTCATTGTCTCGGTGCCGCCGAAGTTCGCGAACTGCACCTGGCCCGCGATGAGCGCCGCGGCCGAGGGCGCGCCACCGTCGATGAGCAGGAGGTCGACGTCGAGGCCGCGTTTGGCGAAGAGGCCGAGCTCCTTGGCGAGGAACGGAGCGATGTTCGCCGGGGTGACATTGCCGTAGGAGGCCTTGATCTTGATGAGGTCCGGCGCGACGCTCGCGCCGGCCGATGCCGATGGCCCCGGGGTCGTCGTCGTGGCCCCGCAGGCCGCGAGGATCAGCGATAGGACCGTGATCGGAACGAGCGCGCGTGAAACCCTGCGCATCTCCCGCCACCTCCGCGCCGCCGACGCACCGGGTGGCGGCGGCCAAAGGTTATACCATTCGACCGTCCTCTCAGATCAATGAAAACAGGGGTGCGCCGGTGGCCGACGAAGAAGGCCGCGTCTTCCTACGCGGTATCAGCTCCGAGACCTACGGGCTCTCCGAGTTCCGCCGCCGCCAGCGAGCCGCGCCGCGCGTCCGGCGTGCCGGGACGGTCACCGACGACGCGACGGTCGGCCACTCCGGCGACTCCGACGAAGGGCTCTCGCGGACCTGGTGGATGCTCGGCCCAGGAGACGAGCCCTTCCTTACTCAGACGCTCCAGGTGCATTTCGTCGAGCTGAAGCCCGCCGGTTCGAACCACGGCCACGGCCATCAGAACGAGGCACAGTTCTACATCCTCGAGGGCAAGGGCTACGAGATCCACGACGGGAAGCGCTACGACTGGGAGAAGGACGACTTCGTCATCGTCCACACCGATTCGGTGCACCGCCACTTCAACGCGAGCCAAACCGAGCGCGCGCTGGCCCTCGTGATCAAGGCCAAGGCGACGTGGATGACGCTCGGCATGATCCAGCAGGGACGTAGCAAACCGTTCGAAGATGGCGCGAGCTACGAGCCGCCGCGCGACTGGACGCAGCTCTGGACGCCGGGCGCGACCGACAAGAAGAAGGTCGTGAAAAAGGCCGACACGAAGTGGGAGACCACGCGCGACGGCCGGGTGCGGGTGATCAGCTCGCCGCAGCGCACCGACGTCCGCACAAGCAGCGTCGATGTCTACGAGCAGGAGATCGCGCGCGGCTCGCGCTCCGCTAAGCATTGGCATATGGCCGACGAGGTTGCGTTCGTTCTGTCAGGGCGGGGCGAGTGCCTGCAGTGGGACGTCGAGGCGGAGATCGGCGAGCGCTATCAGGCACGGATCGCGAAGGAGCCGACGCGCTGGAAGTTCTCGGCGGGCGATCTGGTCTACGTCCCGCAGAACACGGTGCACGAGTACGCCGCCACCGGCGACGAGGCGCTGCGGCTGCTCGTCGCGCAGAACAGGCTTTTCAAGCTGCTCGGGTACGACTCGGTCGTCTACCTCGACGACGCGCGCGAGCCGGATCGCGACGTGATGGCGCGTTCGAGCGCGCCTTCGAGGTAGACGGGCTCGAGTCCGCTCGCCCAGTAGTCAAGCGCGGCACGGTTCGGCTGCGTTGTCTCCACCGGGCTCTTCCGGACCATCCCGCCGGTGCCGCGCGGGGTGAACTCGATCCAGCCGACCCAGGTGCCGTTCTTTCGCGCGCGCCCGACCGCTCGCGCGACGTAGAAGTGGCCATCGGCGTCAGCTATCTCGCTTTTGAAGACGTGGATCACCGGGTTCATGCT
>DASYSC010000128.1:0-11052 GCA_036003765.1 Candidatus Limnocylindria bacterium
GGCCTGGGGATTGATCTGTCCATCGCGTTGCAGGTACGGGAGGCCGTCGGGCTTCGACGAGTCGGGCCACCAGTAGATGGAGAGACTCATGTAGTCGTGCGGATCGCCTGACGGAGGCGCGACTGTTTTCTCCGTGACTGACACCGGCCTCGCCGCGAGTGCCAAATCGGCGGCGCGTCGAAGCTCCGTGATCGCCGCGCCCAGCTCCGCGCTGCCGGAGAGCGCCCCCGCCCGCACGCTCGCGAGCGCGGCCCGGTCCATGAGCAGCACGGCCGGGGTCCGTGCCACCGCTCCGGGCGCGGTCACCGGCGGGGAGCCTGCGCACGCCGCGAGCGCGACAAGCGCGAGCGACGAGACCGCACCGAACCGTCTCACTCCGCTCGGGACGCGCGCTCGAGCTCGACGCTCGCCATGAGGAAGGCGCCGAGCCCGCGGTGATCGTTCGTCTCGAGAGCGCGGTGCACGTAGTAGTCGTACGACCCGTCGCGATAGGTCGCATCCGGCTCGTCCGGCCGCCGGCCCAGGCCGGTCCCAGCGCAGGTGCCGTGCAGCGTGATGTCGCCGTCGGCGCTCGTGGCGACGAATCGCCGGAGGATGCCCTCGTAGCCCCGGCGCGCCACGTCGAGGTGCGCCTGACCGAGATGGCCGAGACGGACGCCCTTCGCGGCGGCGTACACGAACATCGACGAGGCCGAGGCCTCGAGGTAATTGCCCTCGCGCCCGCCCTGGTCGAGCACCTGCCACCACACACCGCTCGCGTCGTCCTGGACGCGCTTCACCGCCTCCATCGTGTCGGCGAGCACCGGCGCGATCTGATCACGCTGCGCCGAGCGCTCGGGCAGGAGCTCCAAAACGTCGGCGAGCGCCATCACGAACCACCCGAGCGCGCGGCCCCAGGCGCACGGCGAGCGCCCCGTCGCGGGGTCGGCCCAGCGCTCGCGCCTGCTCTCGTCCCAGGCATGTCGGAGCAGGCCGGTGCATTCGTCACGCGTCCGCTCGGCGATGAGCGTGATCTGCCTCGCCACGTCGTCGAGCCCCTCCGGCTCATCGAAGATGATCGCGAACTCGGCGTAGAACGGACCGGCCATGTAGATGCCGTCGAGCCACATCTGGTCCGGGTAGATGCGCTTGTGCCAGAAGCCACCGCTCGGCGTACGTGGCTGGGCGCGCAGCTGCTCGCGAAGGATCGCCGCAGCCGCGCGGTAGCGCTCCTCGCCCGTCTCGCGATAGAGCGAGAGCAGCAGCGGGCCGCCGGCGACGCTGTCAAGGTCGTAGACCCCCCGCGTGTACGTCGCGATCCCGCCGTCCCCGACGAACCGGTCGACGTTCGACCTGATGTACTCGAGGTACCGGCGGTCGCCGGTCGCTCGCCGGACCTGATCGACGCCCTTGAGGAGCGTCGCCCACTCGTAGGCCCAGCGCGTCCCCACGACCGGCTCGCGCCTGATGAGGGCGTCGGCGGCTCGCGCGGACCACGCCGTCTCCGTCGTGCGCACGTTCAGCTCACGTCCCGCAGCAGGAACGGCTCGCCGGCCTGTCCACTGATGTCCACGCGGTCCAGGCGCAAGCCGCGCATGTTCCGCGCGAAGAAGCCCGCGCCCCGCATCGGCTCGAGGCCGTCGGCGTATTCGGGTATGCCTTCGCGGGCGTCCGTCGACATGACCACCGTGACATCGCTGAACGCGACGTCCTCGATGGGCATCTCGGGCAATCCCCAGAGGAAGGCCGCGGCGTAGTGCGCGTCGCGCGCCGTGATCTCGCCGAAGCGGATCCGACGCACGCGCGGGGTCCCGTCGTCGACGGGGCGAGGTCCTCTGTCGGCAACCACGGCGTCGCCCTTCGCGAGGAAGTTGTAGTAGAGGTTCATCGTGAACGGGACCAGGACATCTCGCATGATGATGTTCGTCGCGCGGACGTCCTCGACGACGCCGCCGCGGCCGCGCCTCGTCTTTATGCGGATGCCGCGCTCGGTGCCGGTGAAGATGCAGTTCGCGATGACCACGTTGCGCACGTCCCCGCTCGTCTCGCTCCCGATGACCACCCCGCCGTGACCGTGCGCCATCGTGCAGTTCGCGATCGCGATGTTCTCGCACGGCCCGCGTTTGGAAGGGTCCTCTGTCTCGATGCCGGACTTGAGCGTGATGCAGTCGTCGCCGACGTCGATGTGGCAGTCGGAAATCCGCACGTCGCGGCACGAGTCGGGATTGATGCCGTCGGTGTTCGGCGAGTCGGCGGGATTGAAGATCGTCACGTTCGTCACGGTGACGTTCTCGCACCGTACGGGGTTGATCGTCCAGGCCGGTGAGTTCGTCGCGGTGATGCCCTCGACGAGGACGTTCGACGAGTCCGCGAACGAGATGAGCCGCGGCCGCGGCAGCTCGAGGGTCTTCTGGCGGTGCTTCGCCCACCACGGCGCGCCACGTCCGTCGATCGTGCCCCGCCCTGTGATCGCCACGTTCCGGAGGCCCTGCCCGCCGATGAGCGGCGCGTGTGTGAGCTGGTGGCGGCCCTCCCAGCGCGCCTCGACGGGCGGATACTCCGCCGGGTCCGGGCTTCCGAGGAGGACGGCCCCGGCCTCGAGATGCAGGGTGATGTTGTCGCGAAGCACGAGCGAACCCGTCACGTAGCGGCCCGCTGGGATCCGCACGGTGCCGCCGCCGTGACGAGCCGTCTCGTCGATGGCCGACTGGAGCGCGCGCGTGTCGTTCGCGAGGCCGTCGCCGACCGCCCGAAGCAGGGCGGCGCTCATTCCTTGATGGCTCCGATCATCACGCCCTTCACGAAGTAGCGCTGCAGGAAGGGGTAGACGAACAGGATCGGGAGGGTCGCGACGACGATCGTCGCGTACTTGATGGTCTCGCCGATGGCGAATACGTCGCCGCTCGAGACGTCGGTCGTCATGTTCTGGACGTTGCTCGAGATGAGGATCTCGCGGAGCACGAGCTGCAGGGGGTAGAGCTCGCGGGTCCGGAGATACACCATCGCCGGGAAGAACGAGTTCCAGTGGGCGACGCCGTAGAAGAGGATCATCACGGCGACGACCGGCAACGAGAGCGGCAGATAGATCCTGAAGAGGATCGTCCAGTCGTTCGCGCCGTCGAGCCGCGCCGCCTCGTCGAGCGACGCCGGCACCGCGTTGAAGGCGGTTCGCATGATGATGAGGTTGATCGTCGTGATAGCGCCGGGGACGATCAGCGCCCACGGGGTGTCCTGCATGTGGAGCGTCTGGCCGACGAGCAGGTAGGTCGGAATAAGGCCGCCACCGAAGAACATCGTGAAGACGATCAAGAACATGATCGGGTTCTTGAGCAGCAGGTTCCGCCGCGAGAGCGCGTACGCGCCGAGCGCGGTCATGAAGACGTTCAGTGTCGTGCCGACGATCACGTAGAAGAGCGTGTTGCGATAGCCGATGAGGATCATCGGGTTCTCGAACACGCGCCGGTAGGCTTCGAGGCTGAGGCTGAGCGGCCCGAAGAGCAGCCCGCGGTGCCCCGCGAGCAGCGTCGGGTTGCTGAGCGACGCGAAGACCACGTACAGGAGCGGATAGAGCGTCACCACGATGAGCGCGAGCATCAGCGCGACGTTCCCCATGCCGAACAGCCGCTCTCCCGGGCTCTCCTTCAGGTGGATGCGTCGCGCACCTACCACAGGCTGGAATCCGTGAGCCGCCGGCTGATCCGGTTCGCCGCGATGAGCAGGCCGAAGTTGATGACGGAATTGAAGAGCCCGACGGCGGCGCTGAAGGAGAAGTCGGCCTGCAGGATCCCCCGCCGGAACACGTACGTGGAGATGACATCGGCGGTCTCGTACGTGAGCGGGTTGTACATGAGGATGATCTTCTCGTAGCCGACGCTCATGATCGATCCGAGTCGCAGGATGAGGAGGATCACGATCACCGGGAGTATCCCCGGCAGCGTCACGTGACGGATGAGCTTGAAGCGGCTCGCGCCGTCGACCTTCGCGGCGTCGTAGAGCTGCGGGTCGATGTTCGCGATCGCGGCGAGGTACACGATCGACCCCCAGCCGACCTGCTGCCAGATCCCCGATCCCACGAAGAGCTGGCGGAACCATTCGGGCGACTGCATGAACGCCGTGGGCGAGGCCGAGCCGATGAGGTCGTTCACGAGGCCATCGCGCGCGAAGAAGTCGAAGAGCATCCCCACGACCACCACGACCGAGATGAAATGCGGCAGGTACGTCACCGTCTGCACGAGGCCCTTGAACGGGTTCCAGCGCAGCTCGTTCAGCAACAGGGCGAGGATGATCGGTGCGGGGAACCCGAACACGAGATCGAGGATGCTGATCGCGACGGTGTTCACCATGAGCCGCGCGAAGTACACGCTCGCGAAGAATTCCTGGAAGTTCTGGAGCCCGATCCATTTGCTGCCGAGCACGCCCTTCACCGGGTTGAAGTCCTGGAATGCGATGACCGCGCCATACATCGGCCCGTAGTGGAAGACGAGGTAGTAGAGGACGACCGGCACGAGCATGAGGTAGACGTGGCGATTGCGGCGCAGGTCACGAAGGACCGCCTGCCACGCCCCGCGCCTGGGCGCGAGCGGTACGCGGGCGGCGAGGTCCAGCGAGCCGGCCGCCCTCACGCTAGGACGGTCGCTTGTTGTACCGGTCGAGCGCCGCTTGCTGGATCTTCAACGCGTCGTCGATGCTCATGCCGCGGAGCCCGCGCACGAAACCGTCCCATTCGTCGAGCCCGGCCTTCCCCGACCACACGCGGTTGAACACCTCGTCGTAGCGCGTGTTGACGTCGGTCATGATCGAAGCGAACCGCTTGCTCTCGTCCTGCGTGACGGTGAGCGGGGGCAGGAGCTTCTCGTTCGTCGGCTGGGTCCAGACCTTGAGTGCATCTTTCTGCTCCGGCAGCTCGTAGTACTGGGTGATGTAGCGCACGTCCTGGACAAACGGCCCGTTGAAGTTGCCGCGCGCGAAGCGCGAGATCATCTGGGCCGACGGGATCTTCGGGTCGTGCATCACGGCGTCGACGTACGTCGGGACGCCGCTCACCATCGTGTAGCTCGTGCCCTCGATCCCGAAGTTGAAGAGGAGCGAGCCCTCCGGGCTGTAGGCGTAGTCGAGCATCTTGACGGTCTCGACGACGTTCTTGTTCGAGATCGTGATCGCCGCGGAGCCCTGGCCTGGATACGGGTTGTCGCGCGCCCCCAGCTGCGGACGCTCCCCCGCCCTGAGCGTCGGGTTCGCCGCGGCGGTCAGCTTGAAGGTCCCCTTCCCGGCCATGAGCCCCGCGAACTTCCCGATGCCGTTGCCGCCCTGCATGCTCGCCGCGCCGACCTGGTTGTTCGTCATCTTCGCGTCGAAGTTCGCCTGATTTGTCGCGAACACGTCCGGATCGATGAGCCCGTCCTTGTACCACTGCGACATCGTCGCGAGGAAGTCGCGGAACTCGGGCTGGAGCGGGCCATATTTCATGACGCCCCTCTCCTGGTACCAGTCCTGACCGATGCCCCACGCTCCGATGAACGAGTAGCGCGCGAACGCACCCCGCGCGCCGGATCCGCCGCCCGCCGTCGCTGCCCACGTGCTCAAAGGAAGCTCGTCGGTCTTGCCGTTCCCGTTCGGATCGCGCTGCTTGAACGCCGCGAGCATCCCGCGCCATTCGTCGAGCGTCGTCGGCATCTTGAGGCTGAGCTTGTCGAGCCAGTCTTGGCGGACCGCGAGGCCGGCCGACACCAAGAGCAACGGGTCGCTGCGGATGAACGGGAAGGCGTAGATATCGCCTTCGTCGGTGATGATCATCTTGCGCCACTCGGGGTGCTCGGCGAGCACGCGCTTCAGGTTCGGCGCGTAGCGGTCGATGAGCTCGTTGAGCCGGACGATCACGCCGTCGCGTACGAACCTCGCCGGACCACCCGGCGCGTTCGTCAGCCAGTTGTACTCGATGACGTCCGGGTATTTGCCGGAGGCCGCGACGAGGTTGAACTGCTCGGTCTCCTGACCGAGGGGTGGGTGCTGGAAGTCGACGTGGATGCCGGTGCGCTTCTCGAGCTCGCGGTAACAGGCGATCTCGCCGAAGCTCTTCATCGTCGGGCTCACGTTCGAGCTCATCGGGGCCCAGTAGCTGAGGGTCAATGGCTGCTTGACGATCGGGAGCGTTAGCGGCTCCGCAGAAGTGCCGGGCGCCGCCGTCGACCCCGGTTGGCCGGTCTGCGGGACACAGCTCGCGAGGATGGTCGCGCCAGCGCCGAGGCCGACCCGGCGCAAGAACTCGCGGCGATCGATCCGCTCGGTCATCCGTTCCACCGCCCCTGCCTTGCGAAGGCGCAAGATATGTTGCACCTAGACGTCAAGTCTGTAAGTCTTCTGGCTTCGCCGGCTGGCGACGCGATCCGTTCCGGTGAGCGCGACCGGACTTTACATCCGCAGGAGGGGCAGCGTGGACGACAGAGAACGGGACATCGAGATGACGGCTAGTGAGCTCAGGGTTGATCGCAGGCGATTCCTCATCGGCGCGGGCGCGCTCGTGCTCACCGCCGCGTGCGGCCCCGGCCGGCCGCCCGGAGGCGCCGCGACCGCGGCGGGCTCGGCGCCGGCCGCACTGCCCGACCTGCCGAAGAGCGCGATCGGCTTCTCCGTCATCGACGTCGCCGGACAGCTGCAGCTCACGAAGGCGGCGATCGAGGACTACGGGAAGCAGAACTCGAAATACGTGAGCGGCATCAAGTTCGAGACAGCGACCGCCCCGGAGCTGCCGGCGAAGCTGAAGGCGCAGCAGCAGGCGAACAACGTGCAGCTCCACTTCGTGCTCACCGGTTCCGACGGGCTCTCCGCGGGCGTCGAGCAGGGCCTCTTCACGAAGATCACGCCCGACTACGAGAAGAAGTTCCCCAGCCTCATGGACAACTACCTCCAGCCGAAGGCGCAGGAGCTCGCGCAGGGATACGGGATCCTCGTCGTCTACGGGAACTACGGACCGACGTTCACGTACAACCCGAGCAAGCTCACGAACGTCCCGAAGACGGCCGACGATTTCCTCGCGTGGGCGAAGGCGAATCCGAAGCAGCTCATCTACGCGCGGCCGGCGAACTCCGGGCCCGGCCGCTCCATGCTCATGGGCCTCCCGTACATCCTCGGCGAAGCCAACCCGCGCGACCCGAACAGCTGGACCAAGGTCTGGCCGTTCTACGAGGAGCTCGGCAAGTACGTCGAGTACTACACGACCGGCACCGCGGCGACCTTCAAGGAGCTCGGCCAGGGCGCCCGCACCGTGGCGCTTTCGACGATGGGCTGGGACCTCAACGTGCGCGTCCTCGGCACAGTTCCCAAAGAGTTCAAGGCCGCGTCGATCGCGACTCGGCTCGTCGCGGACACTCAGTACGTCTGCATCCCGAAGGGCGTGGACAGCGATCACCTCGCGGTCGCACTGGACCTCGCGGCATGGATGCTCAAGCCGGAGCAGCAGGCGAAGGCCTACGACAACGCGTTCTTCTATCCCGGCCCCGCCGTGAAGAACGTGCCGCTCTCGATGGCGCCGAAGGAGAGTCAGGACGCCGTCGGGTCGGTCGTCCGGCCGGACTTCGACGATCTCATCAAGAAGCTCCCGATCGAGACGCCGCTCGAGACGAAGGCGCTGGTCACGGCGTTCGACATCTGGGACAAGAGGGTCGGCGCCGGCAAGACGCAATGAGCCCGTCGTCGCGCGTGACCGTCGCACCGAAGCTCAAGAGCCTCCGCGTCCGCGAGCTTACGAAACGCTTCGCGGACGCGGCGGCGGTCCGCGGGTTCGACCTCGAGGTCGCCGGCGGCGAGTTCATCAGCCTCCTCGGACCCTCGGGGTGCGGTAAGACGACGACCCTCAACTGCGTTGCGGGGCTCCTCGAGCCCGACGAGGGCGCGATCGAGATCGACGGGCGCGACATCACCCGCGACCCGCCCGAACGGCGCGGCTTCGGCATGGTTTTCCAGAATTACGCGCTCTTCCCTCACCTCGACGTCGCGCGCAACGTCGGCTTCGGCCTCGAGGTCCGGAGCATCGCGCGCCCGGAGACGGTGCGTCGCGTCGCGCGTGCGCTCGAGCTCGTGCAGCTCGGCGCGCTCGGGAAGCGCTATCCCGCGCAGCTCTCCGGCGGGCAGCAGCAGCGGGTCGCTCTCGCCCGCGCGATCGTCACCGAGCCGCCGCTCATCCTCATGGACGAGCCCCTCAGCAATCTCGATGCGAAGCTGCGCCTCGAGATGCGGCTCGAGATCCGGCGGCTCCACCAATCGCTCGGTCTCACGACCCTCTACGTCACGCACGATCAGGAAGAAGCGCTCTCGCTCGCGGACCGCGTGGTGCTCATGCGCGAGGGCGTCGTCGAGCAGGCCGGCACCCCGGAGGAGCTCTACGCGCAGCCGCGCTCGCTCTACGTCGCGAATTTTCTCGGGTACCGCAACCTCGTTCCGGTCCAAGTGGGCGAGATCCGCGGCGACACGGTGTCCGTCGCCGCGAACGGCTTTCTTTTCACAGGCACGCGTCGGGGCCCGCTCGCCGAGGGTGGCGCCGCCGTCGCGACGATCCGTCCGAGGGACGTGCAGGTAGTGGCGGCCGGGTCGCCCGGCTGCATCGCGGCCGCGATCGAGCTCGCCGAGTTCGTCGGCGAGGGCTTTGAGCTGAGCGCGGACGCGGGCTCGGGCCAGCGCTTCATCGCGCGCACGACCGACCGCTGGGCCGTGGGCGACCACGTCGCCCTGCGCCTGCCGCCCGAACGGCTCCTCGTGTTCCCGTCCGAGGTACGGTGAGCGCTCCCGCGGCTCGGCGCGATGCGGTCCAGTCGGCGCCGGCACCCGCGCGCCGGAAGCGGCGGCTCGATCCGACACTCCTTTTTATCGCGCCCGCGGTCGTGCTCGTGCTCGGCCTCTTCGTCTACCCGTTCGTCTACGGGCTCATCCTGTCGTTCCAGCCCTACGGCGAGCACGAAGCCGACGGCGCGCTCGGCAGCTACCTCGCGTTCTTCGGAGACCCGCGCGAGCGGCTCTCGATCTGGAACACGCTGCGGCTCGCCGTCCCCGCGACCGTGATCGACGTTGGGCTCGCACTCCCGCTTGCATACCGGCTGCGGCGGCCGGTCCCGGGACAGCGCGTCATCACCGCACTCTTCGTCATCCCGTTGACGCTCGGCACCGTCCTCATCGCGGAGGGCATGCTCCAGTTCTTCGGCCCCGCTGGCTGGGTGAACAAAACGCTCCTCGCGTTCGGCCTCGTGCAGCAGCCGGTGCAGTTTCTCCACAACTACCTCGGAACACTCATCTCGCTGCTCATCTCGGACTTCCCCGCGGTCTTCCTGCTGCTCCTGGGCTACGCCTCGAGCATCGATCCCGCCCTCGATCGGGCGGCGCGCGTCCTCGGCGCGAGCTGGTGGCAGCGCACCTGGCGCGTGACGCTTCCGATGCTGTTGCCGGGAATCGCGGTCGCGGCGGCGCTCTCGTTCGTCGCGACATTCTCGGTGTTCCCCTCGGCGGTGCTCGTCGGCAATCCCGCCGGCGAAACGCGGGTGATCGCCTTTGCCGCTTGGCAGGCCGCATACGAGCACTTCGACTACTCCCTGGGCTCGGCGATCGCGATCGTCATGGGCGTCATCGAGCTCGCGCTCGTCGGCGCCGCGCTCTCGCTCCGCGCCGGTGGCTACCGGCGGATGCGCACCGAGGGCGCGCGATGAGCGTCGCCGTGCACCGGCTGCGGGCGACGCGAGGCGGGATCGATCGCGGGGCGCTCTTCGTCTACGCGGTGGTCGGCGTGCTCGTGCTGGTCGTCGGCGGGATCCTCGTGTCGGTCGTCCTGGACGCCTTCGCCACGAGCTGGTTCGGTGGCTGGCTGCCGGACGGCTTCACGGATCGGTGGTTCCGTGCCGCGATCACCGACTTCGACCTTCCGCAGATCCTCCTCGCGACCGCCTTCATCACGCTCGCGGTGGCCGCGATCGGTCTCCTCGTGGGCGTGCCCGCGGCGTACGTACTCGCTCGCCGCCGCTTCCGGTTCAAGGGGGTCGTGCAGATCCTCCTGCTGCTTCCGCTCCTGCTGCCGCCGATCACCTACGGGATCCCGCTCGCCACGATGCTCTACGAGTTCCGGCTCGCCGGGACCGCCGCGGGCGTGATCGTGGCGAACCTCGTGCCGGCGCTCCCGCTCGTCGTGCTCCTGCTCACGCCGTTCTTCGAACAGATCGACCCGAACCTCGAGCGCGCGGCGCGCGTCCTCGGCGCCTCGCCCCTTCGCGTCTTCACCCGCGTCCTCGTTCCGCTTGCCGCACCGGGCGTGCTCGCAGCCGCGCTCATCGTCATCGTCCGTGCGCTCGCGCTCTTCGAGCTCACGTTCCTCACGTCAGGAGCGGACAGCACGACGCTCGTGGTCGCCCTCTACTACGCGGCATTCGCTCCGGGGATCCGGCCCAGCCAGCAGATCGACGCGATGGCGGTCGTGTATATGGTGACGAGCCTCGCACTCCTTCTCGCCGCGCTCCGCTTCGTGAACCCGACGAACATGGTCGTCCGAGTCCGCCGATGAGTCGGACGCTCGTCGCAGCCGATCCCGCCACGCTCGGCCCGCGGCTCCGCGGGGTGCTCGCGTTCCCGATCACGCCCTACGCCGCCGACGGCGCGGTCGATCTCGACGCGGTGCACGCGAACGCGCGCTGGCTGGCCGCGAGCGGCATGCACGCGCTCGTCGCGCCCAGCGGGACGGGCGAGCTCTTCAGCCTCACACCGGAGGAGTGCGCGGCGGTCGTGCGGGCCACCGTCGACGCCGCGGCGGGCCGCGTGCCGGTGATCGCTGGCGTCGGGTTCGGCCCGCGCGTGGCCGCCGAGCTTGCGCGCCAGGCGGAGCGGGACGGCGCCGACGGCATACTCGTCCTTCCGCCGTACTACGCGCATCCCGATCCCGACGCGCTAATCGCGTATTACCGCCAGGTCGCGGACGCGACGGCGCTCGGCCTCGCGATCTACGCGCGCGACAGCGTGACGCTCACGCCGCAACAGCTCGAGCGCCTGGCGCGCGAGATCCCGAACCTCGTCGCGTTCAAGGATGGGCGCGGGGACGTGCGACTT
>DASYSC010000129.1:0-17795 GCA_036003765.1 Candidatus Limnocylindria bacterium
TTTGTGTACTGCGTGTCCCTCACCGGGGTGACCGGTGCGCGCCGCGCGCTCGCGTCGGATGTCGGGGACTTCGTCGCGCGGGTGCGCCGTCACACCACGCTTCCGGTCGCGGTCGGCTTCGGCATCAGCGCACCCGAGCACGTCGCCTCGCTCCGCGGCGTCGCCGACGCGGTAGTGGTCGGCAGCGCCGCACTCGACGCCATCGGGAACGCGCCGGCGGAGCGCCGCGCGGACGCGCTGCGCGAGTTCGTGTCCGGGCTGGCCGCCGCGGGGAGGGACTGATGCCCGTCCGCGGCATCCGCGGCGCGACGACCGTCACGAAGAACGAGGAGCGCGTAATCTACGCAGCCACGCTCGAGCTTCTCGAGACGATCGTGAAGCTCAACGGAGTGCGGCCCGAGGACGTCGGTTACGTCTGGTTTACGGTGACCGACGACCTCAACGCGTCCTTCCCCGCGGATGCCGCTCGCGCGGGTCTGGGCTGGGCGAACGTGCCGCTCATCTGCGGGCGCGAGATCCCCGTCCCGGGTGCGCTCGAGAAGTGCATCCGCGTGCTCGTCGCGTGGAACACCGCGAAGATGCAGCCGGAAGTCCGCCACGCCTTCCTGCATGGCGCGCGCGTGCTCCGCCCGGCCTGGGCGGTCGACCTGCCCGGTGACGCACCGCTCGGAGTGCCTTAGTGCTCGTCGTCATGAAGCGCGACGCGTCGAAGGAGCAGATCGACGCGGTCGTCGCGCGCATCAAGGAGTTCGGCATCACGCCCGTGCCGCTTCCGGGGGCCGAACGGACCGCGATCGGTACGTTCGGCACGACGTCGCGCGAGGCGGCGGAGGCCGTCGAGTCGCTGCCCGGCGTCTCCGAGGTCGTCCCCGTCAGCCGCCCGTTCAAGCTCGCCTCGCGCGAGGTCATCGCGGATGACACCGTCGTGCTCATCGGCGCGGTGCCGGTCGGGGATGGGCATCCGCTTGCAGTCATCGCCGGACCGTGCGCCGTCGAGTCGCGAGAGGTGACGCTCGAGACCGCCCGCGGAGTGCGTGCCGCGGGCGGCGCTGCGCTGCGCGGCGGGGCGTTTAAGCCGCGGACCTCTCCGTACACGTTCCGCGGCATGGGCGAGGAAGGCCTCGAGATCCTCGCGGAGGCACGGGCGGCGACCGGTCTGCCGATCGTGACCGAGGTCCTCGCTCCGGAGGATGTCGAAGCTGTGGCGCGCGTCGCCGACTGCCTTCAGATCGGCGCTCGCAACATGCAGAACTTCTCGCTCCTCGACGCGGTGGGCGAGCAGACCAAGCCCGTGCTCCTCAAGCGCGGGATGTCCGCGACCGTGGAGGAGCTGCTGCTCTCGGCCGAGTACGTGCTCGCCCGCGGCAATCGCAACGTGATCCTCTGCGAGCGCGGCATCCGCACGTTCGAGCGCTACACGCGGAACACCTTCGACGTGAACGCCATCCCGCTGCTCAAGCGCCTCACGCACCTGCCGGTGGTCGCGGACCCGTCGCACGGAACGGGCAAGTGGTATCTCGTCGCGCCGGTCGCGCTCGCGGCGGTCGCCGCCGGCGCGGACGGACTTCTGATCGAGGTGCACCCGAGCCCGGATCACGCGCTCTCCGACGGCTTTCAGTCGCTCAGCTTCGACAACTTTCGTGCGCTCATGTCGGCGGTCCCGCACGTCGCGCGGGCGGTGGGCCGCATGGAGCAGGTCGCCGCGCGTTGAGGATCGGCATCGCCGGTCTCGGCCTCATCGGCGGCTCGCTCGCGCTGGCTCTTCGCGAGCGCCACGAGGTCACCGGCTACGACGTCGACGAAGTCGCGCGCAAGGCCGCCGCCGGCGACGGGATCCGCGTCGCTGCCAAACTCGACGATCTCGGACAAGCGGACGTGGTCGTCGTCGCGACTCCGATGACGGCGATCGTTCCGACGCTCGAGCGGCTCGCCGCTCATTCGGACGGAGCGGTCCTCCTCGACACCGGCTCGCTGAAGCGAGCCGTCGCCGACTTCGCGAGCCGGGCCCCGAAAGACGCGCGCATCGTCGGAGGACATCCGATGGCCGGAACGACGTCGTCGGGTTTCTCCGCGGCGGACAAGGATCTGTTCCGCGGTCGGCCGTTTCTCCTCGTTCCGACGGAGCGGTCCGACGATGGGGCCATGAGCGTGTCGGGCACGATCGCGCGCGACTGCGGCGCCACCGTCACGGTGTGTTCGGCGGCCGTGCACGACCGTGCGATGGCGCGGCTGCTCGCTGCGCCCCTCGCGACCGCCGCGGCGCTCGCTGTCGCCGGCGCGGAGGCCGATCCGCTGCTCGGCGCGGCCGGGCCGGGATTCCGCGACTCGACGCGTCTCGCGGAGACCCCGCTCGACCTGGCGATCGAGCTGCTCTTCGGAAGCGCAAAGGACACGCGCGCCGCGATCGAAGCGGTGATCGACGGCCTGGAACAGCTGCGCGATCGGCTCGATCAGGACGATCGCGAGTACGTCCGGAACTTCTTACGCACGGCCCGCTCCGTGCGGGACGAGCTCGGCTAGCTCTCCGGCGTCTTCTCTCATCGTGCGAGCGTCGCCAGCATGTCGTAGAAGCCGGGGAACGTCTTCGCGACAGAGCTCGCGCCTTTGATCGCGACGCCCGGCACCTGGAGCCCGAGGATCGAGAACGCCATGGCGATGCGGTGATCGCCGGACGCGTCGACGATTCCCTCGTGAAGGGCCCGCGGCTCGATGCGGATGGCGTCGGCGAAAGCCTGCGCCGCGCCACCGAGCGCGTTGATGCCGCTCGCGACCGCCACGACGCGGTCGCTCTCCTGCTTACGGGTGTGGCCGATGCCCGTGAGCTCGGTCGCCTCGGAGGCCTGGGTCGCCACTGCCGCGAGGGTGGGGAAGACGTCCGAGCAGTCGCGGACGTTCGCGCGAACGCCGTGGAGCTCGCCGATGCGACTCACCGTGACTGCGCCCGAGCGGTGTGACACGCCGCAGCCCATGGCGCCGAGCAGCTCGAAGAAGCGGGCGTCGCCCTGCGCCCCTGCGCGCCTGCGCGCGTCGACGTTCTCGATGGTCACCGATCCGCCGAGGACCGCCGCCGCCGCGGCCGGGTAGGTGGCCGCGGTCACGTCGCCGGGGATGCGCATGTCGCGCGCACGGAGCTTGCTCTGCTCGACCGCGATCTCGTTGCCGTTGCGATCGACCCTCGCGCCGCGCTCGCGCAGCGCGGCGATCGTCAGGTCGACGAACGGCGCGGACACGAGGACCCCAATGATGCGCAGCCGCAGACCCTCCTTAAGGCGTGGCGCAACCAGAAGCAAAGCGGAGGCGAACTGGCTCGACTCGTTCCCCGCGATCTCGACCTCCCCACCATGGATCGGCCCCACGATCAGCACCGGGAGCTCGTCGCCCGTGACGCTCGCACCGAGCTTGCGCAGCGCGCCGAGGAGCGGCTTGATCGGACGCTGGCGCAGCCGCTCGGAACCCGTGACCGTGACGAAGCCGCTGCCCAGGGCGCCGAGCGCCGCTCCGAACCGCGCAACGGTGCCAGCATCGCGTGCGTTGATGGTCGCTCCGGACGGCTGGCCGGCGCCGGTGCCGTGGATGACCACCTCGTCGCCGCTGCGATCGACCCGGTAGCCAAGGGCCACGACCGCGTCCGTCATCGCATCGACGTCGTCGCCGGGATCGAGCGGGCCGAGCGCCAACCGCGAGCGACCTGTGGCGAGCGCCGACAGAACGATCTCGCGGTTCGCGATGCTCTTGGAGGCCGGGACCTTGGCGCGCTTGTCGAAGAGCGGATGGCGCACGGGCGTGATCGGGCGAACGTCGTCCATCGGGATGCGAGGATTATCAACGCATGCGGTACACACGAGCGGAGCGGGTCGCGCAGATGACGGTCGTCGCCGTCGCCTGCGTGTTCGCGGTCGGCGTCGTGGGATTCATCTTCCGCGGCGGAGGTGGTGGCGGGCCCGGCCCGAGCTCCCCGCCGACCGCGACCGCGACACCGCGCGGACCCGACGCGAAGATCACGCAGGAGACCTGCTGCACGCAGACCGCTCGGTTCATCCGGGCGACTTGGGAGTCGACCACGCGCGTGAGCGCCGCGAAGGTCACGCTCATGCCGGATCCCGGCTTCGCCTGCGACGCGACGGTCGACCCGTCCGGTCTGAAGGGGACGTTCGGCTGCGCCGGCCTGCTCAGGGGCGCGACCAATTACGTCGCTCGCCTCGAGCTCACCACGGCCGCCGGGACATACCCGTTCGAGCAGAAGTTCAAGACCATGGGCGACAAGCTGAACGACGTGAAGTGGTTCACCGAATTCGAGGACCCGAGCGGCGATCCGCTCGCGTGCGCCGCGGCGAGCTGCCGGATCATCCAGAACTACACGGCGGGGAAGGATCCGCTCACCGCGCAGCAAATTCTCGACCTCGGGCGCCAGTTCAACCGCAGTGCCGACCCCGGCCTGGACCCGGCGGCCATCGCGACGCTCCTGCAGCGCCTGGAGCCGCGGAACCACTACCACTACTACCGCTACAACACGCGCGAGGACGCCACGGGCGCGGCGGTCTACTGGCTCGTCCGGAGCGGGAAGCCGGTGATGGTGATCAGCCTTGCCGGCCAACACGGGCCGGTCCTCGTCGGCTTCCAGGGCGCGTACGGCACGTACTACGACGATCCCGCCAACAAGATCACCGGCGTGATCGTCGAAGACCCGCAGCGCGGCGACCTGAACCCGGCGACGCAGAATCGGCGGCCCGACAAGTACCGCACCGCGGGCTTCCAGACCGGGCAGCTGCTCGGCCTCGAGGAGTGGTACGGCGACGAGTGGTGGCTTCGATTCGCGTACGCCGGCACGATTCCCATGCCGGACGGCTCGACCCGGAACATCGAGCGCAATGACGGTATCTACGCCACGCCGCACTGGGCCGGGAAGTTCGTGATCATCGTCGACGATGGCGATTCGGAGAATCCACCGGACCGCGAAGGGCGCGTGAAATTCCGCTAGTGGCTCATCCGCTCGTCGATCAGCTGCGATTCACGCGGAGCGAATGGCTTCGCGGCCTCGACGGCGTGACCGAGGAGGACGCGGCGCGTCATTTCGGCCCGATGAACTCGATCGGCTGGATCGTCGGCCATCTCACCTGGCAGGAGCAGCGGTACCTGCTCCACCGGCCGCAGGGGATCATGCTGCGCCAGGACATCCAGGACCGGTTCGCGTACGGCGCGCCGATGAGCACGCCGTCGCTCGCCGAAATGCTCGACGCGTGGCGGACGGTCACCGCCGCCGCCGACGCGTTCCTCGAAAAGCTCACCACCGACGCGCTCCTGGTGGACCTGCCGATGAACGGCCAAGCCAGCGGACAGACCCAGGGCTCGGCCATCCGGCGCTTGACGTACCACTACTGGTTCCACATCGGCGAGATCCTCTCGATCCGCCAGATGCTCGGACAGAAGGATTTACCGGAGTACGTCGGCAACATCGAGGTCGAGGCGCCGTACCGGCCGGACTGATCTAGCGAAAGCTGCGCAGCTGGACCGGCGGCACGTAATCGCCGACGAGCTCCCGCGACCACCACGCGCCAGTCTCGCGGCGCTCCTTCGGCGTCGTGAATCGATACAGGTAGAAAAGCGCGCGCACGAAGCGCGGCTGGCGCCCGGAGAAGGGATCGCGCGCGAGCAGGCGCAGGATCGCGCGATCGGCCTCCAGGAGCTTACGAAGCAGCGGCACAAACCACTCGTGGTACGTCGGCGTTGAGAGGGCCGCGAACCACATGAGCCAGTCGAGCCGGTAGTGGTACGGCGCGACCTGCGGCGGCCACCTGCGCACGTCGCCGGGCTTCCCCTGGAACTCGTACTCGTGCCACTTCGTCTGCGGCGTGAGGACCGCTTCCTCCGTCCCCTCGATCACCACCTCGAAGCGCTCCTTGGTGATCGAGCCGAACGCGCCGTACGTGCCGACGATGTGGAACGGATCGAAGCTGTAATTCATGAGCTGGCGGCGCGACAGCAGGTTGCGCGCCGGGCGGTAGCTCAGCGCGAGAATCAAGGCGGTGATCGCGAGGACGATCGCGAGATACCAGGCAGGCGTCACCTGCGGCTGGTACGGAGCGAGCGCGAAGAGGAGGCCGAGCGCGGCGTTGTCGAAGCTCGCGATCGCGAGCGCCATCGTGATGAAGTTGAGCCACGAGAAGTTGCCGGAGACGACGAGCCAGGACTGCGTCAACAGGATGATCAGCCCGGCGACCGAGGCGATGGGCTGCGGGAAAAAGAGGAACCAGGGGACGATGAGCTGCGCGAAGTGATTCCCGAGGACCTCCATGCGGTGGAGGCGCTTGGGCAGATGATGGAAATACCAACTGAGCGGATTGGGCATGGGCTGGGTCTCGTGGTGGTAGTAGAGGCACGTGAGATCGCGCCAGCACCGATCGCCGCGCATCTTGATCATGCCGGCGCCGAACTCGACGCGGAACAGGAGCCAGCGGAGCAGCAGGATCAGGCTGAACTGCGGCGTCGTCGTCGCCGGTCCGAGGAAGATCGCGAGGAAGCCGGCCTCGAGCAGCAACGACTCCCAGCCGAACGAGTAGAAGGTCTGGCCGACGTTGACGATCGAGAGATAGAGCGCCCAGAGGAGCGCCCAGACCCCCATCGTGAGCGGGACCGGCCACTCCGGGCCGTCGAACACGCCGAGCGCCGCGACCGCGGCGAGGACCACGCCGGACCACGCGACGGCAAGCAGCAAAGGATCCGAGTAACGGAGTTGGAAGAGGCTCGGGGAGCGGCCGAAGGGGACAGCCCGCACGAAGTCCGGTACGGGGAGGAGCCCGCGTTCGCCGAGAAGCGGTCTGAACTGGTGCACCGTCACGAGAAAGGCGATGAGGTAGATGAACGCGAGCACGCGCTGGAAGGCGAATCGCGCCAGCCAGTAGTCGGGCGCCGCGAGCCAGTCCATCGGCGGCGGCTAGGCTACGCGCGCCGTGGACCCGGCGATTGAAGATGCCCTGACCAAAGGCGAAGAGATCGAGCTCGTCACGACCGGTCGGGTCAGCGGGCGTCCGCATTCGGTGCGTCTTGGCTTCGCGTACGTGGACGGCACGGTCTGGCTTCGGACCGGCGAGCGGCCACCCCCGCCGGATGCCAGCGGTGTGCGCCGGCGATCCTCCCTCGACCGGGAGACCGATTGGCTACGCAACCTCGAGCACGATCCGCGCTGCTGGGTGCGCATCGGCTCTGCCGATGTCGAGGCCCGCTACGAGCCCTCGACCGATCCGGCCGCCGACCTTCGGCGCACCGTGGAGCTGCTGCGCGCGAAGTACGGCGCGGAGTGGGTCGGGGACTGGTACGTGGAAATGGGCCGCATCCCGGTGAGGCTTCGCCTCGTGACCTGAGCGCGGTTTCCGGGAGGGTCGAGAATGGTGGAGTGAGCGGGCTTCGCCTCGCGGTCCGAGCGACGGCCGCGCTGGCGATCGCGCTTGGGGCGTTCGGGCTGACGGCAGGCGCGCTCGCGGCAGAGGTGCCGGCCGTCCTCGTCGGCCGGATCGACGGTGTGATCAATCCGATCACCGCCCGCTATGTCGACCGCGTGGTCTCCGAGGGAGAGCGGGATGGTGCGGCGGCGGTCGTCTTCGTGATCGACACGCCTGGCGGGCTTATCAACTCGACGTACGACATCACCGCACGCTTCCTCGCGGCGCGGGTCCCGATCGTCACGTTCGTCGCGCCACCAGGGGCGCGCGCCGCCTCGGCTGGCACGTTCATCACGATGGCCGGTCATGTCGCGGCGATGGCCCCGGCGACGAGGATCGGGGCGGCGCACCCCGTCGACTCGAGCGGCGGGGACATCCAGGGCGATCTGCGGCTCAAGGCCGAGAACGACGCGGTCACCGCCATCACCAACATCGCCCGCGCCCGCGGGCGGAACGTCCAGTGGGCCGAGGACGCGGTCCGCAAGAGCGTGAGCGTGCGCGTCGACGAGGCGCTCACCCTAAACGTCGTCGACCTCGAGGCGAACGACGTCGCCGACCTTGTCGCCAAGATCGATGGTCGCACGGTGAAGACGGCGGCGGGCGACGTCCGGCTCGCGACCAAGGGCGCGGCCCTGGACGAAGACGGCCTCAACCCGATCGAGAACCTGCTTCATCTCGTGGTCGACCCGCAGATCGCCGTGCTGCTCTTCACGCTCGGGACGTACGGCCTGATCTTCGAGCTCTCGAACCCCGGCCTGATCTTCCCCGGCATCATCGGCGTCATCGCGATCGTGATGGCGCTCTTCGCCTTCGGCACGCTCGACGCGAGCGCCGCCGGGGTCGCCCTCATGGTCTTCGCGATCGTGCTGTTCGTGCTCGAGATCAAGGTGCCGGCGCACGGGCTGCTCACCGCCGGCGGCATCGTCTCCCTGCTGATCGGCCTGGTCATCCTGTTCCCGCCGGTCCGTCCGACATTCCCCGGGGTCCGTCAGACGGTCGAGCCGCTCATCGCGGTGTTCGTGGTGGGGCTCACCGCGATCTTCTTCGGGGTCGCGCTCCGCGTCGCGCTGCGTCCGCTGCCGGTGGCGAGCGGCGCCTCGCTGCTCGTGGGCGCGGTCGGCGTGGCCAGGAGCGAGATCGCGCCACGAGGGATCGCGCACGTCGCCGGCGAGGATTGGACCGTTGTGAGCGAAGGCGGAGATATCCCCAAGGGTGGCGAGGTGCGTGTGAAACGCGTTGACAGCGTGCGGCTTATCGTCGAACCGGCGCAGGGCGCCGAAGGAAAGGGAGCGGCCTGATGGATCTGAGTCTCATCACTATCGGCGTACTCATCATCATCGCGATCTTCGTGGTGCGAGCGATCATTCACATCGTCCCCGAGTACCAGCGCCTCATTGTGTTCCGGCTCGGGAGCTTCGAGAAGGTCGCGGGACCCGGCATCGTGCTCCTTCTGCCGCCCCCGATCCAGAGCGTCGCGCAGACCGTGGATCTGAGGGAGTTCGTGGTGGAGATCCCGCAGCAGACTTGCATCACGAAGGACAACGCCCCGATCTCGATCGACTTCCTCATCTACCAGAAGGTCGTCGATCCGAAGGACTCGTTCCTGAACATCCAGAACTTCCGGCAGGCCATCCAGGGCATCGCGACCACCACCCTCCGTGCCGTGGTCGGGAACATCCCCCTGGACGATGTCCTCGCCAAACGCGAGCAGATCAACGAGGAGCTTCGCGTGAAGCTCGATGACATAACGCACCGCTGGGGCGTGAAGGTCACAAACGTCGAGATCAAGGAGCTCACCCCGCCGCGCGACGTCCAGGACGCCATGAACCGCCAGCTGACCGCGGAGCGGACCCGCCGTGCCGTAGTCACTGAGGCGGAGGGCAAGAAGGCCTCGCAGATCCTCGTCGCGGACGGCGCGAAGCAGGCCGCCATCCTCGAGGCTGAGGGTGCCCGGCAGTCGGCGATCCTGCGGGCCGAGGGCTTCGCGCTCGCGATTTCGACGATCAACGCTCAGGCGATGACCGCGGACGCCAAGACGATGACTCTCCAGTACCTCGACGCCCTGAAGCAGCTCGGCGCGTCCCCGTCAACGAAGTTCATCATCCCGACCGAGTTCACCAACCTCGCCGCGCCGCTCAGCGCTCTCGCGGCGGCAACGGCGCGTAGCGACGGCGGCGAGGAGAAGAAGAAGGGCTGAGTCCGGGGGGCTATGCCTCCTCGGACCCCCGCCGGAAGAGGCGCCGCCACGCGCGGCCGGAGTGCGTGGCGGGCCCCTCCGCGGCGGGGACGGCCATCGGGCGCGCCCGTGGTCGCAAGCGGAACGGTGAGTACACGCGCGGCGGCACCCGCCATGACGCGGATGCCGCCTGCGCGTGGCGTGGTGATGGGGAGGGGGACTCCCCTTGGCGGAGGGTCAGGAGAAAGGCGGATGCGGCGGCCACGGAGCACCTCTTGGCAGCGAGTTTCGAACAGGCGTTCGCATGATAGAACGAATGTTCATGCTGTCAAGAGCGGGATACTCGAACACCTGAGCACGGTCCTCGGCGTCGACCTGGCGCCGCAACGCCCCCGCTTCGTCCGCGAGCGCGCGGAGCCGGAGGGCCACATCCTCGAGCCGGAGTGGTCCGGCACTCACGTCCTGGTTCGGATCGGCCACGGGGAGCCGCGCTTCGTCGGCTACGGCGGCGCGACGAGCGGCCCGCGCGAGCTCTATGACGCGATCGTCGCCGACGCCCGCTGCGATACCGCGATCATCGATGGCGTCCTGGTCGACGACTGGCGAGACGAGAGCGACCTCGAAGTGGACGACCAGGGCAACGCCTACACCCGGCAATTCGGCACGAGGCAGATCTTCGCCGCGTTCGATCTCCTCGAGGTCGATGGCGAGCCGCTGCTATCAGTCCCGCTGCTCGAGCGGCGCCGGCACCTCGAGGGCGTCCTCGCGCCGAGCCAGAACGTCCGGCTGACGCCCTACGTCACAAGAGGTCTGCGCGCGTGGCGCGACACGCTTCTCGCGCAAGGCTTCAAGCGCGTCGTCATCAAGAACTGGAACAGCGCGTACGCTCCTGGCAAGACGAACAACGATTGGCTCGTGATCGAAAAGCTGAAGGCGGCCATGCCGTGAGACCTCGGAGGTACTCGTGAAGACATCCGCGGCGGTCATCGACCACACCCTGCGCGATCCCTGGGAAGTCGCGCTCGAACAATTCAGCATCGCGGCGGACAAGCTCCACCTCGACCCGAACATGCGCCGGATCCTCAGCACGACCCAGCGCGAACTAACGGTGCACTTCCCGGTCCGGATGGCGGACGGGGTCGTGCAGGTCTTCACGGGTTACCGCGTGCAGCACAACACCACGCGTGGCCCGGGGAAGGGCGGCATCCGCTATCACCCGTCGGTGACGCTGAACGAAGTCAAGGCGCTCGCGATGTGGATGACCTGGAAGTGCGCGGTCGTCGGCATCCCGTACGGGGGCGCGAAGGGCGGCGTCGTCTGCGACCCCAAGACGATGAGCGCGCAGCAGCTCGAGACGCTTACGCGCCGCTACACGACGGAGATCGAGCTCCTCATCGGGCCGGACCGCGACATCCCGGCGCCCGATGTGAACACGAACGCCCAGACCATGGCCTGGATCATGGACACGTACTCGATGCACCACGGGTACACGGCGCTTGCGGTGGTGACCGGCAAGCCCCTCTCCATCGGCGGGAGCGAAGGCCGCAACGAGGCGACGGCACGCGGTGCCGTGTACACGATCATCGAGGCCTCAAAGCACCTGGGCATGGACCTCGAAGGTGCGCGCGTCGTCGTTCAGGGCTTCGGCAACGCCGGGAGCTTCTCGGCCAAGCTGATGGCCGAGCTCGGCGCGGTGATCGTGGGCCTCTCCGACACGAGCGGCGCGATCGCCAATCCGAAGGGCATCGACCCGAACCGCGTCGACGCATACAAGCGCGAGACGGGCTCGGTGACCGGATTCCCGAGCACGGAACGGATTTCGAACGCCGAGCTGCTCGAGCTGGATTGCGACATCCTCATCCCCGCGGCGATCGAGAACCAGATCGGCGAGCACAACGCGCCGCGCATCAAAGCGAAGGTCGTCGCGGAGGCGGCGAACGGTCCCACATCGCCGGAGGCCGATCGGATCCTCTACGAGAAGGGTGTGTTCCTCATCCCGGACATCCTGTGCAACGCCGGCGGTGTGACCGTCAGCTACTTCGAGTGGGTCCAGGACCTTCAGAACCTCTTCTGGCGCGAGGCCACGATCAACGCGCGTCTGAAGGAGGTAATGGTGAAGTCCTTCAACGATGTGCTCGACATGTCCAAGAAGCACAAGGTCGACATGCGCACGGCCGCATACATGGTCGCGGTTGGTCGCGTCGCCGAAGCCACGCTCACGCGAGGGGTATACCCCTAGCGATTTAGCGGAACGACACCGCCGCGAGGAGCCGCTCGCCCGCCATCGGCACCGGCGTGCTGCGACCTGTGGCGAGATCGACCGCCACCGCGCTGCGGCCGGAATCGAATCCGACGAAGGCCAGTATGCCGTCGGCGCTCACCAGCAGATCGCTCGCCGCTGAGAGTCCCCGCGCGACGATGCGATGGTCTCCGCCGCCGGCCGGCCAGACCTCGAGACGATCGGCGATCGAGACGACGATCTCCGTGCCGCCGGGCTTCCAGCGCGCGAACGCGATGCGCTCGCCCGCCGGCGCGCCAAGCTCGCGATGCTCGTTGTACGAGGCGATGCTCCACACGCGGATCACGCGGCCGTTGACGACCCCGAGCACCGCATTGGCGCTCGACTGGACGGTGCCCGCCATGATCCCGGCGCCCATCGGCACGCGCGCGCTTAAGGCGTCCTCGCCGACAACGGCATAGGCGATCGCCGTGCCGTCCGCCGAGGCGACGCATGCGCCGGTGAGGCGCGCGTCGCGATCCCAGCCGACCGGCCAGAACACCGTCCCGTCGGATAGGCGCGCGATCTCCTGGATGCTTCGAGTCGGCGTGTCCACGACGCGAAGGGCGGAGAACTGCCCCGGCGCTTCGCCGCTCCCCGCGCGCCCGCTCGACTCGACCGCGACGAGCAGCCCGGTGCGGTCCGTGGACCACACCGCACCGGCGCCGCGCTCGGCCTCCAGGATCGTTGCGAGCGACGTGTCCTGGTCAGGCGCCGTCACGTCGAAGACGCGAAGCTCCCGTGTCCCGCCGTTGCTCGTGACCCAGTACGCCACGCGGCGACCAGTCCCTGAGACCGCGCCGATAAACCCCTGGCCGCGCAGCGTCGCGACGGCCGTCGCATCGGTCTCGCGGCGGAGCTTCGCCGGTGAGCTCGTTTCGTCGAGCGCGATGAGGCCGCGCGTATCGGAAAGGAGCACACCCGAGGGTCGCGGCGGAGGCGTGGCCGATCGCCGGGGCGTCGCGGGCGCCAGGGCCGGTAGCTCGCCGGGCAGCGTCACCGAGCCGAGTGCGAGACCCGCGAGCAGGACAGTGAGAGCGAGCACACCCAGCCAGAAGAAAACAGGGCGCGCGTCTTGACCACGCACATCGCCGCTTGCCTGCACGGCCGGTGCCAGGCTTCGAGGCGTACTCTTGCGAGGCGCGCATACGGCGCGACGACCGACCGCCTGCTCGGCGGCTAGATCGGCGAACGGCTGGAACGCGAGCTCGTCGCGGTTGACCTCGAGACGACCGGCTACGAGGCCGAGAGCGAGCGGATCATCGAGATCGGTGCGGTGCGCATCCGCCTCGCGCGGGACGGCGCGGTCGAACTCGGGGAGCGCTTTCTTACGTTCGCCGATCCCCAGCGTCCGCTCTCGCCGGCGATCAGGCGGCTGACGGGGATCGCGGACGAGGATCTCGCGGGCGCTCCCACCGGCGAGGCCGCCGTCGCCGCCTTCGCCCGCTTCGCGTTTCGCGATGGACCGCCGGTGCTCGTTGGCCACAACGTCGGTTTCGACGTCACCTTCCTCGAGCGTGCGGGAATTCCACTCGGCGCCGAGCGCATCGACACTGCCGATCTCGCGTCGATCTTGCTGCCCTCCGCGGCTTCGTACGCGCTCCAGCGCCTCGCCGCGGACGCGGAGATCACACCGGACGCCGCTCACCGCGCGCTCGACGACGCGATCACCTCCGCGCTCGTTCTCGGTCATCTGGCGCGCCTCGCGCGCGAGCTGCCCGCCCTCATCCTCAGCGAGATCGCCGCGTTCGCCGAGCTTTTGGGTCCGGCGACCGCCGAGTTCTTCAAGGACGCGGCAAGTGACGCACTCCAGACTGCGTGGGCCGACGATGCGCGAGGGGTGCCTCTCGGCGCAGCGGGAGTCGCGCGCGCCACGTCGGAGTTCGAAGCGCGTTCGTCAGCGCGAAGGGACCCGCGAGCACGAGAGGCGCCCCGAGAAGCGTCGTCGGCCCTCACGGTCGAGGCGGCCTTCGCCAAGGACGGCCCGCTCGCCCGCTCACTTGTGGGTTACGAGGACCGTCCGGAGCAACGCGAGCTGGCGGCGGCGATCGAGCGAACGTTCGCGGACGGCGGGGCGCTGGTCGCGGAAGCGGGGACAGGGGTGGGGAAGTCGCTCGCGTACGCGGTCCCCGCGCTCGCGTGCGCGGCGGCCGGGGAGCGGGTCGTGATCTCGACGCACACGCTCCCGCTGCAGGACCAGCTGACGCGGAAGGATTTTCCGGCGCTGCAAGCCGCCCTCGGGATGGACCTCTCCGTCGTTGTGCTCAAGGGGCGCTCGAACTATCTGTGCCCGCGGCGCTGGCAGATCTTTCGCGGCGCGGTGAGCACGCGCGAGGAAGCGCGGCTGCTCTGCAAGACGCTCGTGTGGCGCACGTCGACGGAGTCCGGTGACCGAGCCGAGCTCAACCTCATGAGCGGCGAAGGGGAGCTCTGGTCGCGCATCTCCGCGAACGACGAGTCCTGCGATCAACGTCGCTGCAAGCGCACGCCGGGCGGCTGCTACCTGCAACGAACGCGGGACGCCGCGGTCGACGCCGGCATTGTGGTGGTGAACCACGCGCTGTTGCTGCAGGACGCGCGCATGCGGGGTGCGCTGCTGCCGCAAGCCGACCACCTTGTCATCGACGAGGCGCACCGGCTCGAAGACGTGGCCACGGACACGTTCGGCCTCGAGCTTTCGGAGCCACGCTTGCGGCGCGACCTTCAACGCGTGGCGCACTCGGTCGCGGTGACGTCTGCCTTGCGCGACCCGGCGCGCGCCGATCCCGCCGAACGATGCCGCTCGGAGGTGGAGCGCGCGCTAGAGCGGACCGACGAAGTGTTCGCCGCACTTGCGGCGCTTCTCGCGCCGGTCGGCTCTCCACCCGAGGATCGGATACGGATCACTGCCGGGCTGCGCGCGAGCGACGAGCGGTGGCTTCCGGTCGAGCTTGCCGGCGAACGCCTCGCCGATGCGATCGCGGGCATCGTATTCGCGGCGGACCGCCTGAGCTCGGCGGGCGGGGACGAGGACGAGCTCGCGGAGCTGCAAACCGCCATGGGCGAGCTCGCGGGAGCGCGCGCGGCAATCACGCGCGGGCTCCACGACCCGCGCGCCAGCGACATCGTCTGGCTTGATCGAGATAGCGACGGCGCGCTGGCCCTTCACGTCGCGCAGACGCACCTCGGCGGCATGCTGCGGCGGACGGTCGTCGACGCGCACCGCTCGACGGTGTTCACGTCGGCGACTCTCGCGGTCGCGGGCTCGTTCGATTTCGCGGTCGATCGGTTCGGTGTGGCAGACATCGCCGACACGCTCGCGGTCGGTTCGCCATTCGACCACCGCCGGCAGGCGCTGCTCATCCTGCCGACGGACATCGCGCTTCCCGGAGAGGAGCGTTTCCCGGAGGACGCCGCGCGGGTCATCGATGACGTGGCCCGAGCCCTCGACGGACGGACGCTCGTCCTTTTCACCTCGCACGCGACGCTGCGCGACGCCGCCGCGCGCCTGGGATCGCTCGAGAGCGAAGGGCTTGCGGTCCTCACCCAGGGCATCGACGGCTCGCGGCGCGCGCTTCTCGAGCGCTTCACCCAAGGCAAGGCCGTATTGCTCGGGACGCAGTCGTTCTGGGAGGGCGTGGACCTCCCAGGTGACATCCTCCGCTGCGTGGTCATCGCGCGTCTGCCGTTCAGCGTGCCGGACGATCCCCTGGTGCAGGGGCGCGCCGAACGCTACGAGGATCCGTTCATTGATTTCCAGCTTCCCCAGGCGGCTCTCCGGCTGCGTCAGGGATTCGGCAGGCTCATCCGGTCGAAGAGCGACTATGGCGCTGTCGTGCTCCTCGACCGCCGTGCCGTCACGAAGGAATACGGGGAAGTGTTGCTCGCATCCCTCCCTGACGCCCGTACCGAACATCTGCCTCACGACGAGATCGCCCCCCGCGTGAGAACGTGGTGCGATCGTGGATGAGCGATCGACCCTCGCGCTCGATGCGTGGTTGCGAAGTCTTTCGCGCGATCGACGGCGCGAGCTCTACCTCCTGCTCGACGAGCTCGTATCGGGCCTCGACGTGTCGCGGCACAACCGCTTCGGGTTCCTTCGACTACGCGCGGAGTTCGAGACAAGCGGCGAGATCTTCGGATGCTCCCTCAAACAGCTGCGCGACGCCGTCGCCGAACGACTCGACGCGGATGCCATCAAGCCACGTCGGCCACGAAGCCCATTGGAGGCACTTCGAGACAAGGTCCGGCGGCGCGGCCACCCAGATTTCCGTTAGAAGCGGCCCATTTGCGGGAACCGTCGCCGCTCGGTATCAGCGATAAGGGGTAGTACGCCTGGGGACTTGTGGGCGAAGGGTGCTCACCTAGACTTTTTCGCACGGTCGGCACCCGGCCGGCCGAGCAGGGATGAAAGGAGGTGCCTAGTCGATGCTCGAGTTCTTCCGTAGCGACGAAGGCCAGGGATTGGTGGAGTACGCACTCATCATCGCCGTTATCGCCATCGCGGTCATCGTCGCCATGATCTTCCTCCGCGGCCAGCTGCAGAACATCTTCAGCAACATCGGCAACAACCTCACCTAGCACGCTGCGGAAGCGCGGATCGGGGCCTGGTCGCTTCGAAGCCGGGACCCCGATCCGCGACCTTCTACGCCGACCTTCTCCTTCGCCAGCCCACGACCTCGTGGGCCGAGTCGATCAGCGCGCTCCAGATGCCGGGGGAGACGTCGCTCTTCGCCACGATGCGCTGCCCGGGCTTCACGACCTCGGTGCCCTCGGCGACGAAGTCGGCCCGCCCGGGATCGTGGAGGTCGAGATACGGCTTGAAGCGGGCGAGCCGCTCGCCTTCCTCGAGGAGCGGGATCGCGCGGAGATCCTCGTCGTCGAGGAGCTGAAGGATGCGATGCTGCGCGCGCACATCGCTCGCGCGCAGGCGCCGCGCCTGAGGGGCTTTCGCATCGTCGGCGAGGATGACCTCCCACCGGCGCGAGGTGCCGCGCGGGACCTTCTGCTCGTCGTAGCGGGCCACGAGCGATACGTCTCGCAGCCCCCGTGCCACGCGCGTGCCCCTGCTAGACTTGGTCTTGGACCGGGCGCGGCCCGGTACTTCGCACGCCGTTCCTGACGCTCCCTGGCTGGCTGCCGTCACGGCAGGCCGGTAGACGAACGAGCAACGGCGGAGGAAAAAGGGAGACCGTCTTGGCCGTCGTCACCATGAAGCAGCTCCTGGAGTCGGGCGTCCACTTCGGACACCAGGCGCGCCGCTGGAACCCCAAGATGCGCCGCTTCATCTTCATGGAGCGGAACGGCATCCACATCATCGACCTGCAGCAGACCCTGACGCGCATCGAGGAGGCCTACGCCTTCGTGCGCGACCTCGCCGCGAACGGTGGCGTCGTGCTCTTCGTGGGCACCAAGAAACAGGCCCAGGAGTCGATCTCGGAGGAGGCCAAGCGGGCCGGCATGCCATTCGTCAACCAGCGCGGGCGCGGCGGGTTCCTCACGAACTTCGTCACCATCCGCAAGCGCATCGACCGCCTCAACGAGCTCACCGAGCGCAAGGAGCGCGGGGACTTCGCCGCGCTCCCCAAGAAGGACGCCCAGGTCCTCGAGGACGAGCTCACGCAGCTCGATCGCTTCTTCTCCGGCGTCCGCGAGATGAAGCGGGTGCCGAGCGCGGTCTTCATCGTGGACCCGCATCGCGAGGGCATCGCGGTGGACGAGGCGCGCCGCCTCGAGATCCCGGTCATCGCGATGGTCGACACGAACTGCGATCCGGACCTCATCGATGTGATCATCCCCGCCAACGACGATGCGATCCGAGCCGTCAAGCTCATCTGCCAGAAGGTCGCCGACGCGATCATCGAGGGCCGCGCCGAGTTCGACGCCGGGCGCAAGGAGATCGCGACGCCGGAGGAGATGGGCTACG
>DASYSC010000130.1:0-33306 GCA_036003765.1 Candidatus Limnocylindria bacterium
CAGAGGACGCTGCCGTCCTCTTCAGCAGCGGCGGCGCGACGAACCAAGTGAAGTTCTACGGACAGTTCGACCACATCGTGCTGCTCACCGCACCGACCTCGGTGATCACCGAGCGACTCGTTACCAGACGAACGACCCGTATGGGAAGCATCCAGACGAACTGGCTCGGGTCCTTGCCCTGAAGCAGACCGTTGAGCCGATGCTCAGGCGCGTCGCGGATCTCGAGATAGAACAAGCGTCCCACTCGACCAGGTCGTAGAGAAAATCCTAGGCGTCGTGTTGCGCTAGCAACCGCTAGAGACGTAGCTGCGGCGTGTAGCCCGCGGAGGATTCGAGCCCGTGAACACTCTTGCTTGAAAGCGATGAATTCGCGAGAAGGGCCCAGCGAATTCTTCACGCACGAACTGATACCGGCATCGAGCCGAAACGTGCGTCAGAGAAGCGGCCGACACGACATCAGGGCGGGCAGCAGGCCGCCTCGCTCGCGCGCGCCAACAGGGTCAGCAACGTCCAGCCCGCGGGACCTTGACTTGTGTGGCTACCGTATATACAGTGCTCCTTTGACAAGGAGGTGCGAGCGTGGCCGTGATTCATGTGCGCAGGGTGGGCAACAGCAGCGTCGTGACGCTGCCACCGGACGTGCTCGCGCAGGCGAATCTCCGTGAGGGCGACCTCGTCCAGCCCAAGGTGGACCGGGTCGGACGGATCGTTCTCGAGGCTGTGACCGTGACTCCCCGAGAGGCACGTCGGGAGATCATCCACAACGCCGCGCGGCGGGACCGAACGGTCTTGCGCCGCCTCGCGGAATACGACCGAAAGTAGGGCTTGACCACCGAGTATCTCGACCTCGACGACGCGTTCGACGCATATGCGGAAGCGGTCGAGGTCTCGGTGGAACAGGCGAAAGATGCGCTCCTCAACCGCGGACAACTCGAGTCGGCCCTTGCGCGGCCACAGAACGCAGCGGCTTACGAAGACGCCGACATCGTGCGACAGGCGTCGACGCTGTTCTGGGGTGTCGCAACAAATCATCCCTTCCGCGATGGGAACAAACGCACATCGGTCGTCGTACTTCGGTCGTTCCTGAACCTGAACGGTTACGACATGACCTTGTCCGAAGACGAGATCTTCCGACTTGCTCTTGGGGTCGCTGACGGGCACCTCGCCGTCGACGCAGTCGAAGTGACCCTCCGGCCAGCGGTGGTTCCTCTTTAGTAGACCTCGCGCGAATAAACTCCGTATCGCTGTCAACGCCTGGAGCAGTCGGCCTGCAACGAATAAGACGTCGCGGCTCATCGCTTCGGGTCGTGAGTATTCAGGGATTTTGCACCGGCCGAGGGCAAATCGGGCTGCGTTCCCCTTCTCGACCAAAATTTAGCCGTAGTCCAGCTCGCGATGAAACAACCGACCGCAGCAGCAAAGTCATGGCGACCCCCGACTCCTCTTGACGAAGCGACAACCACCGGCGCACCGTCGAAAACGATGCATCGCACGGCGCTGCTGCCAACGGCGCAAACCCAACTTCTAGCCACTTTGCCCGGACAAGAGCTCGATGAGCTAACCACCGACGGCTGGTCGGTTTTCATTGTTGTCGGCGGCCGGCGGATCCACTTCATTCCGAAAGAGGTTCACTACGAGCAGGACGACCCGATCCGGGATGTCGACCGGATAGACGTTGCGATAGCTAGTGAACAGGCTCCGACTATCACTCCGATCGGCAGAGACCTAGGAAGTATCGAGCGCGTTTGTCTCGTTCGAACTCTGACTGCCTACTTGCCACCCGAGGACGTTCCAGCGCACGACATCACGGTTGACGGGAGGACGGTGAAGGTCCCAGCGGGCCAAGGGCACCGCACAGTCAGCGTCGCTCCTTCGGGACTGAATGCACTTCTCGCCGGAGCTACCGATGTTCGCTTGCTGCATTTCATGCCTGTGGACATCGGTGTCGTGATTGTCACCGCGCACCATCGCGTGTTAGTTAACACGTGCGGTTACTTCGTAGAGGCCTCGGTGGACGCGGACGACCACACGGGCCAGATCCGTGACTCAGACGTGATCGAACTCCATAACAACGGCCTCGTGTAGCCCGGAGGGTCAGCCTCTGACGTCGAGGCAGGTCCAGGACGGCCGGATCCCTCTTCCTTGAAAGCTACGAGGTCGAGAGAAGTGGCCTAACGAACTCTTCACGGACGAATAGCGGGCGCCACGGCCGGAACGTGCACGTGGCTCACTCGGTGGATAGCCCGCCCACGCCGCGGTAGCGGAAGCCCGCGGCCGCCGCACGGATGGGATCGATGACCGCTCGGCCATCGACAAGCAGGTCGCCACGGGTTACGCCGCGCAGCGCGCAGAGGTCTAGGGCCGCGAACTCAGGCCACTCGGTCGCAACGACGACGGCGTCTGCCTCGGCGCACGCCGCGAGCGCATCGGTATCCACCCGCGAGATCGCTGTCTCCGGCGTGGACCGGATCGCAGGGTCATAGGCGTTCACGCGCCTGCCTGTTCGTGCGAGCCGGCGCGCCAGCGCAACTGCCGGAGATTCGCGCGTATCCGCGGTCCCCGCCTTGAAAGCGAGACCGAGAATGCCGACCGTCGCGTCGGCACGTGTTTCGCGCTCGATCATGAGGGCAAACTCCGCGAGCTGGCGGTTGTTCTGTTCGATCGCCGCCCGCAGAACGATGAAGTCATAACCCTCCCCGGCGGCGAGCGCCGCGAGCGCGCGCGTGTCCTTCGGAAAGCAGGAGCCGCCCCAGCCGAGTCCGGGCCGCAGGTGGCCAGCTCCGATGCGTGGGTCGAGCGCCATCGTCTGGAGCACCGCCGCGGCATCCGCGCCGACGACATCCGCGAGATTGGCGATCTCGTTCACGAAGCTGAGCTTCGTCGCGAGGAAACCGTTCGCCGCGTACTTGGCGAGCTCCGCGCTGCGGCTCGTCGTCCAGATGAGTGGGACGAAATCGGAAGCGCGTCTCCCCCGGTTGCGGAGCGGCGCGTAAAGCGCCTCGACGATCCCGCGTGCCGCCGACGGTCCACCGGCCACGATGCGCGTCGGGGCGAAGGCGTCCTCCAGCGCGTGTCCCTCGCGGAGGAACTCGGGATTCGAAACCACGAGCTGGTGGCGGAGCACACCCGTCTGGAGTCGATCGCAGGTCCCGACCGGCACCGTGGAGCGTATCGCTACGACCGTCCCGGGCCGCGCACCGTACGCGATGGTGCGAGAGACCTCGTCGACCTGGGCGAGATCCGCGTGTCCGTCCGCCCGCATCGGCGTGCCGACCGCAACGAGAACGACATCGGCGCGATCGAGCTCAGGATCATCGTCCACGAACCGGACAGCCGTCTGGCGGAGGAGATCCCCGAGGTCCGGCTCCGCCAGGGGATCCTCGCGCCGTAGGAGCCGCGAAAGTCGAACAGGGTCGCGCTCGACGCAAACCACCTCATGCCCGACCTTGGCGAAGGCGAGCGCGCTCGTGAGGCCGACGTACCCGGCGCCGATGACCGTTAGGCGCATTGCCAACTCCTCACCGGCAGGTGCACCGCCGCGAGCCGCTCCTCGCAGAGCTCGAGCAGCGCGAGAGTGAACGGCCGTCGCTCTGGAAACGTCGTGCTGAGATAGACATGGCGCGCGAGCGTGAGCGTCGCGTACGTCCTCACCGCGGGGCGCAGGCTTTCGCCGGTGAGCTCGACGAAGCGATTCTCGAGCGCTCTTTCGCGATCGGCCAGCGCGTCCGGCCGCCCAAGCTCGCGCAGGCTCTGCTCGGTGATGTGGCCGATGAAATTCCCTATGTCGAGCGCGGGCTCGCCCTCGCAGTAGAGGTCAAAGTCGATGAGATAGAGGCGTGCGCCGTCGACGATCACCTGATCGGCATAGAAGTCCCGGTGAATACCCGTCGACGGGGAGCGCGGCGTCTCGGAGGCAAGCCGCTCGCAGCCGGCGAGTAGTGATCGAAGGCGCCCCGCGTATCGCGGCTCCGCCGAGGCCATGCGGCCGAAGCATTCGCTCAGGATCCGCAGCTCGTCGGCCATCGCGTGATGCTCGGACGTTGGAACTCGTGCGCGGTGGATCTTGCGGGCGGCCTCGGCGATCTGGCGCGCGCGATGGACGCCGTCCGGACCGGCCAGCACCTCGGTCGCACGGATCCCGGGAACCTTGCGCTGCAGCCACATCCTGAATTTCGCCACCGCCCCGATGGGCTCGGGGACGGAGATGCCGTCGGAGCAATCTGAGTCGAACCCGGCTTCCCAGAACGCGGAGAGGAGGCGATGGCCGGCGTTGCCATAGCGGGCGACGCGCACCTTGCCGATGAGCGTCGCTCGCTCCGCGGGCGCGTCGGCTCTTTCGACATCGACGTCGTACTCGATGACACACCGGCGTCCTCGCTTGTGTCTTGTCACCCGGATCGCCTGTACGCGCACGACGCCGCCGTGCCCGGTGAGGCGCGGGAAGCGGCGGAGCTGGCGCGCCGCCTGTTCGGGGTCGAGTGCGAGCGCGATCGTGGGTAGCGCGGGATCGGCGGCGGCGTCGAAGGGGTCAAGCACTTCGACCGTCACGCCAGCACCTCGGCCCACAAAGAAAGAAGCCGATCGACCTGGCCGGTGATCGAAAAGGTCTGCTCGATCTTGCGGCGCGCCGCGGCGCCGAGCCGCGCGGCGAGATCCCGATCGCGCAAGAGCCGCTCGAGCGCGGCGGCGAGCGCCGGCGCGTCGCCAGCGGGAACGAGGAGCCCGGTGATCCCGTCGTCGACGAGCTCCGGCACGCCACCGACCGCCGTCGCGACCGCCGGCACGCCGCAGGCCCCCGCTTCCATGAGGCTCACGGGCATCCCCTCGCTATCGCTCGTGAGAGCCGCGACCGCGGCGCCCTGCCACCAAGAAACGACCCGCTGCTGTGTCGCGGCGCCGACGAGCTCGCATGTCTCACCGAGATCAAGGCGTTCGAGTGCCGCCTCGAGCTCGGCGCGTGAACGGCCTTCGCCGACCAGCACGGCACGGAGCTCGAAGCCTCGCGATCGCACGATCGCGCAGGCCTCGAGAAGGAGACCCAGATTCTTCACTGGCGCGAGACGCGCGACGCAGACGATCAAGGGCGGCGAGGCGGGCGGCCCGTTAGGCCTGAATCGCGCGGTGTCGACACCGCATGCGATGACGCGGACATGCGCCGCGGGGACGCCGAAGCGCTCGACGATGCTATGCGCGTTCGCCTGCGAAACGGTGACGACCGCGGCCGCTCTCGCGGCGCGATGAGCGAAGTCCGCGGGCGGCCGGCGGTAGATGTCGTGACCATGCGCGGTGAACGTGAACGGAACGCGGAGCTCTCCGGCGAGCTCACACGCCGCCGCCGCCGGGTCCGTCGCGAAGTGCGCGTGCACGACCTCCGGCGCGAACGCGCGGAGCGCCACCGAGAAGCCGGCACGGTCGTGCACGGTGCGCTGGACGAGACCGGCCTCGGCGACGATCTCGTGCCGCAGTCCCTCGGTCGGCGGTCGGAGTGAGAGGATCAGCACCTCGACGCCCCGGCGACGGAGCTCGGCAAGCTCGTTCGCGATGAACGTTTCAGAGATCTTGGGGAACGTGTTCACGACGTAGGCGACGCGCCCAATGGTCATCGTGCTGCGGTCCGCTCCGAGAGGAGCGCCTCCGCGATCCGCGTCACGCGCGCAGCGTTGTGGTCCCACGTGTAATTGCGGCGCACATCGGCGGCCGCCGCGAGCCCGAGGCGGCGCCCGAGATCACGGTCCGAAAGCAGCCGGTCGCATGTGGCGGCGAGAGCGTCCGGCTCGGACGGCGAATAGAGGAGCCCCGTCTCGCCGTCGCGCACCACTTCCTCGATCTGCCCCAGACGCGGAGCGGCGATCGCGGCCGCGCAGCCCATGTACTCGAAGAGCTTGAGTGGCGAGAAGTAGAAGTCGTGGGCAGATCCCTGGTAGGGCGCGACAGCGACGTCGAACTCGCGAATGAGCGCCGGAACTTCCTCGTGTGGGACGGGACCGGTGAGCCGCGCGTGTGCCGCCAGCCCGCGGGTCCCGATTTCGCGGTCGAGCTGGGCACGGTCGCGGCCGTCGCCGACGACGACAAGGTGGAGACCTGGATACCGCGGCAGCAGGCGCTCGAGAAGCGCGGGCAGGACCTGGACCCCATGCCACGGCTGGTAACCGCCGACGAATCCGAGGACGGGTCCGCCGTCGAGGCCCCAGCGCTCTCGGATGGCGGGAGCGCGAGGCCCGGGCCGGAACAGCTCCGTGTCGACACCGTTCGGTACCACGTGGACGTGCTCGGGGGGCACGCCGAGCGAGACCACGTGTTCCCGCAGAGCCGAGGACACCACGAGTACAGCGTCCGCCTGCGAGAGTGTCCACCGTTCGGCGGCCGGGGCGAGCTCTCCCAGGCCGCTCCCTCCTCGGTACATGCGCTCCTCGAGCGCGAGCGGAGCGTTGACCTCGAGCAGCAGCGGCACGTCGAGCGCGCGAGCGACCGACGCGCCCGCCGTCCCGTAGATCGTGCAGCGCTCGTAGATGGCATCGGGTGGGGCGTGCTGGCAGTGCGTGCGCAGCGCGCTCGCGAGGTCGTCGTTGTAGAGGATCCGGCGGAGGTCGCCGGCGAACGTTTGCGTCGTCCTGACCATCACGCCGAACGCGTCGAGCGAGCGCGAGGCCGACCTGGTGGGCGCGCTCGGTTCGATGTGCAGGATGGGAACGTCGAGTCGGGCCGGTCTCTCCCACGGCGACTTCGTGAGGAGCGGCGATGCGAGGACCACAGAGTGCCCCGCCCGCGCGAGGGCCTCCACGAGGCTGCGCACGTGGACCGACCCGCCGCGGTGCCCGAGCACCGGGATACCGAGATCCGAGCTGACGTAAAGGATCTTCATTCGGCCGCGCTCATCGCCACAGGCTCGCGCGGCGCGCCCGTCCGTAGCCGGGACAGGAGTGCGTAACGACCGTCCGCTCGCATGAGCTCCTCGTGCGTCCCGAACTCGAGCACCTTCCCGTCGTCGAGAAACAGAATGAGATCCGAACGGGACACGAGATCCAGGTCGTGGCTTATGAGCAACGTGGTCCGGCCGCGCGCGATTGCTTTCAGGCCGTCGGTGACCGCGCGCGCGTTCTCGCCGTCCAGGCCGGTCGTGGGCTCGTCGAGGGTCAGGATGGATGAGCGACGCACTGCTGCTCGCGCGAGCGCGATCCGCTGGCGCTGGCCTCCCGACAGCGTGACCCCCCGCTCTCCCAGCATCGTGTCATAGCCGTTCGGAAGGGTCTGGATGAATCCATGTGCGCTCGCGAGGAGAGCTGCGGCCTCGATCTCCCCGGCCGGCGCACGGGGTGCGCCGTACCCGATGTTGTCGCGCACGCTGCCGGCGAACAGCATCGGATCCTGAAGTACGACGCTGATCTGAGAGCGAAGCGAGTCGAGCGTGTACTCGCGGATGTCGTGCCCGTCGATCGTCACCGCACCTTGCTGAGGGTCGTACAACCGCAAGACGAGGCTTGCCAGCGTCGATTTGCCGCTACCCGACGCGCCGGTCACGGCGACCCACTGTCCCGGGCTCACATCGAAGGAGACGTCATCGAGTACGGGGTGGCCGGATTCGTAGGCGAAGCTCACACCTTCGAAGCGCAGGGCGCCCGAGAACGTCGGGGCGTTCCGTGCGCCCGGAAGGTCGCGGACCTCCGGCTGCATCTCGAGGACGTCGAGGACGCGCTCGCCGGCGGCCGTCGCCTTCGCGAGCCGTCCGGTGTACTTCGCGAAATCGCGCGCGGGTCGGAAAGCGCTCTTGAGGTAACTCAGGAATACGATCAGGTCTCCGGCCGTGAGCGCGTGCTCAAGGACGAGCCGCGCCCCGAACCAGAGCACGAGCGCCGTGGCGACGGCAACGAAGAGATCGACGCTACGTTCGAGGCTCGCCGAAAGCCGGCTCGCACGTACGCCGGCGCGAAGGCTCTTCGCGTTCGCACTGGAGAAAGCCTCGGAGAAGATCCGCTCGAGGGAGAGCGCCTGCACGATCTTGATAGCGCCGATCGACTCGACTGCGGTCGCGGCCATCGCGCCATCGCGTTGCCGCTGCTTCCGCGAGGCATCCTGAATGAGCCTGCTCAGCTTCACGGTGCGGATCCAGAAGAACGGGGCCGTCGCGAGTGCAAGGACCGCGAGCTCCCAGCGAAGCCACAGCATGAGACCGACCATCCCAAAGAGGACGAGGAAGCTCGCGGCGAGCGGCAGGATCGCTGTGACGGCGACATCGTTGATCACGCCGACGTCGCTCATGACGCGCAACGCCAGCTCTCCGCTCTTGGCTTTCGAATGGAACGAGAGCGACAGATACTGAAGGTGCCGGAAGACCGCGGATCGCACTTCGGTCAGCACGCGGTTGCCGACCAGCGCGAACCCGACCGTGTTGGCGTAAGACGCAAGCGCGCGCAGACCTGTGATGGCAACAAGGCCGATCGCGAGGAGGGTCAGGATGATCGTCGGATCCAGCGCGCTGAGGAGCGGCGGCCCCGACGTGTTCTTCGGGGACGCGAGGACCCGATCCAATACGAACTTCAGCGGCCAGGGCTCGAGCAGCTGCAGCGCCACTTCGGCGAAGAGCGCGCCGATCGACGCGAGGACGAGGAGCCACTGGCCTCCGAGGTGCGGCCAGAAGTAGCGGACGATCCGCCAGAGGCTCGGACCAGACTGGCGAGCTGTCAGCGGGCGAGCCACCTGGGTGCGAGCGCGCCGACGTACCGTGGCTTGCGGCGCACAGCCTCCGCGTACACCTTCGCGTATACCGCCTCGGTCTCGCGGACCATCGCCTCGTGCCCGGGGAGGAGCAGGATCTTTTGGCCGGGAGCGGTCGACGACGCAGGTCGGCGGAGCATCTCGATGAGGGCCCGGGTGAGGGCGACCACATCGCCGGGGTGCACGAGAGCGACGCGTTCGAAGCCGTGAACCTGCTCGGGAATCCCGCCGACCGAGCTCGCGACGACCGGAACGCCTGCCGAGAGCGCCTCGAGCGTGACGAGCGGCGTGCCCTCGTTGCTGAGTGACGGCACGGCGAGCACATCGAGCTCAGCGATGAGCTGCGGGCCGTCAACGCGCGCACCGAGAAATCGCACGCGCGAGCCGATGCCGAGCTTCTCCGCGAGTGCGGCCAGCGGTGTACGAAGGGGGCCGTCGCCGATCACCACGAAGCGTGTGCGCGGTCGCTCGCGAAGGACCAGAGGGGCGGCGAGAAGGAGCGACGCGACCCCTTTCTCCGGAACGAGACGCGCGACGGTTCCGATGACCAGGTCGCCGGGCGCGAACCGGCGCCCGAGCGGATCGGGCTCGCGGCTCTGCCCCTCTGCGCGCGGTATCGCGTTGCGGATCGCGGTCATGCGTCTGGCAGGGAGACGGTCCACCGCGATGAGGCGGCGCCCGATGCTGCCCGAGACCGCGATCACGTGAGCGGCTCGCCGGTATGCCGAGCGGCTTGTGCGCCAGGCCCGATCGTCGCGCCATGAAGCCTCGCTGTGTTCTGTGATCAGAAGGGGGACGCCGTTGCGCGCGCAGGCGACCGCCGCCGCCGCCGCGCTCGCGTGCATATGCGCGTGGACCAGGTCGAACCTGTTTCCGCTGACGAGTTCCGTCAGCAGACGCGTGTAGGAGATCGAGACGCGACGCTTGACCAGACGGTCAGAGAGGGTGCGGAGGGCGATGCCAGACGCGCCGACCTCCGCGCCGAGCGGCCCTCCCTGCGAGCAGGCGATCGTTACATCGTGCCCGCGCCGCTTCAGCGCGGCGGCCAGGCCGATGACGTGGCGCTCGGCGCCGCCGATGTCCAGCGAGTCGCAGACGAGAAGGATTCGAAGCCGAAGCTCGGACCGTCCGAGCCAACCGACGCCGCCTCCCTGTGTCGCTGCGCCTCGGGTCGCGGGCCCGACCATGCGCATAAGACCTCTAACTCGTGGGGACCGGCGCGCGATGTTGGAGGGGGTACTAGCGGCGCAACTACCGGGGCCCGATAGGCCTAGACGCCGCGGATGCGAGCCGCGTTATTCCGTGAGGAGTTCGCCCCAGGTCCGACCCGGATCTCCCTTAGCCCGCATGCTGGGTGTCTGCGCATCATCGAACTGGCTCCGCTGGTAAGTCCGATCGATGAAGATCGCGAGCAGATCGGCGGCGCACAGGCCATGGTCGCGGATCTGGCACGCGGACTGGCCGCGCGGGGCCATGACGTCACGCTGGCTGCCGCCGAGGGGTCGCGGCTGACGGGCGTGCATATCGCACCGCTGGGCATCGACAGCACCTCGTTGCGCCCGGCCGCCCTCGGAGTGACGGCCGGCGAGCGGCCTGACGCAGCGAACCAGGCTCGTGCGTTCGCAAAGGTGCGCGCCTGGTTGGATGAGGAGGATTGGCCGTTCGAGGTGGTGCATGCACACGCGTACGACGCGCCAGCCTTTGCCGCGCTCAGCGCTCCGCCACGGCCAGTCATCCATTCGCTTCATCTACCGCCCTACGACGCTGCGGTGGTCCGCGCGGCCCGCGCCGCAAAGGACGCCGTGATGGTGACCGTCTCCGAAGCAAACGCCCGAGCCTGGCGCGCAGAGGGCGTGCCAGTGAGACGCGTCGTTCACAACGGGGTCGCCCTTGAACGCATTCAAGTCGGCCGGCAGCGGGGCCCGCGTCTCCTCTACGCCGGCCGCATCGCACCGGAAAAGGGCACCCACATAGCCATCGCGCTCGCACGTCGCCTGGGGCGACCGCTCCTGATCGTCGGCGGCATTTACGACCAGTCCTATTTCGACGAGATGGTCGGCCCGCAGGTGACGCCCTTGCCTGGATGGCGGTCCGGCGACGACGTTCAGGGCATCGTCTGGATCGGTTCGCGCCGGCGGGAGGAAGTGCACGCGCTCATGGGGAGCGCCGCGGCGACGGTGATGCCGGTGCTGTGGGACGAACCGTTCGGCCTGGTCGCCCTTGAATCGCTGGCCGCGGGGACGCCGGTAGTCGGCTTCCGTCGGGGCGGGCTAGCGGAGATCGTCGACGAAACCTGCGGTGCGCTCGTCGATCCCCAGGATGAGCATGCGCTCGACCAAGCGGTACGCCATGCACTCAGGTGTTCGCCCGAGGCCTGCCGTCGCCGCGCCGAACGCTTCTCGCTTGGTGCCATGCTGACCGGATACGAAGGGGTCTTCGCCGAGGTGCGGATCGCATCGGACAGCGCGGGCAATTCGTAGGGCGAGACGACCGGAGGAATACAGATGGGACATGCTGATCAGCCCGACGGCGCGATCGATCACGCGCATCTACCCCCTGACGACGAGGAGATCCGGACACCCGAGCTGGTCCAGCCCCGAGAGCTGACGGCCGAGCAGTGGTCGCGTTTCGAGAACTACGTCGAGGAGATCTTCACGGCCCTCGGGATGCGCACCGACACGCCGGGCACGCGCGACACTCCTCGCCGCTTCCTGCGCGCCCTGTTCGACGCGACCGAGGGCTACGAAGGCGACCCCAAACTGTTGACCGCGTTTCCGACCGAGTGCAAGGGGGGCCGCAGTTGCGAGATCAATCAGATCGTTGAAGGTCCCATACCCTTCTTCGCCTTGTGCGAGCACCACGCCTTCCCGTTCTACGGCAACGCGTACGTCGGCTACATCGCGCACGAGCAGATCATCGGAATCTCCAAGCTGACCCGGATCGTGCGGCTCTGGGCACGGAGGTTCACCGTCCAGGAGCGCATGGGTGACCAGATCGCGGACACGCTCGAAAGCCTTGTTCGGGCGCACGGAGTAGCCGTGCACATCGAGGCGCACCACCTCTGCACGCAGATGCGTGGCGTACGTGAGCTGCACCCTCGGACGCGAACCGCTGTCTGGCGCGGCGAGTTCACGAAGGACGCCGATCTACGAAGCGAGTTCTTCCACCTGACCGGTGGCCGTGCCGGGTGACTCCGGCGTGCTCACGACACTGCTCGATCGGACCGACGGTCAACCGTTACCCCTGCCCGACGAGCTACTCGCTCGGTACGGGGGCCCATTGTCATTTCCGCCCGGGGAGCGGCCTCACGTGTTCGCAAACTTTGTCAGCAGCATCGACGGGGTCGTGTCGTTCGGTCTTCCCGGCCGCTCGCAAGCGAGCCTGATCAGCGGAGGCTATCCCGGGGATCGGTTTGTTCTGGCGCTCCTGCGCGCGGTCGCGGACGCGATAATCGTCGGTGCCGGCACACTGCGGAACGAACCTGGCGTGATCTGGTCGCCGGAGGCCGCCTTTCCCGAGGCCGGCGAATCTTTCGCGAAGCTTCGGGAGCGGATTGGCAAGCCACCGCGCGCGCTCACGGTGCTCGTTACCCGCTCAGGCGAGATCGATCTCGGTGCTCCCGCGCTTGCCGAGGGCCCCCCGGTCGTGATTCTCACCAGCGACAAGCGCGTCCGAGTCCTGGGAAAGCTCCCGTCGCACGTGCGGGCCCGGACGCTCTCCCGCGGGACGAGTGAAGAGATGATTGCGATCGCGGTCGAGGAGTCGCGGGGGACAAGGATCCTTACCGAGGGCGGGCCGACGCTCTTTGGTCAGTTCCTCCGCGAGCGTGGGGTCGACGAGCTGTTCCTCACGGTCGCGCCGCTGGTCGCAGGCCGCACGCACGAGGAACCTCGTCTATCGCTCGTCGAACATGTGGCCTTCGCGCCCGAGGACGCGCCGCGACCGCGGCTCGTATCGACAAAGGCGGGCGGCGATTACCTCTTCCTGCGTTTCGCGATGATGCGGTCCCCGCGACCCGCCACGAGCTAGCGCGACGGGAGGCCGCGTTCGCCGACGACTACGTGCGCGGTCGTGGTCTCGCAGCGAGCACCCGGGCGAGCTTGCCCAGCTCCATCTCCCAACCCGTCACCGCCAGCTGCGTCCAGTGCTCGTCGTGCATGCCGTCGATGGCCAGGACCATCCTCACACCGTCGGCGTTCGGGTGGAGCTCGACGCTCGTCGCCACGTCGTAGGGCTCGACGCCCGGGATGAAGTCGGCCACGCTGGTGTACGCGAGCCGCCGCGGAGGAACGACCTCAGTGAAAGTCACACGGATCTCGTGTGTCAGCGGCATGCCCGCTTTGTTCAGGAACTCGACCTGGTCGGGCGCGGTCGCGGTCATGGCGTAGACGAATCCGCCGCCCGGCCGGAGATCCATCTCGCGGACCTTGACGACGAAGCCCTCGGGACCCCACCACGACTCGATGCCCTCCTTCGTCGTCCAGAGGTCCCAGACCTCCTCGATGGACGCGTCGAACGTTCGCTCGAGAGTCACCTTCCGTCGTGCGCCCGCTGCTGTGGTGTTCATCGCTGCTTGTAGGCGTGCTGGAGGGTCGCGATATCGATCTTCCCCATCTTGAGCAGAGCCTCCATGACCTTCGCCGAGTTCCCGGATTCCGGGTGGTCCATCATCTCACCGAGCGCGCGCGGAACGACCTGCCACGACACCCCGAAGGGATCCTTGAGCCACCCGCAGGGTCCTTCTTCTCCGCCCTCCGAGAGACGTTTCCAGACGTTGTCGAGCTCTTGCTGTGAATCGCAGGTCGCGACGAGCGAGATCCCCTCGGAGAACGAGAAGCTCGGGCCCCCGTCCATCGCGGTGAACTCTCGGCCATCGAGCTCGAAGGTCGCATGCAGGACGCCGCCCTTCGGCGGTGGATTGCCGTCGCTGCGCATCACGTTGACGATCCTCGAGTTCTTGATCACCGACGTGTAGAGCTTGATCGCGTCTTCGGCACGCTCCTTGAAAGTCAAGCTTGGCGTCACCGCGTTCATGTGCTCCCCTCCATGCCTATCGGCATCGTCGCGAAAGCCCGTACGTCACGCGCGTCGGCCTTTGTCTTTCGCCCGCGCCTTCTTTCGCCGATCCAGCTCCGCGGCGAACCGGTCGAGGCGAGCTTCCCAGATGTCGCGGTACCGGCTCGTCCAATCGTCCAGCTCGCGGAAAGGCTCCTTGCGAAGGGCGTAGAGCCTTCTCCGGCCATCGGGCCGAACGCGGACGAACCGGGCGTCCTCGAGGATCGCGAGCTGCCGTGAGACGCCGGGCTGGCCGATGTCCACGACCTCGACGAGCTCGCTCACGGAGCGCTCGCCCGTCCGGAGCGCCTCGACGAGGCGGCGGCGGGTCGGGTCGGCCAGGATCTGGAACACGTCAGCCATGTCCGTGATACATTACTACAGCAACATATGTCTTTGCAACAATGTATTTCCCGGCGGAGTCGAAGCTACCTAGCTATGCCGGTTTTGCGATGACATAGACAAGGGCAGAGCCCTCGAGGGTGCAGATCTGAGGACGCATCAGCATCATGGCGGTCTGTTCGTAGGGGGCGGTGAAGGCTTGCAGCTCGGCGAGAGTGTGCAGGTCGAGGATCTTGCCCATCTCGGTACCGATCGGGACAATGGTGCCGACCGCATCCTCGCGCAGTGTCGGCACGAAGATCCCGCCCACCTTGGCGCGCATGGCTTGCGTGGCACCGACGTCTATTGCCTTCTCGGCTGGAGCGGGAGCGGCGTTCAGGCCGAGGACACCGAGGCGAGCAAGCGCGCGCTCGAGGCCCTTCACGTTGCGCTCGGTCCAATACATCTCCCGGCTCGAGCGCCCGCCCACTTCGACATTCGCGACCTTGATCCCGAGCGACCGCGCGTAGGTGGTCAGACCGCCGGGCTTGTTGGGGGCATTGCTGATGAAAGGCGCACCGAGATCGGCCGCGAGCTGCTCTGATCCTTCGAAGCGCTTGACGAAGGCGTTGACACACCACGTGCCGCCGCCGTGCAGGTCGATGACCACATCGCTGTCGGCGACAAGCGGGGCGATGGCCGCGGCGACGCGCTCGCTGTGCGAGCCTTCCTTGTTCCCGGGGAAGACGCCATCCAGGTCGACGGAGTTCGGAGAATCGATCCACGAATTGCGTCGCTCGACCTCGGCCGCGAGTGCGTTGGCGGTGAAGATGACACGCAGGCGCCCCTTGAGCGACCCGATCGGGTTCTCGCACAGAAGCTTGATCGCCAGGGCAGACCAGGGGCCTTCGTCGCCATGCGTCCCGGCAATGAGGGTCGCAGGAGTACCGGTCGCACCGGCTTCGCCGTACTTGAGCGCGATGTGCTGGGCGGCCGCATGAGCGGTCAGCCGGACCTCTTTCCATACGAGAGACTCATAGATCGTTTTCAAGACCAGATCCTCCCGACCGGGCTTCAGTCTTTGTAGCTGCCGTACCAGTCCTGGCGCGCGCGAAAGTCCTCTGGATAGAGCGTGACCTTTTCGACCGCAAACTCGAAGTTGTCGCCCTCCCGCGCGATGGTCTCGACGATCTTCGCGGCGTCGAAGCGATAGCCGCTGAATCGGCCGGGTCGTTGTGCGGCGAGCCACACCCATGCCTTACCTAGCTCGACCGGATCCGCCCAGCTCGCTCGTAGCTCCTCCGGCGCCGCATCGTGCTCCGCCCACGTGATGCGCGTTGGCTTGATACGGGCACCCGGACCGATCGTATTGATGGCGATGTTGTGGGCCTTCGCTTCGAGCGAGAGCGCTTTGACGAAGCCCTCGATCCCGTGCTTGACGGTGCAGTACGCGACCTCCTCCTTGTAGCCGCGGATGCTCGAGCCACTCGCGACGCCGATGATGTGGCCTCCGCCCTGCGCCTTCATCCGATCCCAGACCGCGAAGGTGCAGTTGAAAAATCCGCCGATCCCGACATCGATCTGGCGCGACCATTCCTGCGGTGTGGTCGCGTCGAACGTGACGAGCGGCATGTAAATCGCGTTGTGCACCACGACATCCAGCCGGCCCCAACGATCCACGACCCTTTTCACCACGCTCTCGCAAGCGGCGAGATCGGCGACGTCTGACCTGGAGATCTCGAAATCCGTTCCGTCAGCGGAAAGGCCTCGGGCGCAGCGAGCAAGCTCCTCCTCGTTGATATCCGTTACGCAGACCCTCGCACCGGCGAGGCCGAACGCCCTGGCGATGCCCCAGCCGAGGCCGCGCGCCGCGCCTGTGACGAGGACGACTCCGTCCAGTCGCGGCATCAGTAGCCACGCGCCCGGTCGAACACGTTGAGGAGCGGCTGGCTGGCGAGGTAGCGCCGCAGGTTCTCGCAGAAGAGGTCCGTGAGCTTCGCGTTCTCGCTATCGGCGGTGCTCGCCGAGTGCGGGCTCACAAGCACGTTCGGCATGTCCCAGAGCGGGCTCTCCGGGGGTAGCGGTTCCTGCGCGAAGACGTCGAGAGCCGCGCCGCCGAGTTGTCCGGAGCGGAGCGCCTCGATGAGCGCCGGCTCGTCCACGACCTTGCCGCGCGCAACGTTCACGAGCACCGCGCCATGCCGCATCGCGGAGAGCTCCGCGGCGCCGATGAGCCCCTCGGTGTCGGCCGTATGCGGTATAGCGAGGACGATGTAGTCAGCGTCGGCGAGGAGCTCGCGCAGCTCGTCTCGCGGGCGTTGAACGTCGACGGCAGCGTCGGTCACCGCGCCTCCGCGCCGCGTGCCTGTGACCCGCAGCCCGAGCGCGCGTGACACGCGCGCCACCTCCATCCCGATGTTCCCCAGGCCGATGATCGCGACCGTGCGGCCGCGCAGCTCGCGCCCGGCGAAACGCTCCCAGCGGTGTTCGCGCTGCTGCTGGTGCAGGCGCGGCAGCTGCTTCGTGAAGTAGAGCATCGCGAAGACGGCGAACTCGGCGAGCGGCACGGCGTGAACGCCACTCGCGGTCGTGAAGACGATATCGGTGCGATCGAGGCCGGTTCGCCGCAGTAGCTGTCCGATGCCGGCAGACGTGGCTTGCACCCACCGCACCCGCGGGGCGACCGTTGGCAGGTCCTCGAAGTGGCCGTGGTCGAAGTCGAAGAGCACGTCGGCGCGCGCCAGAAGCTCGCGCCAACGCCGTTCATCGTTGGGCGAGCGCTGTAGCGTGTTGTAGTGGTCCGCGGCGTAACGCGGCGCGGGCAGCAGCGAGGGCTCGTAGAGCACCTCGGCCTCCGGCGCGGAATCACGGATGCGCTCGACGTGCTCCGGCTCGAGATACGAAGCAATGAGCACCTGAGCCGACGCCATGCGGCCGGTCACGAGCCCCGCGCGAAGCGCTCGACGAGCGCGGCGGCCGCGTCGATGTCGCCCAGGTGCACCGCCTCGAAAGGGCTGTGCGTGTAGCGCGTCGCGATCGCGATGAGCGCCGCGCGAACGCCGGCTCGCGCGAACTCGCCGGCGTCGCTCCCGTAGACCACATACACCGCATGCTGCACTGCGATCGAGGCTGCGGCGGCAGTACGCTCGAGCTCGCGGGTGAGCGCGCGGTCGTAGGCGTAGAGGTCCTTGTGCACGAGGATCGGCCCCGCGCCGATGCGCGTCGCGACGTCCCTTCGGTCGACGCCCGGCACGTCGCCGCTGAGACCGATGTCGACGCAGACGGCGAGCTCGCAGCCGAGCCTGCGCGACACGGAGGCTGCGCCGATGAGGCCGAGCTCCTCCTGCACGGTCGAAACGAGGTACACGTCGTAAGCGAACGCAGGCGGGTCGGCGCGCTGCGCGAAGAGATCGAGCACGGCTAGTCCGGCGCGGTCATCCATGGCCTTCGCGTAGACGAGGTCCCCCACGCGGTGCGTCGGCGGGGACCAGATGACGCGATCGCCGACGCGGAGGCCACGGTCTTCCGCTGCATGGCGAGTCGGCGCGCCCACGTCCACCCAGATGTCGTTCCAGTCCAGCTCCTTCTTGTCACGCTGCGCCCTCGTGAGGATGTGGCCGGTGAGCGTCGCGAAGACGCCGGGCACCGGCTCGCCGTCGATGATGACGAGCGCCGGGTGGCCGAGAGGGAAGAAGTACGGCGACCGGAGCGACGGTCGCGCCTCGATGTCGCGCTGCCCGCTCGCGAGCCAGAGATAGCCGTCGTCGTCGATGTGGCGCACGGTGAAGCACACCTCGTCGGCGTGGGCGCACAACGCGAGCTTTGGCCCCTGCCCTCCGACGTGTGCTGTGAGGTTGCCGACGCCGTCGACGCTCACGTCGAAGCCACGCGCGCTCCAGCGCTCGCGCACGAACTCCTGTACGCGGCGCTCGTCGCCGCCCGGCCCGGGCAGCTCGCAGAGCGTGCGCAGAAGCTCGAACGTGTTCACCGGCGCATCCGTGGATCGAGCGCGTCGCGCAGTCCGTCGCCGAGCAGGTTGATCGCGAGGACCGTCACCATGATCGCCGCGCCGGGGAACGTCGTGATCCAGGGCGCCACGCGCAGGTATGCGCGGCCCTCGCTCAGCATCGCGCCCCATTCGGGGCTCGGCGGCTTCGCACCAAGGCCGAGGAAGCTCAGCGCGGCACCGGCGAGGATCGCGCCGGCGACGCCGAGCGTTGCGAGCACGATGACCGGAGCCAGCACGTTCGGGAGAATGTGACGGAACATCATCGACCGGTCACGACAACCGACGACGCGGGCAGCTTCCACGTACTGGAGCTCGCGCGCGGCCAGCACGGACCCACGCACGACACGCGTGTAGTGCGGCATCGCCGCAAGGCCGACCGCAATCATCGCGTTGTTGAGGTCGGGGCCAAGGATCGCGACGACCGAGAGCGCGAGCAGGATGCCCGGGAAGGCGAGCATCACGTCGATACCCCGCATGATGATGCGGTCGGTCCACCCGGAGTAGTAGCCCGACACGAGGCCGACGGTGACCCCAAGACCGGCGCCGATGGCCACGGAGATGAGGCCCATCTGCAGCGAGATCCGCGAGCCGTGCACGACGCGGATGAGGACGTCTCGGCCGAACGTGTCGGTTCCGAAAGGATGCGCGAGCTCGGGGGGGTGAAGACGTTCACCTGCGGCGATCTGCGTGGGGTCGTACGGAACGATCACGTCCGCGAACAGGGCGAGGCCGATGAGCGCCGTAAGGACGGCGGCACCCGCGATCGCGCCGCGGTTCTGTGCGAGCCGCCGAAGCGCGTCGCGAAACAGGCCGCTCGGCGGCCGGGAGCGAGCCCGCGGGGCGAACGCGCCGCTGGAATCGCGAGCGGCGATCTCGTGCCGCGACTCGCGGCCGACGATCACGAAACGCGGATGCGCGGGTCGAGGAACCCGTACGAGACGTCGACCGCCAAGTTGACGACGACGTAGACCACCGCGACGAACAGCACCCCGCCCTGCACGACGGTGAAGTCCTTGCTCTGGATCGAGTCGACGATGAGCTTCCCGATGCCCGGGCGAGCGAAGACGGTCTCGGTGATGACGGCGCCGCTCAGGAGGCTGCCTACCTCGAGTCCGAGCACCGTGACCACCGGGATCAGCGCGTTCTTGAATGCGTGCCGCCGGACAACGACGCGCTCCCGGAGGCCTTTCGCGCGGGCCGTCGTGACGTACTCGTGGCGAAGGACCTCGAGCATGCTCGAGCGGACGAGGCGCGCGAGTGTCGCCGACGACACGATGCCCAACACCATCGCCGGGAGCACCAGGCTCGCGATGCCATGCTGGCCGGTCACCGGGAACCAGCTCAGCTGGATCGAGAAGACCAATATCGCCAGAAGCCCGAGCCAGAAGATCGGCATCGACACCCCGGCGAGTGCGACCAGCATCCCGAAGGTGTCGACCCAGGTGTTATGGCGTAACGCCGAGAGGATGCCGAGGGAGACGCCGAACACGACGCTCACGATGAAGGCCGCCGCCGCGAGCTCCGCAGTGCGCGGCAGCCGTTCGGAGAGCTCCAACGCGACTGGTCGCCCATTCTGCAGCGACCGGCCGAGGTCGCCCTGGAGCGCTCGTCCGACGAAGTCGAGGTACTGGATGTAGATGGGGCGGTCGAGTCCCATTTCGTGTCGGATCGCCTCCAGGCGCTCCGGCGTCGCGAGGTTGTCGCCAAGATAGATCGACGCCGGATCGCCCGGGATGAGGTGCAGCATCAGGAAGACCGCGGCCGAGACGGCGAACACCGTCGGGATCGCGAGCAGCAGACGCCGCTGGATGAAAGCCGTCACATCTTCGTCGCCATTCGGCCGGGTATCACGGTCACTGTTTCGGCAGGAACGCCGTGTGGAAGAACGGGTAGTTGCCCGACCAGTCCACGCTCACGTCCTTAAGGGTCTTCTGGAAGGCGAAGATCGAAAGGGGATCAGCAAAGAACACCATCACAGCCTCATCGAGGACCTTGTTCTGAATCTGCGAGTACAGCGCCTTGCGCTTCTCGACGTCGGTCTGGGCCGCGGCCTCGTCGATGAGCCGATCCATCTCGGGGTTCTTGTACCGGTTACGGTTCGTCCCGCCGTTCGCGTTGCTCGAATGCACGAGGATGCGGAGCACGTCGGGGTCGCCGTGCGATTCCCACCAGAACTGCATGTGGTGCTTGCCGACACGGACCGCGTCGAAGTAGCCGGCGCGCGCGAGGCCCTGCAGGTCGAGCTGAATACCCGCCGGCTTCAGGGCGCTCTGAAGGAACGTGGCCATGTTTCGTGAGTTGTCCGAGTCTGACCGGAAGTAAAGGCCGAGCTTCAGCGGCAGGCCACCCTTCTCGCGCACGCCCGTCGCCGTGTTCATCCGCCACCCGGCCTGGTCGAGCAGCGCCGCAGTCCGAGTCGCGTCGTACTTGTACTTGTCACACATCTTGGCGTCGTAGCCGAGAACGTTCGGCGTGAGTGGGCTGCACGCGGGCTTGAACACCCCGTTCCATACCGTCTGGCTCATGGCGTTCTTGTCGACGGCCCACTCGACCGCCTGCCGCACCTTCACGTCGTCGAGCGGAGGGTTTTCGACGTTCATCATCAGCGAGTGCCCGGACCCGGCCTGGACCGGATCGAGGACGACCAGCTTGCCCGACGACTTGACCCGCGAGTAGTCCTGCGTCGGCACATCCTCGACGAAGGTCAGCTCCCCCGATTCGCCCGTGGCGATACGGGTCGTTGACTCCGGGATGATCCGCCAGATGATCTTGTCGAGATACGGAGCGCCGCGGCTCTTCAGGAACGCGGGGCCCCACTTGTAGTCATCGTTGCGGACGATGACGACCTCGGAATCCGCGCTGTATGACTGGAACTTGAACGGGCCGGTGCCGACGAGCGCGGTGCTGCCGAAGTCCTTCCCGGCCTTGCGCACGGCCTCGGGCGAGACCGGCGCGAGGTACGGGACGGAGACCGAATCGAGGAACGGCGCGTACGGCGTCTTGAAGCGCACCCGGACGGTCGCGTCGTCGACGACATCGGTGCCGTCGTACGGACCGAGGAGTGAGATCGCGGTCTGCGACTTCGTCGCGGGATCGACGATGCGGTCGAAGGTGAACTTCACGGCTTGCGCGTTGAACGGTGTGCCGTCGTGGAACTTCACGTCCTTGCGGAGCTTGAACGTGTAGGTCTTCGCGTCAGGCGAGATCTGCCACGACTCGGCGAGGCCGGCCTCGAACTTCCCGGCGGTGCTCTGCCACACCAGCGGGTCGAAGACGTGGTAGCCCAACTTGCCGACGACCGAGAACGTCGTCACCGTCGGGTCGAGAGTGTCGAATTTGGTCGCGAGCCCGTAGATGAGCGTGCCACCCGCTGTCGGCCCCTGACTCGCGGGCGTAGCCGCAGGCTGAGCGGGAGCGCACGCGGCAATGGCGATCGCTATTGCGGCCAGAAATCCCGTCGCGAGGCGAGCGTGGCGAGCGGCACGGTTCATGTGTTTTTCCCTCCCTGGTGGCGCGTCCTCTGTGCGATCAGGCCAGTGCACTACGAGACCGAGGGGATCCCCCTCGCGCCATCGCGTCGCGCAGCCGCTCGAGGATCTCCAGGAGCTGGATGACTCGACTGCGGGAAAGCCGATCCCCGCACCGGAGAGTAGACAATCGCCAATTCAGGCGCCAGCCGGGCGCAGGTGCAGGGGAACTGGATTCGGGGCAAGCATCTCAGGCGTGAAGAGGGCGATGGGCAGCGAGCCCTGCTCGAGCAATCGGTCGTGGAACGCCCGTAGGTCGAACGCGCTCCCCTGCAGCGCCGCGGCCCGCTCCCTCAAGCGACGGATGAGGTCCGAGCCGACGAGATAGATCAGCGCGGCGCCGGGGAACATGCTGTTCTTCACCGCCTCGCTACGCGCCGCGGCGGCGGACATGCCGACGCGGTCCTCGTAGAGGCGCGACGCGTCGTCGAGGGAGAGCCGTCCTTCGTGGAGGCGGACGTCGACGAACGCCCGTGCCGCGGCGCGCAGTCGCCCGTGTCGCGCGGAGAACCGCTCGAGCGGCGTCAGGAGGTCGGTCTCGGCGAGGAGCTGCGTGATGTAGGTCGCCCAGCCTTCAGCCATCGTGCCTCCGCAGAAGAAGGCGATCCGCGATGCGCAGTCGACCGCCGCGACCCGCCCGATGCGCGAGGCGGCACGGTAGGCGTGCCAGTTCTGGAAATGGTGGCCCACGCTCCCGTGGTGGACGACGTGATTCAGCTTGATGACGCTGTCGTTCTGCTCGCGCAGGATCCGTTCGGCGCGGTCGGCGGGCGTCGACGCATCGATCGGAGCAACGAGATATTCATGGGGAGTTGACGCGTCGAACGCCGGCGGCGATCGGTACGGCAGGAAGTAGAGGGACGGCGCGGCCTCTCGCGCCCATGATGGCTGCGGCACGAAGCGCAGCGGCCAATCGACCCACGTGAGGAACCGGCGGCGCTCCACCTCTGCGCGGCACGCGTCGCGCAGCTCGTCGAAGCGCCGGTAATAGCCGTCCACTGAAGGATGGTGGTCGGCAAGACGTGCGAGCGCCTTGCGCCAGTTCGCGGCCCCGACTTCGGCCAGATGGGCCTCGAGGTCGGCCTCCGCCTCACGCATCTCGTCCTCCGCCCAGCGAGCGATCTCACCGGCGTCGCGCTCGATGAAATGTCCGCGGCGCAGCAGCAGTGCGAACGCCTCCGCGCCGCAGGCATAGCGGCCGGTGTCGTGCGGCATCAGCTCGTTCGTCAGGTGCGAGCGAAGATCTTCGAACGCGGCGGCGGCCGCGCGCGCGGCCTCGGCGAACCCCTGTGTACCCACGCGCTCATCGCGGCCGAGCGCCTCGACGCCGCCTGTGAGGAACGCGATCGCGCCGACACACTCCCGCAAGGCGCGCTCGGTCCACGCTGCGGGGGCGGCGCGGACGTTCGCTTTCGCCTGTGCGAGCAGTTCGGGAAAGGCCCGCATCCGCGAGGTCGCGGCCGCGACGCGCTCCGCCAGCGGAGCGGAGCGCGCGAGGAAGAGCGAGAGCACGCTGAAGATCGCCTCGCCTGTATAGAAGGACGGATTTCCGCGATGGAAGTGCGTCGATCCGTACTCCCAGCGCTGGATCTCCAGAAAGCCGTCCGCCAGCGCGCGATCGATGGCCTGCGCGCTGCCAGGCGCCCCGCCGGGGAGCGTGCGGAGACGGCGGAGCAGGCCCTCGATCTCACCGAGCGTCTCCTCCACGGCGCGCTCGGAGAGGTTGGGGAGCGTCGCATCGTGCTCGTGGACACCGATGAACGTCGCGTTCACGGGCCTCCGCCGGTAGTAGGCGGCGAAGAAGTCGTCGAGCCACGCGGCTACGGCGGGGTCGTTCACAGCGCTCGCTAGCGCTCGAGCGGGAGCTGGACCCAGCGCTGCTCGTGATGCGAGCGTTCCACGGCGTTGATCACTTCTTGCACCGCGGCGCCGTCGCGGAAGTTTCCCTGGTTGCGCGGACCTGCGTCGCAGATCTCATCGAGGAAGTCGCGGATGAGGTTCGCGTAGAACAGCGACCGCCAGGACTCGCGTGGACCGCCGCCGGGCGGATAGAACCGCTGCGGGATCTCGAGCTCTTTGAACTCGACGTCATCGGGACGCGCGACCTTGATCGTCTCGGCGACGCCGAACTCTTCCACGAGACGGCAGATGATCGCGCCCGACTCACCGTAGATGCGCGCCTCGATCCCCGGGTAGTTGCCAATGGTGACGAAGCTCGTTTGCACCGAGCCGATCGCGCCGTTGGTGAATTCGGTGATGTAGACGTCACCGTCGTCGATGTTCATCCGCATCATCTGCCCGGTCGCGCGGACCATCCGCTCGGGTATGAAGTTCTTCATGATCCCAACGACGCGGGAGTAGTCCGCGCCGGTCCACCAGCGTCCGATGTCGATGATCGGCGCGCCATAACCCTCGAGCGACGAGGTCTGGAGCTTCGACTGATCGGCTTTCGGATCGACCTGACGGAGCGGCGTGTGGGGATCGAGCCACTGCGAGTTCTGCTCGTAGCCGTTGAAGACGAAGGGACGCCCAACAAAGCCATCGTCTATCAGGGACTTGGCGAACTGCACGCCGGGGCTGTAGCGGAAGGTGAATCCCAGCTTCGTCTTCACGTTCTTGCCGTCGGCGAGGTCGGCGGCGCGCAGCGTCTCGCGGAAGTCGTAGGCGACGGGCTTCTCGCAGAGAACGTGCTTTCCCGATTGGAGCGCCGCCCACGACAGCTCGAAATGCGTAGCCGACGGCGTACACGCATCGACGACGTCCACGTCGGTGCGGGCGACGACGCTTTGCCAGTCGTCGCTCGCCGTCGGGATGTTGAAATGCGCCGCGAACTCCTCGGCACGTGCCTTGACGACGTCGCAGATCGCGACGACTTCCACGCGCGGATCGCGCTGCCACCCCGGTATGTGCGCGAACTTCGCCCAGGCGCCGGCGCCGAGAACGGCGACACGGAGGCGATCGTTAGACAGACGCACGGGCCGCGAGTCTATCGCCGCTATCCGACGGGGTGAGGACGGCGCCCGAAGGCGGTCGGTCGGTAGCCCGGAAAGGATCGAACCCATATTGCCGACCAGTCGAGTGAGGGATCGCGACTAAGCGATCCAGCCCGCCGATCGCATTATCGAGTGCGTGCCCGAACTCAACGTCGAGCGATGGCAGGAGCTCTATGACCGTGCGTTCCCGCAGGTGTATCGCGCGCTCGTCGCCGCGACGCTCGATCGCGAACGCGCGCTCGATGGTCTGCATGACGCTTTCGAGGAAGGACTGCGCCATCAGCCACCGGACGATCGCAATCTGGAGGGTTGGCTCTACCGGGTGGCGCTGCGAAAGACACGACGCGGCCTGCTTCGCGCGGTCCGCGAGGCTCCCATGACCGAACTTTCCTCAGACGATCCGACCGCCGCGGTCTTGCGTCGACTCGAAGTGGGTCGGCTCCTCGCGCTTCTCACCGAGCGGCAACGGACGATCGTCGTCGCGCATTACTACCTCGGTCTCTCTCAAGAGGAGATCGCGGCAGCTCTTGGCGTTCGGCGGGGCACGGTGAGCGCGACGGTCTCGCAGTCGCTGACGCGGATGCGAAAGGGGCAAGCCGAGCATGCCTGATCTCGACAGAGATCTCATTCACCTCTTCGTCCGCGACCTCGACGACATCGAGCTGCCTCCGCGCGACCGCTGGCGACCCGCGCCACGAAGGGAGTCTCGTCTGATGAGGACAGGCCGGTACGTCCTGTACGCGAGCGCCGTTGTCGCGGTGCTCGTTCTTGCGCTTTTCGCGAGCTTCGCTTTCCGCGACAGCAACCGCGCCGCCGCAACTCCGAGTCCCACGTTACCGGCGAACACCGCATCGGCCAGCGTGCCCTCGCCGACTGCGTCCGTGGCGACCGGGCGCTACGCCAGCGCCGGGCTCGGGTATTCGATCGAGACGCCCGCGCCCTGGCACAGGTCGACGTGCTCTCCCGCGATCGTGACCCAGGAGGGCCCCGCACAAGCGAGCGAGGTTTTCGTTCCGGTCAGCGCACGCGACGAAACCGCGACGGACATCGGCTCGCCCTATCCGACGGTGCGCGTCTTCGTCGAGGCCAACCCGCAGGGCCTCAGCCCGCGGCAATGGGCCGAACAGGGGCGAACCGTCGGCGCGGCAGCGGGCGAGCGGATCGAGGACGTCGTCTACGCGGATCGGCCAGCGGCGCGCAAGGTCCTCACGCTTGGGGGGACCCCTCTTCACACGTACTTCGTCGCGAACGGTGGCCGTATCTACGTGGTCAGCCCCTTCGCAGCTGTCCCGTCTGACGGGGCGATACGGCAGACGATTATCCGCATGATCGAATCGTTCCGCTTCCTCACCGATGCTGAGCTTGCCGCGGCACGCGCCGCCGTAGGGACGCCGCTCCCGCCACGCACCCCCGAGCAAGTGGTCGACGGCGTGGCAGCGGCCATGGCGGCGAAGAACGCTGACGCCCTTACCGGATTCCTCGCGGCGTGTGTCACGACCGCGGTGGACCAGGCAGATGGGACCTTCATAAGCCGCGGCTTTGTAAGCCGGGAGAAGTACGTTGACGATCTGCGCGGCGCGTTCGCCACAGGCCTTGTCGTAACGGTTCAGCCGCGACCGCTGGAGGGCGACCGGGCCTCGGGGAACCTGACGGCTGCGTCGACCTGGCGGGAGACGATCACCCGGGAGCGCAAGCTCGTGCTGCGCCGCGGAGAGAACGATCGCTGGGAGTTGCAGGGCACGCTGCAGCGCTTCTAAGCAGACGACACCGTTCCGGGCTGGTCAGTCGCGTGCTGTCTCAGGCTCCGCGAACCCCGGAGGTGGGCGATGCGGCGGTCGATCTGCCTCGCGGTCCGCTTGGCATCGGTGGCCTTTTGGCGGGCGAGGTGCCGGCGCGTGCGAGCCACCTTGTGGTGAGCGGTTTCGTCACCGACGCGGCGACGGCAGCTCGGCTCTCCGGGGTGTGCAGAGACTTCTGGGCTCAGCGACACTTGGATCGAATCCAACCGGGAGTGGGCTCGTGACCGTATTTGACTGGCTGCTTGACTCAGATCCCGCTATCCGATGGCAGGTAATGCGGGACCTCACGCATGAGCCCGCCGACCGCGTCGCCGCGGAGCGGTCGAGGGTCGCCTCACAGGGGTGGGGCGCACGCCTGCTCGCCCTTCAAGGCCCGGACGGTCAGTGGGGTGGCACGCTTTTCCCCGAGTGGACCTCGACCACGCACACGTTGTTGCTGCTGCGACACATGGGGCTCGACCCGATGAGTGCGCAGGCTCGCCGCGCGGTGGCCCTGGTCCGTGACAACGCCAAGTGGGAGCACGCCGGCCAGGCGTTCTTCTCAGGAGAGGTCGAGCCGTGCATCAACGGGAAGGCCGTGGCGATCGGCTCGTACTTCGGCCAGGACGTGGGCGGTATCGTCGATCGGCTCCTCAGCGAACAGCTGAGTGATGGCGGATGGAACTGCGAAGCGGAGAGGGGCTCCACGCGGTCGTCGTTCCACAGCACGATCGACGTGCTTGAGGGCCTGCTGGAACACGAGCGAGCTGTGGGAGCCTCGCCCGCGCTGACGGCTGCACGCCGCAGGGGAGAGGCGTACCTCCTCGACCGTCGTATGTTCCGTCGGCTCTCGACGGGTGCGGTGGTGGATCCGGACTGGCTTCAGTTCTCTTTCCCACCCCGTTACTTGTACGACGTGCTGCGCGGACTCGACCACATGCGCAGCGCGGCCGTCGAGCCGGACGAGCGGGTTGCCGAGGCGATCGATCTTGTCGAGAGCAAGCGAACCGAAGACGGACGCTGGCCATTGGAGAATCCGCATCCTGGTGCGGTCTACTTCGACATGGACGAAGGCGAGGGGAAGCCCAGCCGCTGGAACACCCTCCGCGCCATGCGGGTGCTGGACTGGTACGAGCAGGGGCCTGTCCGACAAAGGATGGCGTCACGTGGCCAGAAGCTCGCTCACGATTGAAGAGGTCCTTACGGTGCTCACGGAAACGAGCAGACGGACTATCGCGAGCTGGAGTTCGCGCCCTCGTTCCGCTCCTTCGTGAGGCAGCGCTCCCGTCTCATGAGGCTCCTGAGGTCATTGCCGGAAAAGAGCTGGTCACGTACGGCGATCGTGACCGGTGGCAGTCCGGCACGTGAGCGGACAGTGCTGCTCTATGCGCAGTGGGTGGCTCGCCATGAGCGGCCGTACGTCAAGCAGATCGCGCGCGTCGTCAACGCGCGGCGGTAGCCCGGAGGGGATTCGAGCCAACGAGAGGACGTGAACCCATGAGAGCGGTAGTCCACGACAGATACGGGCCGCCGGACGTCCTCCGACTCGAAGAGGTCGAGCGGCCGGTACCAACGGACGACGAGATCCTCGTCAAGATCCGCGCCACGACGGTCAACCGGACGGACTGCGGCATGCGAAGCGCGAGCCCGTTCATCGTTCGCTTCTTCACCGGCCTTCGGCGACCCACGCGGAGGATCCTCGGGATGGAGCTGGCTGGAGAGGTCGAGGCGGTCGGCGCAGCCGTCACCGAGTTCGCGGTCGGTGACCAGGTCTTCGGCGTCAAGGGTTCCGGCGCACACGCGGAGTTCGTCTGCATGCGGGAGAGCGGCCCGGTGGCGCACAAGCCGACCGGAATGACCTTCGAGGAGGCTGCAGCGGTCTGCGACGGAGCGAGCCTCGCACTGGCATGCCTCCGAAAGGCAGATCTTCTGAAGGGGCGGAGCATCCTCATCTACGGCGCCTCTGGATCCGTCGGAACCGCAGCGGTGCAGCTTGCCAAGTACTTCGGCGCCGACGTTACTGCGGTGTGCGGCACGAAGAACCTCGAGCTCGTGAGATCGCTCGGAGCCGACGAGGTCATTGACTACACGCAGGAAGACTTCACCAAGAACGGCAAGACGTACGACGTCATCTTCGACGCGGTGGGGAAGCACTCGTTCAGGCGCTGCATACGCTCACTGAAGCCCGGCGCGACCTACGTCGAAACCGACCTCGGGTTCCTGTGGCACGTGCCTCTACTGGTCCTGTGGACGAGGCGGATCGGCGACAAGAAGGTGAAGATCGGGATAACGCGATACACGAAAGCCGACGTTCTCTTCCTGAAGGAGCTCATCGAAACAGGAAGGTACCGGGCCGTCATCGATCGGAGCTACCCATTGGAGCAAGTGGTCGAGGCGACGAGATACGTCGAAACAGGGCAGAAGACGGGAAACGTCGTCCTGACGCTGGAGTAGCGAGGGTAAGTGTCCCCTTGTGCTTGAGTCACCCCACGACGAAGGCGATCGATGCCATGTCGAAAGGGCGCCTCGTCATTCGATATATGGATGAGGCCCTGGTTAACGCGAGCCGCAAGGCTGCGAATCGATTAAAGAGGTGACAGAGATGCGTGTGCTGATCCTGGCGAAGGAAGGCGAGCGGAGCGAGGCGGCGACCCCACCGACGCCGCAGGCAATGGCGGAGTACCAGAGGTTCAACGAGGAGCTCGTGAAGGCGGGGGTCGTCGTTGGAGCTGGCCGCCTCTCCCCGAGCTCGGAGGGCAAGCGGGTTCAATTCGACGGTAAGAAGCGCCGAGTCATCGACGGGCCCTTCGCGGAGAGCAAGGAGCTCGTGGCCGGGTACTGGCTATGGCAGGTGCGCTCGATGGACGAGGCCCTGGAGTGGCTCAAGCGGGCACCCTACGACGGCGGTACCTTCGAGGTCCGCGAGGTGTCCATGCACGAGGGCGCGTAGGGGGTCGCACCGTAGAGCCGCGAAGAGGAAGGGCGCCCGCAGACCCGGTGCACCGGGAGACAACAGCGCGTGAAGCGCATCGCGCGATCGAGGCGATCTGGCGGATCGAGTCGGCCCGGCTCATCGCGCGGCTGGCTCGCCTCGTCGGCGACATCGGGACGGCTGAGGAGCTCGCACAGGACGCGCTCGTTGCCGCGCTCGAGCAGTGGCCCGCCTCAGGCGTGCCGGAGAGACCGGGCCCCTGGCTGATGGCGACCGCAAGGCATCGCGCCACCGATCTGATCCGGCGGCGCAAGACGCTCGAGCGCAAGTACGAAGAGCTCGGACGTGATGCCGAGCGGGATCGTGGAGGCCAGGATCTGGACACCGCGATCGACGAGGACTTTGGCGACGACCTTCTCGGGCTCATGTTCATGGCTTGCCATCCAGTCCTCTCGACGGACGCGCGTGTTGCGCTCACCCTTCGTGTCCTGGGCGGTCTGACAACGGAGGAGATCGCGCGAGGGTTTCTCGCTCCCGTGCCGAGCATCGCCCAGCGCATCGTTCGCGCGAAGCGGACCCTCACTGAGGCGCGCGTCAGGTTCGAGGTCCCCCGCGGATCCGACCGCGCGGCGCGCCTCGCCTCCGTCCTCGAGGTGATCTACCTGATCTTCAACGAGGGCTACTCCGCGACCGCGGGCGAGGATTGGGTCCGACCGGCGCTGTGCGAAGAAGCGCTGCGGCTGGGCCGCATCCTGGCTGCGCTCGCCCCAGACGAGTCAGAGGTGCACGGCCTCGTCGCGCTCATGGAGCTCCACGCATCACGTCTGCATGCTCGCGTCGGACCGTCGGGTGAGCCCGTTCTCCTGCTCGAGCAGGACCGGTCGCGCTGGGATCGTCTGCTCGTCGGCCGCGGTCTGGCGGCGCTTGAGCGCGGCCAGCGGCTCGCGGACGCGATGGGTCCGTACGCGTTGCAGGCGGCGATCGCGGCGTGCCACGCTCGAGCGACGACCGCGGAGGAGACTGACTGGCCAGGCATCGTGGCGCTCTACGACGCGCTCGCGCAACTCGCGCCCTCGCCGGTGATCGAGCTGAACCGGGCCGTCGCTGTCGGTATGGCGTTTGGGCCCGCCGCCGGACTCGAGGTTGTCGACGCGATCGTCGATGAACCCTCGCTCAAGGCGTATCACCTGCTGCCTGCCGTCCGCGGCGACCTTCTCTGGAAGCTCGGCCGGTTCGAGGAGGCGGGCGCCGAGTTCAAGCGTGCCGCTCTGCTGACGGAGAACGCGCGCGAGCGCGAGCTCCTGCAGAGACGAGCCGCGCAGTGCGCGGCGGAGAGAATGGCGGGTTAGACCGCCCCGCCGCCTGTCAGTCGCGGCCCTTCGTGGTGGCGATGTCGGCCTCGTTGCCCGCCGGGTCCGCCAACGTCCACCACGACGGCGCGAACTGGTCACGCACCATCCGGCCGCCCTTGGCGAGCGCCGCCGCGATGCGCGCCTCAGCCTGCTCGTACGGCACCCAGACCGCGACGTGGATCGCCCCTAGGCCGCCCGGGCGCGGCTCGCTCATCTGCTCGAACCAGAAGGGCACTCCCCGACCGCGCGGATCGACCAGGTCCTCGGCGGGGCTGTCGCGGCGAGGCTCGTACCCGAGCACGGCCCGCCAGAACGGCATCACCTCGGCCCGAGCGGTCGCGCCCGGGATGACCAGCACGCTCTGAACCGCCGCCGGGTCGGCAGAGAGTCCCAACTTTCGGGCAGCTGCGGAGATCTGGCGGGCCAGCTCGACATGGCTCTGGAGCATCCCGCCGTATCCCTCGATGAACGCGACCATGCGCACGGTCACGCCGTCGTGACGCACATCAATGTCGGGTTGGAGCTCATCGACGCGCGGCAATGCGCTGATCGCTTGCACGAGCCGGGCGCCCGCCGCGAGCGACCCGGTTCGGAAGTACGCGTTAGCGCCATCGCCCAATACGCGCCAATCCTCGACGCCCTCGGACTCGCGGAACTGCTTCGGGCTGATCTGGTCGGTCATGCGGTCCTCCTTGTCACCGAACACATTGTTGCGAAGCTCTCGCTGAGTTCACGCGATGTGAGTTTCCCGTAACCGTACGCGACGGATCGAGATCTGGGAGCGGCAGCTGCCGACCCGGACACGAAGGCGCTCGTAACAGCTGCGACCCCGCGGGAGCTTCAGCGTACGAAGTGAAGGCTCCGTGGAGTGGGGCGATCGTTAACGACAACCCGAAGCGAGCGCGTTGGTGCTTGGGATGGCGTCAATCAGTCCCAACGGACGATGACCCGCCCCTGGATATCCGGTAGCGGCAAAGATTCCGCTTCGGCCTCGACTGCATCCCGTGCCGCTCGCGAAAGGCGGCGCCAAGTCTGGATAGTCACAGTCCCCACTGCACGTCGCCATGTCCCGACGAGCTCGCCATTGACGAGGACGCCGCCCGGCCAGACGCGAGGCGTCCAGAGCGCGCGGCGAAAAGAGGCGTCGGGCACCAGGAGTTCACGATCGCCTCCCTGGAGAAGAAAGTAGGTGTCGCCGCTCGGCAGGAGCCGTGCGGAAGCCGCGGGCCTAGGGGCCGCGCGCAGGGTCGGCTCGTCGCTCGTGAGGATCCACGAGTCCCCGACCGGTGTTCGTACTGGGGTGAGCCACCTACGGAGCTCATCGAACGCTGCGACGCCTCGCTGGGCGCCAATCCCCGCCCACTGAGCGAACGCCTCGGTCGTGGTGGGACCGAAGATGTGCAGGTATCGACGCGCGAGCTCGAGGCGAGCGTCGCGCGGGTCGACCTTGGGTCGCGGCACGGTCCAGACCATTGGCTGTCGCGCGCCGTCCCATCGAATCAGGACTGTGCCGGTCGGTGCGGCGTACCTGAGTCGATTTGGGTGTCCGGCGAGCGCTCGGCCCGCATCGCCATACGGCATCCTCGCGCCACGGAGGAGGCGGTGCAGGCGAGCGGCCAGATCCTCCGCGACATGCAGGGCGCCGTCTTCGTCCGGCAGCCTCCCGAGAGAGAAGACCGCGAGGTCCCGTGCCGGGATGACGTACGCGTGGTAACGCGGCCCCCAGAGCTGGACGAGGGACGCGTCCTCCCAGGTGGACGGCTCGGTCCCCTGTACCCGCGCATGGATGGAGAGGAGCGCAGCTCGGGGCATGCTGTCCTGCAGGCCCGCCCACGCCGCGCGCCGGAGCGAGCGCCGTCCGCGTGGGAGCCGCTCGTCGAGCGCGCCAACGTGCCGCCGGAACGCGAGGATCTGGGCCCGCGTGAGGTCGAGCCGAATCCCTGGCAGATCACACCTCCGCGATTAGCTTCCGACTGAGATCCGACTCGTGGCGCGAATCTCTGGGCGGTTACGGCGTACGTCCCGACCGCGTCACATTGTCATTGGCGTACCACGGTGATCTCGAGAGTCACCCCGCCAGAAAGGCGTACTGGATCCGCGCAAAGGCCCTGCTGACACCTCTGCACTCCCGGTCACCGCCGAGCGGTTTTGGCGGGCGCTTCGAGGGACCTGACCGCCTTTGCGATGCGCTCGAACGTCGGCCAGCCCCGCGTCGTAGCCCGCGCGCCGAATGCCTTCTCGACCACGGCGCTCAGATCGAGACCGCGCCGCTGATCGGTCCGACGCAGCGCGAGCACGTAGGGGCCGCGCCGCTCGACGATGCGCAGGGCCCACGCGCGTCCCGGCGGGAGCTCGAGCGGCAGCCGCGGGCTCGCCTTCGCCGGGGCGACAAGCACGCTCACGAAGCATTGCGCGCCGGTCGCCGCGGGTGGTCCGGCATCCACGAGCTTCAAGAGCTCATTGGCCGGCCGGACGGCCACGTCGAGCGGGAACGGAATCTCGCGCGCGATGTCCGCCGCGGCGACGCGGCCGCGGGCGACGAACGTCCCGGCGGCGCCGATGTTCACGAGGTCGAGCTTCTTCGCGAGCGCGGCGGTGGAGAAGACGCCCGAGCCGCCCACATTGGC
>DASYSC010000131.1:0-21650 GCA_036003765.1 Candidatus Limnocylindria bacterium
ACGCACGAAGACGTCACTTTCAGTAGCCGCGATGGCATCGTCCTCAAGGGCTGGTGGTTCGCGGTCCCCGGCGCCGATCGCGCCGCGGTCGTGGTCCACGGGCGGGGTCGGAATCGGATCAACTCGACCTTCCGCCCCGACGCCATCGCGCGGATGCTGCTCTCACACCGGTATGCCGTCCTGCTGTTCGATCTTCGAGGCCACGGCGAAAGCGGCGGCACCAGATACACACTGGGGATCGAGGAGCCCCGTGACGTCCTCGCGGCGATCGATCTTGCGGCAGCCAAAGCCGGCACCGATCGCGCGCGCGTCGCCGTCATCGGTGAGTCGCTCGGCGGAGGCAGCGCGCTCATGACCGTGCGGGTCGACCCCTCGATCGGACCCGTGGTCACCGACTCGGCGTTCGCCGACGGCAACGCCGTCGTGAGTGAATCTGCGAACCAGTACACGAACCTGCCTTCATGGTTCACCCCCGGCATCGTGCTCATGTCGAGGATCTTCCTCGGCCTCGACATCGGAGAGGTCAAGCCGGCGAAAGTGGTCGCCGCCCATCCCGAGCGGGCGTTCCTGTTCATCCACTGCGTGGACGACGAGCTCGTTCTGGTGCATCACGGTCTCGATCTGCGTGCCGCAAGCACCAACCCGCGCAGCGAGCTGTGGCTCGTGCCCGGATGTGGCCACGTGCAAGCTTTCCCGACGCATCCGGCCGAATGGGAAAAGCGTGTGATGGCCTTCCTCGCCCGGGAGCTCGGGCCGGAGAAACCCGCCGCGCGGACGGCCGGTATCCTCGCCGCACCACGACGCGGAGGGTGACGGTGGCACGGACAACGAGCGGACGGCGTGTGCGCTGGGAAGACTCGGAGCGCGAGCAGCTGATGGCGGGCGTCCAGCGCAGGTTCCTGCACGGGGAAAAGGCGATGCTCGCTCAGATCTGGCTCGCGAAGGGCACGACCGTGCCGAAGCATGTCCATCCCGCCGAGCAGCTGTCCTACATCGTCGAAGGCGCGCTTCGCCTTCGGCTCGGCGAGGACCTCTCCGAGGTCCACGATGTGCGCGCGGGAGAGGTGCTCGTCATTCCGTCGAACGTGCCTCACGAGGCGACCGCGCTCGAGGACACGTACGACCTCGACGTCTTCAGCCCGCCGCGCGAAGACTGGATCAAAGGACAGGACGCCTACCTCAGGGGCCGTTAGCGATGTCCGCCGCGGATGTCCCGTTCGGCATCAACTTCTTCTCGACGGTCCGTCAGGAACAGAAGGCGGCCGAGGTCTATTTCGACGAGGCACTCCGTCTCTCCGTTCTCGCAGAGGAGCTTGGGTTCAGCCATGTCCGGACGGTCGAGCACTACTTCCGTCCGTACGGTGGGATGACGCCGAGCCCGATCGTTTTCCTGAGCGCGGTGGCCGCGCGCACGACCCGCGTGCGTCTCGTCACCGGCGCGGTACTCCCGGTCTTCAACCATCCGATCAAGATCGCGGGCGAGACCGCGATGCTGGACGCGATCTCGCACGGCCGGCTCGATGTCGGTTTTGGCCGCGCCTTCCTGCCCGAAGAGTTCGACGCCTTCGAGCGGGAGATGGACGAGAGCCGTGCCCGCTTCGAAGGCGGCATCGCCGCCGTGAGGCGGCTCTGGACCGAGACCGACGTCGTGTACGAAGACGCCTTCTACAAGTTCGGCCCGATCACTTCGAGTCCCCGGCCGGTCCAGCGGCCGCATCCGCCGATCCTCATCGCCGCCGTGGGAACGCCGGCAAGCTTCGCGTGGGCCGGACGGCAGGGCTACGGCCTGATGGTCGTCCCGTATCTGTCCGACTTCGACGACCTGACCAAGAACCTGCGCCTCTACCGCGAGGAATTCACGGCCGCGAATCCTGGTCGAGCGATCCCGCGGGTCCAGATGTCGTTCCACCTGCACGCCGCCGAGACCGATCGGCAGGCGATCGCCGAGGCTACACCGCAGATGGAGCAGTACGTCGGGCTGTTCAGGGCAAGCGCCTCTGCGTTGCGCGGACGCCGCTCGAGCGCGTATCCCGGCTACGAGGAGCTCGTCCACCAGCTCGAGACGATGACCATGGAGCGAGTCCAGCGTGAGCGGCGCGCGTTCATCGGCTCCCCCGACACGGTCACCGCGCTCATCCAAAGCACGGTCGAGCGGTTCGGGAACATCGAGCCGAGCCTCTCGATACTCTGGGGCAACATGCCGTACGAGGTCGCCGAGAGGAGCCTGCGGCTCTTTGCGCGCGAGGTTCAGCCACGGTTCTCCCCGGCGCCGGCGATCGCGACGGCGCGGCTCTAGCGCAATGCCGGTGAATCGCGATCTCTATCGTGCGATCTCCGGTTCATTTCCGACCGGCGTCCTGATCGTGGCGACGCTCGATGAGAACAAAGCGCCGAAAGGGCTTCTGACCCAGGCCTACATCGGCCTTTCGACCGATCCGCCGCTGATTCTGATCTCGATCGACAAGACGTCGCGCACGCTTCGGGCACTTCAGAAGCGGCGGGCGTTCGTTATCAACTTCCTACGCGAAGGCGCCGAAGATCTCGCGACGTTATTCGCCTCCAAGTCAGAGGAGAAATTCCGCGATGTTCGCTGGGAGCCCTCGGCGGAGGCCGACGGTTCCCCGATCCTGCGCGACGCATCGGTCGCCTACGCTGCGTGCCGCGCGACGGAGCTGCGCGAGGCGGGCGACCACTGGGTCTTCATCGCCAGCGTCGAGGCAGGTGAACTGCTTGGCGGAACGCCGCTCATGTATTACCGCCGCACATACGCCGCCTGGACAACGGAGCGTCCGGCGCCATCTGTGGAGGGAATCGGCTGATGCGGATCTGCACATTCGAGGTGAAGGGCGCGACGCGGGCCGGCGCGATCGCGAGCGACAACACGGTCGTCGCGTTGGGCGACATCGTGCGCGGCGCGCCGGAAGACGTGCTCGGCCTCATCGCGGCTGGTCCCGCGACGTGGGACCGCGTACGTGCCGCCACCGCGAAAGCCAAAGGCGGCATCCCGACGGACCAGGCGAAGCTTCGCGCGCCCATCCCGCTTCCGCGGCGGAACGTCTTCTGCGTGGGCTGGAACTACAGCGAGCACTTCGAGGAGGGAAAGAGCTTCCGCGAGCGATCGGCGCAGCCGGGCGCTGAGCAGATCCCGGAGTTCCCCTCACTCTTCTCGAAGAACCCGGCCACGGTCACGGGACCCGACGCGCCCGTTGTGTTCCCGGCGCCGCACTCCGAGCAGCTCGACTGGGAAGTCGAGCTCGCCGCGATCATCGGCCAGCGTGGCCGCGACATCCCCGAGGCCGACGCGATGCGGTATGTCTTCGGGTACACCTGCGCGAACGACGTCTCGGTGCGCGATGTCCAGCGCCGGCACGGCGGGCAGTGGTTCAAAGGGAAGAACTTCGACACGCACCTGCCGCTCGGGCCGTGGATCGTGACCGCCGATGAGCTCGATCCGGGCGATCTCGCCATACGGACGCGCGTCAACGGAGTGACGAAGCAAGACTCGCGGACCCGCTACATGGTCTTCAAGCTGCCGCGCATCATCAAAGAGATCTCAGCCGGATGCGAGCTCTGGCCCGGGGACATCGTGATCACGGGAACGCCCTCTGGCGTCGGCTTCGCTCGGACCCCGCCCGAGTACCTCAAGATCGGGGATACCGTAGAGGTCGAGATCGAGGGGATCGGCGTCTTGCGCAACTTCGTGCGGGGGAGGACCTAGATGCTCGAAGCGTTCACCTGGTACAAGCAGTCGACCTTCCGGTGGCAGGGCGAGAAGCTCGTCGTCTACATCGATTCGTGGGGCCTCATCGATGATCTTCCGCCCGCCGATCTCCTGCTGATCACGCACGCTCACGGCGACCACTTCGCGCCGGACGACATCGCGCGCGTGAAGACCGACAAGACGGTCATCGTCGCGCCGCACGACGTGTCGCGGGAGCTCTCGGGCAATGTGAAGCCGGTCAAGCCGGGCGATCGCATCGAAGCGGCCGGCGTGAAGATCGAAGCCGTCGCGGCGTACAACATCGACCCGGCGCGGCTGGAGGCCCATCCGAAGAGGAATAACTGGGTCGGGTACGTGCTCCAACTCGGCGGAAACACCTACTACCACGCGGGCGATACCGATCACCTTCCAGAGCTTGACCGCATCCGCACCGACGTGGCGTTCCTGCCGATCGGCGACGGGGGCTATGTCATGACGGTCGACGAAGCGGCGGGGATGGCGAAGGCGCTCAAGCCGAAGTTCGCGGTGCCGATGCACTACGGCTTTTACCCCGGCGTGGGCGTCGCTGCGGACGGCGAGCGCTTCAAGAAGGCGGCCTCGCCGATCGAGGTCAAGGTGTTCAACCCGGTCCATCCCTTCGCCAACCGCTAGCGCAGGTATCCTCGGACTAGCGATGGCGACAACGGTCGGACAGATCACCAGCCTGAACCCCGCCACGGAGGAGGTCCTCGCGACCTTCGACCCATACACGCCCGACGAGTTAGAGGAGGCGGTCGCCGAGGCCCAGGCGGCGTTCCTCGATTGGCGCGAGCGGACGATCGCCGAGCGCGAGCCCTTCATGCGAAAGCTCGGCGCGCTCCTGCGCGAGCGCGCCGACCGGTATGGCCGGCTCATCACGCTCGAGATGGGGAAGCCGATCACCGAGGCGAAGGCCGAGATCGAGAAGTGCGCCTGGGCGTGCGACTACTTCGCCGAGAACGCGAAGCGCTACCTCGCCGACGAGCGGGTTCCATCCACCGCGCGCCAGAGCGTTGTCGCGTTCGAGCCGCTCGGGGTGGTGCTCGCGGTGATGCCCTGGAACTTTCCCTTCTGGCAGGTCGTGCGGTTCGCGGCGCCGGCGCTGATGGCCGGGAACGCTGCCGTCCTGAAGCACGCCTCCAACGTGCCGCAATGCGCGCTCACGATCGAGGAAGCCGTACGCGACGCGGGGTTCCCGGAGGGGCTGCTGCGGACCGTGCTCGTGTCCGGAGGCGCGATCGAGCCGCTCATCGCCGACGACCGCATCCGCGCGGTGACGCTCACCGGCAGCTCCGACACCGGATCGCGCATCGCCGAGCTCGCCGGCCGCGCTCTCAAGAAGACCGTCCTCGAGCTCGGCGGCTCGGACCCGTTCATCGTGCTCGCTGACGCCGATCTCGAGGCGGCCGCGGCGACCGGAGCGCGCGCGCGGAATCAGAACGCGGGGCAGTCGTGCATCGCGGCGAAACGGTTCATCGCCGAGCGAGCCGTCGCTGATGACTTCGAGCGCAAGTTCGCCAAGGCCGTCGAGGACCTGGTGGTCGGCGACCCGCTCGACGCGAAGACCCAGGTCGGCCCCCTCGCACGCCGCGACCTTCTCGAAACCCTCGAGCGGCAGGTGGATGCGTCGATCCGCATGGGCGCTCGGGTCCTCACCGGCGGCGAGCGTCTCTCCGGGAAGGGCTTCTTCTACCGTCCGACCGTTCTCGCGGACGTCACGCCGAACATGCCGGTCTTCAGGGAGGAAACGTTCGGGCCGGTCGCGGCCGTGCTCCGCGTTCGGGACGCGGACGAAGCCGTGCGCGCGGCGAACGACTCCGCGTACGGCCTCGGCGCTTCCCTCTGGACGCGCGACGCCGCGCGCGGGGATCGGCTCGCGCGCAAGATCGAATCGGGGAGCGTCTTCATAAACGGGATGGTCGCGTCCGATCCGCGGCTGCCATTCGGAGGCATCAAGCGATCGGGTTACGGGCGCGAGCTCTCGGCGTTCGGCATCCGCGAGTTCACGAATATCCAGACGATCTGGATCGGTCCCGCGGAAACGCAGCAGCCAACATCCAAGCCAGCCGAGTGACCAGTACGCGCTTGGCGACCGAGGCCGATGCGGCCGCGATCGCCCGCATATACAACGAGGGCATCGCCGACCGCATCGCCACGTTCGAGACGGAACCGCGGAGCGCTGACGACGTGGCCCGTGTCCTGAAGGAGCGCGCCGCGCGCTGGCCGACCGTCGTGGTCGAACGCGATGGCGCGGTCATCGCGTGGGCGGGAGCGAGCGAATACCGGCCGCGCGCGTGTTACGCCGGCGTGGCCGAGTTCTCGGTCTACGTGGACCGCGCCCATCGCGGCGCGGGCGCGGGCCGTGCGGCGATGGAAGGGCTCGTCGCGGCATCCGAGCAGTACACGATCCACAAGCTCGTGTCGCGCGTCTTCCCCGAGAACGAGGCGAGCCGGAAATTGCTCGCGCGCGTCGGCTTCCGCGAGGTCGGGACCTACCGCCGGCACGGCAAGCTCGATGGCGAGTGGCGCGACACGGTCATCGTCGAACGTCTCGTCGGTGAGGCGGCTCGTTGATATGACAAAGCCGGACATGGATGATTTGGTGCATGAAGACGACGGTCCGGCTCGATGATCGACTCCTACGCGAGGTGAAACGCTATGCCGCCGAGCGTGGGCGGACGCTCACGTCGGTGCTAGAGGATGCGTTGCGGCAGTTCCTCTCGGGCACAGCTCGGCGCAAGCCCGGCGGACCCTTCCGCATGATCACGTTCAAAGGTGGCCTCCGGCCGGGAGTCAACCTCGATGATTCAGCGGCACTCTGGGACTTGACCGAGAAACGCCCCTGATCCTCACCGACGTTAACGTCCTCACCTACGCGCATCGCGAGGACGCCCAGGATCACCTCCGCTATCGGGCTTGGCTTGAGGAGGCAACAACGACAGAACTCGCGTATGGAATCTCGGACCTGATGCTCCCGCGCTTCGTGTGGATCGTCCGTCCAGGGAGTCCCAAGATTCCGACCTCGATCGAAGCCGCGCTTCGAGTTGCCGATCGCATCCGGCGCAACTACGTACGTCTATCGGGTCTGCGCTGGCTCCATCCTTTCGAGTCGACATGAACGTCGCCCAGCTGCTCGTCAAGTGCCTTGAGAACGAAGGCGTAAAGCACGTCTTCGGCATCCCCGGCGAGGAGACCCTTGCGCTCAACGCCGCCCTGGCCGACAGCGACAAGATCCGCTTCGTCCTCACGCGTCACGAGCAGGGCGCGGCGTTCATGGCCGACGTATACGGACGCCTCTCGTCCTATCCGGGCGTGTGCCTCGCGACCCTCGGGCCCGGTGCGACGAACCTGCTCACCGGCGTCGCGGACGCGCAGCTTGACCGCGCGCCGCTCGTCGCCATCACCGGACAGGCGGGCCTCGAGCGCTCGCACAAGGAATCGCACCAGTACCTCGACATCGTCCGCATGTTCGGCCCGGTCACCAAGTGGAGCACCCGGATCAGCGTTCCCGAGGCGACGCCCGAGGTCGTCCGCAAGGCGTTCCGGCTCGCGCGCCTCGAGAAGCCCGGCGCGACGCACATCGAGCTTCCGGAAGATATCGCGGCCGATAACGTCGATATGGCACCCCTCGAGGTGCGGCGCACTACCTACCCGAGAGCACAGGAGGCCGCGATCAAGAGGGCCCTCGAGCTGGTCAAGCAGGCGCGGTCGCCGGTCATCCTTGCGGGGAACGGGGTCGCGCGGCGCCACGCGGCCGGGCATCCCGCCGTCGACGCGCTGCGGCGGTTCGTGAAGCGGAGCGGCATCTACGCGACGCACACGTACATGGCGAAGGGCGTGCTCGACCCGTACGGGCCGCATTCGCTCCCCCCCGCGGGGCTCCAGCGGCCGGGCGCCGATCTCGCGAACATTCCGGAGCTTGCGAACGCCGATCTGGTCCTCGCGATCGGCTACGACCTCGTCGAGTGGTCGCCATCGCTATGGAATCCGAAGCGCGACAAGGTCGTCGTCCACGTCGACAGCACCGCCGCGGAGCTCGATGGGCACTACCAGCCTTCAGTGGAAGTGGTCGGAGAGCTCGACGAATCCCTTTCGGAGCTCGCCGAGCAAGCGGAGGCGCGGACCGATCGTCAGCCACGTGCCGTCGCCAAGCACGCGTCGGTGAGACGCGACGCGCCCGCGCCGCTGGCGCCGGAGCACGTAGTCGCGGCATTGCGCGAGGCGCTCGCGCCGGACGACATCGTCGTCAGCGACGTCGGCGCGCACAAGGTGTGGCTCGCGCGGCTCTATCCCACGCCCGTGCCGAACACCGTGGTGGTCTCGAACGGGCTTGCGTCGATGGGCATCGCGCTTCCCGGCGCCATCGCCGCGAAGCTCGTGTTCCCGGATCGCAAGGTGGTCGCCTTCTCTGGCGACGGCGGTTTCCTCATGAACGTGCAGGAGCTCGAGACCGCGAAGCGCCTCGGAACGGCCATCGTCTGCATCGTGCTGGTCGACGACCGGCTCGGGGTGATCGAGGCGAACGAGCGGCGGCTCTTCGGTCGCGCGTTCGCCACCGAGTTCGGCAACCCGGGATTCGTCGAGCTGGCGCGCGCGTTCGGCATCGCCGGATTCGCGGTGCCGACCTCGCGCGAGCTCTTCCCGACGCTGCGTCGCGCGCTGGACCTCGGCGAGCCTGCGCTTGTCGCGGTGCCGTGGGATTACCGCGCGAACGAGCGCATCGCCGAGAAGGTCCCTTAGCCTCGCGCGGGCAGCCCCACCGTCCGCCGCCAGTGCTGCTGGCCGAGCTCGAAGCCGATCGCGCAGCCGAGGTCGACGAGCTCCGCTTCACTGAAGTGCCGGTGCAGCCGCGCCCAGAGCTCGTCGCCGGCGCGGTCGGAGTCGTACGCGATCGCGTCGGCCCATTCCAGCGCGGTCCGATCACGCTCGCCGAATCTGGCGAAGTCCATGGCCGCCGGATCCTCCGCCAGGTAGCGGTAGCAAAGCTCCTTGACGCCCTGGTCGACGACTCCGTGCTCGAGCACATTCTCACGGATGTAGCGCCAGCTTTGGAGCGCAGCCGGGACCAGCGCGCGGATCTCGTCGGCGCTCCCGGGCAGGTGAGCCATTAGCGCTTCGCCTTTTCCGCGGCGAGGCCGGCACGCGGATCGGCCGGCAGCTCGCCGTGGCCGACACCCCAGGTCTTGATCACGCGCTGCTGGCCGTACGTGACCGCGATGAACGAGCCGAGCTCGACGATCTGCGCGTCACTCAGGTGCTCACGAAGGCCGGCCCAGACGCGCTCGTCCGCGCCTTCGGGGTCCCACACGAGCATGCTCGTGTAGAGGAGCGCCGCCTTCTGCCGCGGCGTGAACCGGTCGGAGCGCTCGAAGTTGAGAAGGTCTTCGTAGTCGGCCTCGGTGAGTCCTTGCTCTCCGCCCCGGAGAGACCGTTGCGACCCTCAGTAGTTGCACTCGATCGTCTTGGAGACATAGACGCGACAGAGCTCCTTGAGCGAGTGCTCGAGGATCCCCTGCCGGAAGATCCGCTCCCATGCTCGGGAGAACGCCTTCGCCACGGCGGGGACGTGCGAGCGGATCGCCTGAGTCTCAGGCCGCGGTGTACCGAAGCGGCGCGCCTGATCCATGTACTCGCGCAGCTCGGGATCGTCGAGCTGTTCGACTTGGACGTAGCTGATGCGCGCCACGTCGCGATCCTAACCCGTCACTTGAGCCACACGAGATCACCGAATGAGAAGGCGTCGCTCTGCGCGAGCTTCTTCAGATCTCGCGTGGCGACCGTGAGGATGGAGACAGTTCCGCCGAGCGCGTAGGCGACCTTCGACCCGTCCGGCGACCAGACCGGCGTGATGTCGTCGTAGGTCTCGCCGATCGTGGTGATGCTCGAACCATCGCACGGTGACAGATATATCTCCGACGGGATTCCCAGATGCGCGCTGTGCGAGCCTGCCGAGGTCCGATCGACCGCCGTCCGCCCGGCCCCCGAGAACACGACCTGACAACCCGAGGGAGCGAAGCGCGGGGTCTGGATGTAGAAGAAGCGATCCTTCACCTTGAAGAACGGCCTCCCGTTCGCGCCGTCGGCGTCCGCGACCCACATCGTGTCGACCTGGCTCCGCACGAGGTGTATGAACACGAGCGTCTTGCCGTCTGGCGAGATGGTCGGATCGGTGCCGTCGACCACGACCTGTTTGCGCTGGCCGTTCTGAAGTTCGAGCCGCTCGATGCCGTCGTCGTTCACGGGCGCGCCGTCGCGCAGGAAGCTCGAGCGGCGCTGGAAGTACAGGTACGCTCCACTCGGGTCGAAGGCCGGTCCCGAGTAGAAGGTGTTCTCCTTCTCATGCGTGACGATCTTCTTGAGACCCGAGCCGTCCACGTTCACGACGTAGATGTCCGAGCCGAAGCCGTTCTGCGTGCCCTGCGATATGTTCGTGAGGACGAACGCGATCTGCCGGCGTCCGGGATGGAGTGTGGCCCCGGACGCGAAGGTCTGCGGCGGCAGCTCGACGAGCTTCCCGATGACTCGGCCGTCCCTATCGATGGTTAGCAGTCCATTCAGCACGGCGATGACGTACGCGGCCGGGGCGCCGCCGGCGGATCGGGCGGGCGTGGGGGCTGACGGCGCCTCGTCGGAGGGCGCCACTAGTGGAGCGACTGGCCCCTGACAGGCGCTCGCGACTGCGAGGGCCAGAAGCAGGGCCGACGGGCGGCCGAGCACGAGCGAAGCGTATTGCAAACGCGCGCTCGGGCCTGCACAAACGATTGCCTATACTCCGGCCGTCTCCCGCCAGGGAGGACGCAAGAGGAGGAGGGACCATGATCCCGCTTCTGGCGCGTTCGCGCCTCGTTCACTTTTCCGCTCGTGCCGTCGCGATTCTGATCGTCGCGGTCGCCTGCACGGGGCAGCAGGCCGCGCCGACCGGCGCGACGCCTACCGCGACCTTCGGCATCGGTGGCCTGGCCAGCGTCGGCGTCGAAGGACGCACCGCGGTCCTCTACAACGGCAAGATCTCGATCCTCGACTCGGGAAACACAGTCGTCCAGGCGATCGCGATCCGTGACGGCAAGGTCCTCGCGATCGGCACGACCGACCAGGTGAAAAACGCGGCTGGCTCCGGGGCCCAGCTCGTCGACCTCGGCGGCCGGGTCGTCATCCCCGGCCTGATCGACGGGACGCTGCACGGGGTCCGCAACAGCACCGATTGCTTCCTGCGCGACGTGCGCCTCGATCAGGTCTTCACCCGAGAGCAGGCGCTTTCCGCGTACACCGAGAAGGCGAAGGGCCTGCCCAGCGGATCGTGGCTCTACACGTGGTCGGGCTGGAATCCGAACCAGCTCGATCAGCCGGGCATGCTCACCAAGGCGGAGCTCGACAAGGCCCTTCCTGACAACCCCGTGATGGTCCAAGCAACCGGCTTCTCAGGCCTCCAAGTAAACAGTCGCGCGCTGAGCGCCCTCGGCATCACGGCGAACAGCACCGACACCGGAGTTGCGAAAGACCCCAAGGGTCAGCCCACCGGTCAGCTGAGCGGCACCGCGGCCGCTGCCGCGCGTCAGGCGATGGGAGCACAGCTTCGGGCGCTCTCCATCGACCAGCAGGTCGACTGCATCCGCGCCTTCATGCGCGAAGCCAACCGCGTCGGTCTGACGGCGTGGGACGATCCCGCGGGGAACGACCAGTTCGATCCGCAGGGTCGTCTTCTCGAGGTTCTCGTCGGTGACCACGGCTACCAGGCGATCAACCAGCTGCATCGCAACGGGGAGATGACTACGCGCATCGTGCTCCACTTCTCCTGCTTCACCCCAGATCCCGCGTTCGACTGCGTGAAGCGCAACACCTTTAACGCGATCAGCCTCGTCGGCGACGACTGGCTGCTCATCGGCGGAATGGGCGAAGAGCTCACGACGAACATGCCAAATGGCCTTTACCCGATGCCGGACTATCAGAACGCGGTCGACTATCTCGCCCTGCAGCGCTGGAACCTCGAGCACCACGCCACAACGCCACCGCAGCAGGAGCAGGTCACCTCGGCGTGGGAGCGAGCGGACGCGAAGTCGTCGATCAAGGACCTCCGCTGGCTGATGCTCCACCCGGGCGGCGGCCCGCAGTATCCAACCGCGGAGATCCTGAGCCGTCTCAAGGCGCTCAACGTCGGCGTTGTCCTTACGGACAGCGGCGGACAGGGACAGCAGGCCGCACAGACGCCGCCGTACAAGCGCGCATTCGAGAGCGGGGTACGGATGTGCCTCGGTACCGACGCGCTGAACGTGGCGCCCTACCCACCGATGTGGAACCTGTGGTACACGATCAGCGGCCACACCCCCGATCCGGCCGTGCCGGGCGTGCCGGCGGAGCAGCGGTTGACGCGTGAGCAGGCCCTTCGTTCCGCGACGTCGAACTGCGCCTGGTTGATGCATATGGAGAACAAGATCGGGACGCTCGAGGTCGGCCGATACGCCGATCTCTCGGTTCTCAGTAAGGACTACTGGAACGTCCCCGTCGACGACATCCGGACGATCGTGTCCGTCCTTACCATCACTGGTGGCAAGATCGGCTGGGCGTCGGACGAATTCGCGAACCTCGCACCCAAAAAGTAGGGAAAAAAGGAGCGCGAGTGACGGAGCCGCGGATCACGATCATCGACGTCGCTCGTGCTGCGAGCGTTCACCCGTCCACCGTCTCGCGCGTCCTGAACAGGCGCGCCGAGCTCAGCCTCTTACCGGAGACCCGGCAACGCGTGATCGCGGCGGCGCGGCGCCTGGGCTACCGGCCGTCGGCATTGGCGCGAAGCCTCCGGCTGCAGCGGACCTTCACCCTCGGGATGCTGGTCCCGAACATCGACAATCCGTTCTTTCCGCCGATCATCAAGGGCGTCGAGGACACGGCTCACGCCCGTGGCTACAACCTCGTGCTGTGCAACACCGAAGACTCGTCCGAACGCGAGGACGCGTACCTACGCGTCCTTCGCTCTCGGCAGGTCGACGGCATCGTCATCGCGTCCAGCTTCATGGCGGACGGGACGATCGCGGAGCTGCGGCGCGACCGGTTCCCGTTCGTTCTCGTGAACCGCGGAACGCGCGGCACCGACGATCTGGCCGTGCTGGTCGACAACGAGAAGGGCGTCGCCGTGGCGCTCGATCACCTGGTCGACCTCGGCCACCGGAGGATCGGCATCGTCGCCGGTCCCCAGACGACCATGACCGGCCGGCAGCGTCTCGCCGCCGCGCGCGTGAGGCTGCGTGGCCGCGGGGTCAAGCTCGATGCGTCGCTTGTTTCCGTCGCTGAAGCCTTCTCGCAGGAGGCCGGCTACCGGGCCGCGCGCCGTCTGCTCCTCGGGATGGAGCCGCCGACCGCCGTCTTCGGCGCCAACGACCTGCTCGCCCTCGGCGTGCTGCGGGCGGCGCGCGAAGCCGGACTCGAATGCCCGATCGACCTGTCGCTTGTGGGTTTCAACGACGTGCCGCTTGCCGAATTCTTCGGACCACCGCTCACCACCGTCCATGTTCCCCAGCGCGAGATGGGGATCCGCGCCGCCGACCTCTTGATCGCGCAGATCGAGGGCAAACCCGCGGACACGCGTCGCGTCACCATGGACGTCCATCTCGTCGTCCGCGGCTCGACCGCGGCGCCGTTCCGCTCCGAGCAGAAGACCGCATGAACCGCATCGTCGTCGAGAGCGCGACGAAACGTTTCGGCTCAGGTGCCCTGACCGTGTTCGAGGGGCTCGAGCTTGCGGTCCGCGACAAGGAGACGCTCTGCGTCCTTGGGCCATCCGGGTGCGGGAAGACCACGCTCCTTCGCTGCATGCATGGTCTCGCGCGGCTCGATGCCGGCAGGATCCTGATCGACGGGCTCGAGGTACGCGCACCGCGGCGCAACGTCGCGATGGTCTTCCAGCACTTCGGGCTCATGCCATGGAAGCGCGTGAGCGAGAACGTCGCGTACGGCGTCGAGCTCGCCGGCCTGGAGAGGCTAACCATCGACGAGCGCGTGGGCCGCTACACCGAGATGGTCGGCCTGACCGGTTTCGAGCGCTCCTACCCGTACCAGCTGTCCGGTGGGATGCAGCAGCGCGCGGGCCTCGCCCGCGCTCTGGCCCTCGAGCCGGACATCCTGCTCATGGACGAGCCATTCGGTTCGCTCGACGCGCAGACGCGCGAGATCCTGCAGGACGAGCTGCTGCGGATCTACCAGCAAGAGCCACGCACCATGGTGTTCATCACGCACTCGATCGAGGAGGCCATCGCCCTCGGCGATCGCATCGTCGTCCTCACCGCGCGGCCGGCGCGCGTGCGCGAGACGCTCCTCGTCGACATCCCGCGGCCGCGCACCGTCGCGAGCGTCGTGGCGCACCGCCGTTTCGTCGAGCTCCGCGACCACTGCTGGCGCCTCCTCCGCGAGAGGCTCGTGGCGTGACCATCCCTCGGATCGGCGAGGTCAAAACGCACGCGCCGGCGATCGCGCCGGCGCGGCGGTGGTGGCAGGCGCAGCCGTCGGACTGGATGATCCGGGTCGCCTCGGTCCTGGCGGTGCTCGGCATCTGGGAGCTGTTCGGGCCGAACCTGAATCCGATCATCCTGCGGCCGCCGAGCCAGATCGTCCGAGCATTCGTCGACCTCATCGCGACCGGTGAGCTGCAGGTGGCGATGGTTCAGAGCATGCGTGTCTTCGTGGCCGGGCTGGCGATCGCGCTCGTGGCCGGGATCGCGGTCGGGATCGTGTCCGGGCGCTCGCGGCTCATTTTCAACGCGATCGATCCGTGGGTCAGCGCCCTCTATTCCGTGCCGGCGGTCGCTCTGGTCCCGCTGATCGCCGTGGCGTTCCAGTATTCCGGCGACGCGCCGCGGATCGCGACGGTGGTGTCATTCGCGATCTTCCCGATCCTCATCAACACGCAGCAGGGGGTGCGCAACGTCGATCCGAGCCTGCTGGAGGTGGCGCGCGCGTTCAACACCAGCGAGCGGCGGCTCTGGGGCGACGTCATCGTTCCCGCGGCGATGCCCTTCATCCTCGCCGGCGTGCGGCTCGCGATCGGGCGCGCCCTGATCGGCATGATTGTCGCCGAGTTCCTCGTCGGGCTTGCGGGTCTTGGCTACCTGATCATCGTGTACCAGAACACGTTCCGTATCGACAAGATGTTCGTACCGGTGATCGTCGTCGCCGCGTTCGGCATCGCGCTCATGGGTCTCGTGCAATTCGTCGAGAGCCGCGTCGCCCCGTGGATGCGACGCGAGCAGTAGCAGGAGGGGCGAAACATGCGACATCAGCTCGCACTCGGCGTCATCCTCGCGACCGTCCTCGGGGCGTGTGCCGGAGGTGGCGGCACGACCACGCCGTCGGCGTCAGCGGCAGCCAGCCCGACGGCGACGGTCGCGGCTAAGGCGACCTGCCAGCCGACCTCGGTAAAGATCGCGGTCCCGGTGACGCCCCCGAACGTCGTGCACCTCCCGCCCTTTGTCGCGCAGGAGCTCGGGTACTTCAAGGACGAGAACCTGACGGTCGAGCTCGTGCGGTTCGAGGGTGGGGTCGGCGCCCTGCGGTCGATGGCCGCCGGCGGCGTGAATATGGCCGGCACCTCCACCGAGCCAGTCATCAGCGCGATCGCTCAGGGCGTCGCGGTGAAGATTGTCAACACGTATTCACCGAACATCAGTCAGGTCTTCGCGGTACGCGACACTATCAAGAGCCCGGCCGACCTCAAGGGAAAGAAGATCGGCATCCAGGAGCCGGGCGGCTTTGCCGACGCGCTCTCGCGAGCGTTTCTGCAGAAGAATGGGATCAGCCCGTCGGATGTCCAATTCGTGACCACCACCACGGCGGCGCGCGTGCAGCAGCTCGTCTCGGGCGGGACCGACACCGCGATCCTCCACGTCGATCAGGTCCTCACGGTGAAGAAGACCGCTCCCAGCATCGCGGTGCTGGCCAACATGTGGGAGGTCCTCACGGACTACCAGTACGCGGTCTACGCCGTGCCGAGCGCGGAGGCGAAGAGCGCGCTCACCGAGTGCATGCTCCGCGCGATCATCCGCGCGAACCGGGCGATGTACGACCCGGCCCTTCGCGCGCGGATCCTCGACATGGCCGTCCGCGAGACGAAGGCCGACCGCGATGTCGTCGAGGCGGCCTACAAGACCCTCGAGACCGGTAAGGCCTGGCCGCAGAACGAAGGGATCCCCCAGAAGAACATCGAGGGCACGGTGAAGAGCCTGCTCGACCTCAAGCAGATCGACCGCACGATCTCGTTCGCGGACGCGGTCGACCTGACGCTCTCGAACAAGATCGTCGCGCAGCTCGGAAAGAAGGACTGGCCGTACTGAAGCGGGAGCTCAACGGATGACGCGACTCGTCGACCTGACGCAGCCGTGGGGCGATCGGATGCCGACCTGGCCGCAGTTCGCGTCCATCGAGGTGACCGACATCACCACGCACCACCGCGATGGGAAGAGCACCGTGCTGGTCAAGACGAACATGCACACCGGCACGCACATCGACGCGCCCATCCATTACTGGCCGACTGGCAAGGATCTCGGCGCGATCCCGCTACAGGACCTCTACGGCACGGCTCTGGTGATCGACCTGCGGCCGATCACCAAGCCGTGGTCGTATTACTCGATCGAGGATGTCCTGGGCTGCCTGCCGAAGGGCGAGCAAATCCGCGAAAGCGACATCGTCCTTCTCTACACGGGGTGGGATCGGTACAACTGGACGAAGGCCACGCGAGACGACGTCATGTACTTCGATCGCCACCCCGGTCCCCAGCCTGAGGTCTGCGATTACCTGATCTCCAAGCGCGTCAAGATGATCGGCGGCGATCTCGCGTCGATGGATCACTCGCTGCACGTGCGGGTCCGCTACTTCCGCCCCGACCTCGTGAAGGAGTATGAGAAGCGGACCGGGAAACCGGTCGACGAGACGCTGCCGATGAAGGACTTCGAGCACATCCACTACCACATGGCCAAGGAGAACATCCCGATGCTCGAGAACCTCGGAGGTGAGCTGGCGGAGGTGGCCGGGCGACGCGTCGACGTCGGCGCCTTTCCCTGGCGTTGGATCGGCGGCGAGGGCTGCATCTGCCGGGTCGTCGCCTTCGTGCCCTAAAGATGCAGGCGCTCGTCCTCACCGCACCGCACGCGTTCGAGGTCAAGGACGTCCCTTGCCCGTCGGCGGGGTCGAATGAGGTCCTCTGCCGCGTACGCGCGATCGCGATCTGCGGCACCGACGCCGAGATCATCGAAGGGACCTTCAAAGGCCGCTGGCCAAAGCGCTATCCGTTCATCCCCGGCCACGAGTGGTCGGGCGAGGTCGTCAAGGCGGGGGAGATCGCACGCGAATTCGGCTTCGTGCCCGGCACGCGCGTGGCGGGCACGTCGCACTCCGGCTGCGGCTTCTGCCGCATGTGCCGGATCGGCCGCTACAACCTCTGTCTCAACTACGGCCGCGAAGACCTGGGTCATCGGCAATACGGTCACTACACGCAGGGCGCGTACGCGGAGTTCGTGACGCAGACCATCAAGAGCGTCTTTGTGATCCCGGACTCGATGCCGTTCGACGTGGCCGCGCTCTGCGATACCGCTTCGATCGCGCTGCACTCCGTGAAGCGTGCGCGGATCGACCCAGGCGACACGGTGGCGTCCGTCGGGTCGGGCGGCATGGGACTGCTCGTGAGCATGTGCGCGATGACGCTTGGCGCCGCGCGCGTCCTCGTGGTGGGCGGTGGAAAGCGTCTCGCGCGCGCCGGGGCGCTCGGGTTCGAGACCGTCGACTATCACGGCGGCGACCCCGTCGCGCGCGTGCGCGAGCTGACCGGCGGGCTCGGCGCGGACGTCGCCGTCGACTCCGCGGGGACCAAGGACTCCGTGCGGCAGGCGATCGGCATGGTCCGCAAAGGTGGACGGGTCGCGTTCACCGGGATCCCCAAGGAGCCGTCATCGATCGATTTCCAGAAGATCGTCCTCGAGGAGATCGACCTCTATGGCGTGCGGGCGAACCGCAACACCATGGAGGAGATCATCCCGCTCATCGCCGACGGCCGGATCGCGGCGGCGAAGCTCATCACGCATCACTTCAAGCTGGCGGACTTCGGCGATGCCCTCCGCACGTTCAACGAGCGTGTCGATGGCGCCTTGAAAGTTATCGTGGAGCCCTAGTGGGCGTCGACGTACATGGATCGATCGGCACGCTCATCCGCACGCGGCGTGCGGTGCGCAAGTTCAAGCCGGGACTCGTGCCGGACGCCGACGTGAATGAGATCCTCGAGGCCGCCCGATGGGCGCCCTCACCTGCGAATCGCCAGCCCGCCCGATTCATCTGGGTGAAGAGCTCGTCGGTCAAACATGAATTGCAGCAGCTTGCGAAGGAATCAAAGGAGCTCTCCGCGTACTGGGATCCGATATTCCGCCCCGACGGCCCGAGCGGGCTGGTCAACGATCTCGAGACCCCGGAAGTGATCGCGGTCATCGCGGACCCGGCCAAGAGCCTGACGAACGTCCATGCCGACAACGGTTTCGAATGGGCCGCCGCGATGGCCATCTACGCCATGTGGCTCCGGGCGTACTCGCTCGGGTACGGCGCGGTCTTCGTCCAGCATTGGATCACTGAAAAGGCGAAGAAGGTCCTCAACGTTCCGCTCTCGTGGACCTTTCTTGGGACGTTCACGTTCGGCCACGCGGCCGAAACGCCGACTGTTGACCGCCTCCCTATCGATCAGCTTGTGTACGTCGATCGCTACCCGGGTCGCCCGCGCGCATGAAGACCATGATCGGCGAAACTCGGGGGCCGGAGGGCGAAGTCCCCCGACTGATGCGCGCGGTGGTCTTCACCGCCCCGAACGCGTTTGCTCTGCAAGAGGTGCCGACACCGCGGGCCGGTGCGCGTGAGGCGCTCGTCCGCGTCCGCGCGTCGATGGTCTGCGCAACCGACGCCAAGATCCTCGCGGGAAAGTTCCCCGCGACGCGGTTCCCGCATGTACCGGGGCACGAATTCGCTGGGGACGTCGTGGCGTCGACCGACGAGCGCTTCCCCGGCGGAACGTGCGTCGGCGTGGAGGTGCACGTCGGCTGCGGGACCTGCGAGCGCTGCCGGGAAGGCATGTACACGCTGTGTCTCAACTACGGGAAGCGCGAGACCGGGCACGCGCACGTCGGCTTCACGATCGCCGGCGGACTTGCCGAGTACGCGGCGGTGCCGGTGGCCGCGCTGCACACGCTCCCCGAGCACGTGACGTTCGATCAAGGGGCGTGGACCGACAACCTCGGCGTCGCGCTCTGGGCGCTGGAGCGCGGCAGGCTCGCCGCGGGAGAGCGGGTCGTGGTCATCGGTCCCGGCGCGATCGGGCTCTGCGCGACCCAGCTCGCGCGCGCGCTCGGCGCCGGACGCGTGACGCTCGTGGGCCGTGGGAAACGCCTCACCCGCGTCCGCGACATGGCGGACGAGGTCCTCGAGGCCGCTGACATGGCACGCATCCGCGGCAGCGCGGATCTGGTCGTCGAGTTCGCCGGGACGGCGGATGCCGCCCGCGATGCGATCGCGCTCGCCCGCCGGGGTGGTCGGGTAGTGCTGGGCGGCGCCACCGGAGCCGGCGTCGAGCTGTCCGGCGTGGACCTCTCGACGATCGTGCGCGGGAACCTCGACGTCCTCGGCTCGCTCGCGAACCCGAAGGGTGTCTCGGCCCGCGCGCTCGCGCTCCTCGCACAGGGAAAGATCGACGTGACGAGCCTGGTCACGCACCACTTCCCGCTCGAGCGGTTCGAGGACGCATGGCGCACGTTCATCGAGCGCCGCGACGGCGCCATCCGCGTGATGCTCCACCCGCAGGCGGTCGCGTGACGATCGACCGCGCGACCGCCCTCGAGCTGTACCGCGTGATGCGGACCATCCGTTCGTTCGAGGAGCGATCGACGCAGCTCTTCGGCGAGAACAAGATCTGGGGGACGATCCACAGCTACGCCGGGGAGGAGGCGATCGCCGCCGGCGTGTGCGCGCACCTGCGCGACGACGACTGGATCACTTCGACCCATAGGGGACACGGTCACTGCATCGCGAAGGGCGCCGATCTTGGGAAGATGTTCGCTGAGCTCTTAGGGCGCGAAACGGGCTACTGCCGCGGCCGGGGCGGGTCGATGCACATCGCCGACACCTCCAAGGGCAACCTCGGCGCCAATGGCATCGTCGGCGGCGGGATTCCGATCGCGACCGGGGCCGCGCTTACTGCGAAGCAGCTCGGCACCGACCAGGTGGCGGTGTCCTTCTTCGGCGACGGCGCCGTGAACCAGGGCACGTTCCACGAGTCACTCAACCTCGCCGCGATCTGGAAGCTCCCGGTGATCTATGTCTGCGAGAACAATCAGTACGCGGAGAGCCTCCCGGTGAAGCGCGCATTTGTGGTCGAGGACATCGCGGTGCGCGCGGAGGGATACGGCATGCCCGGCGTGCGCGTCGACGGCCGCGATGTCCGCGCCGTCTACGACGCCGCCGGCGAGGCGGTGCGGCGGTCGCGTTCGGGCAACGGGCCGGTGCTCTTGGTCGCGGATTCCTACCGCCACGAGGGCCACTACTACGGCGACCCGCGCAAGTACCAGACGAAGGACGAGATCGAGGGCTGGCGCAAACGCTTCGACCCGATCGCGGACGCGCGCGGCTGGATCATCGCCGACAGCCTGGCGACCGAGGCGGACCTCGACGCGATCGATCGCTCCGTAGCTGCGGACATCGACCGCGCGGTCGCCTGGGCCGAGCAGGGTCCGCTCGCCTCGCCGATCAAGCTCCCCGAGGACGTCTATGCAGGCGACTGAGGCGCGCGCGCCTGCCGCCACGCGCGAGATGTTCTACAACGAAGCGCTCGGCGACGCGCTCCGCCTGGAGATGGAGCGCGACGAGCGCGTGATCGTGATCGGCGAGGACATCGCCGAGCACGGGGGCGCCTTCCAGGTCACGGCGGGTCTTCTGGATCGCTTCGGCCCCACGCGCATCCGCCAGACGCCGATCAGCGAGATCGGCATCGTCGGCGCCGCCGTGGGCGCCGCGCTCACCGGCCTGCGGCCGGTCGTCGAGCTCATGTACGTCGACTTCTCTGGTCTGGCGATGGACCAGGTCGTGAACCAGGCCGCGCAGAACCGCTTCATGTTCGGCGGGCAGGCGCGCGTGCCGATGGTCCTGCGGACACAGGGCGGCTCGGGCCGCGGCAACGCGGCGCAGCATTCCAAGTCCCTGGAGGCCTGGTTCGCGCACGTCGCCGGGCTCAAGCTCGTCATGCCGGCGACGCCGGCGGACGCGAAGGGGCTTCTTACCGCGGCGATCCGCGACGACAACCCGGTCATCTTTCTCGAGCACAAGCTTCTCTACCGCACGAAGGGGCTGGTGCCGGAGGGCGAGCACGTTGTGCCGCTGGGCAAGGCAGAGGTCAAGCGCGCGGGGACCGATCTCACGATCGTGACCTGGTCGCGCGAGGTGCTGTTCGCGCTCGAGGCGGCTGCGAAGCTCGCCGAGCAGGAGATCGCGGCGGAGGTCGTCGACCTGCGGACGCTCGTCCCGCTCGACAAGGCCACGATCTTCGCGTCTGTCCGTAAGACGCATCGCGTGCTCGTCGTGCACGAGGCCATCAGGCGCGCGGGTTATGGTGCGGAGATCGCCGCGATCATTGCCGAGGAGGCGTTCGACGACCTCGACGCGGCGCCGAGGCGGCTCGCGGGTCTCGACACGCCTATCCCGTACGCGCAGCACCTCGAAAAGAGCGTCGTCCCCCAGGTCGAGGACATCGTGGCGGCGGCGAAGGAGCTCGTCGCCTGAGCGTCACGCGCGTCATCCTCCCCAAGCTCGGACTGACGATGGACGAGGGGCGCATCGTCGCCTGGCACAAGCGCGTAGGTGACGCCGTCGCGGCGGGCGAGGTCCTCTTCGAAGTCGAGACCGACAA
>DASYSC010000132.1:0-6894 GCA_036003765.1 Candidatus Limnocylindria bacterium
GAGGTACGCGGCGAAGGCGACCACGCCCGGGAAACCACCCGCGGCTCGCGCGACCGCCGCACCCGCGAACGCGCCGACGGCCATCGCGCTCCAGAGCGGCGTCGCGCGATCGCCGAAATCGATGAACGAATAGACCGGCGCGCTCGCGCTGTATGCGATCGAGCTCGCGACGAAGGCCGCGCCGATCGCGGCCAGCAGCGCCCACAGCGGACGCGTCCTCGCGACGAAGTTGTGCCCCGTGGCGGCTACGTGTACGGCCAGCGCCGCTACGCGGTCTGCGCGCGGCCGGTGACGTCGAGCTCTTGGATGCGGCGCTTGGTGCGCTCGGCGAGGTAGGTCGGCCCGAGCTTCTCGAACACCGCCAGCGCTTCGGTGCATTCGTTGCGCGCGCCGGTCACGTCGCCGCGAGCGGCGAGCAGCCGCGCCGACGCCGCCCGGATCTCAGCCGTCGCGACGGGCAGCGCGAGACGGAACGCATGCTCCAGGCCCTCGGTGCGCCGAGCGTCGGCGATGGCGAGGTCGCCCGTCGCGCAGGCGACCTCGACGAGTGTCGCAGCGATACTTGCGCCGCAGCGGCGACACTCATGCGCGGTCGCCGCGGCGTACGCCGCAGCCGCGTGTTGCTGCGCGTCCTCGAGCGCGCCTTGGAGCATCGCAAGGCGCGCCAGCTCGGCCGCGATCCGCGCCGCGACGTGCACTCGCGCCGGGGAGCGCTCGATCAGCGCGCGAGCCTCCGCGAGCGTCGTGGTGGCACCGGCGAAATCCCCGCGTTCGATCGCGAGCGAACCGAGCACGAGGAGGGTCGACGCCGCGTCGGGCGGCTGCCGACCTTGCGCGAACGGATCGGCAAGCCCGAGCGCGCGCTGAAGGCTCGTCTCGGCCTCCGCGAAGCGACCCTGACCGAAGAAGACGCGGCCGAGCGCGCGCAACGCGCCGGCCTCGCCAGCGACGTTCCCGAGCCGCGACTCGGCGCCAAGAAGTTGGTTCGCAAGATCCTCGGCCGTGACGAGATCGCCGCGATCGAGCGCGGCGTACGTGAGCGTCGCGAGGGCGCGCCCGAGACCGGACAGATCGCCGATCGCATTCGCGAGCTCGACGCAGCGCTCCGTCGCGCGAAGCGATTCCTCCGCCGATCCGGCGTCGGCTGCGAACGCGGCGACAGCCTCCTCCGCTTCGAGCGCCAGCGCCCGATCGTTCGCCGCGAGAGCCTCCTTGACCGCGGTCCGCCCGACGTTCAATGCTTCAGCGGGTCGCTCGTCGGAGCGTGCGAGGAACGCCTTTGCCAGGGTGAGCTCGGCGCGCTCGCGGCCTTCCGCCGGCGTGATTCGATCGGCTTCCGCGAGGTGCTCCGCGGAGCGCTGCGTCTCCCGCGACCGCGCGGCGAGCTCGCCGGCGCGGCGGTGCAGCCCGGCGCGGAGCGCGTTGTCCGTAGGCCCGGCGGCGAGTCCCTCTTCGGCCATCGCGAGCGCGTCCGCCCGTCGCAGTCCCCGCGCGGCGTCACACGCTTGAAGGAGGGCGCGAGCGCGCTCGTCGCCACCACCTGCGGGCAACCGTCGCGCGAGCGCGGCGGCCGAACGGTAGTGATGGAGCGCCTCCTCGAGGACGTACAGCGAAGCCGCACGGTCGCCCGCGCGCATCGCGTACGCGATCGCGCGTGCGATCTGCCCGGAGCTCGCGAAGTGATGCGCGAGCAGCTCCGGCTGCTGCGCCGCGACCTCGGGCATGACGCTCTCGATGACCTGGCCGATCCGACCGTGCAGCTCCTCGCGGTGACGCGTGCCGATCGACTCGTAGACGAATTCGCGAAGCAGCGATTGGCGGAAACGGTAGTCGCCGTGATTCGTGGGCTCGAGGAGGCCGCGCGCGGAAAGAGCGGCGAGGCTCGCATCCGCATCCACGCCCTGACCGAAGAGCGCGCGCATCAGCGTCGGATCACAGGCGCGCGTGGCGACCGCGGCCGCGTGCAACACGCGCCGCTCGGGCGCGTTGGCCTGCTCGGCGCGGCGGAGCAGAAGCATCGGAAGTCCGTCGGGGAGGTCCCTCATCCGGCTCACGTCGGTGAGCGGGCTCGCGCTCTCGCGCTCCACCACGACGCCGGTGCTGACGAGCCACCGCGACGCCTCTTCGAGGTACGTGGGGCTGCCGTCGCTCCGCGCGACGACATCGTCGATCGCTTCTTGGGGAAGGGCACCGGCCGGAAGGAGCGCCTGGAGGAGCGTCGCGCTAGAGGTCGCATCGAGAACGGGGAGACGGATCTGGAGATGACCGCGGCTCGTGGTCCAGGGCGGTGTGAGCTCGGGACGGTAGGTGGTGATGACGAGGGCGGTGACGTTCGCGAGGGCGGGAGCGAGCGCCGCGAGAAGCTCCTGTGATGCGGCGTCCGCCCATTGGACGTCGGTGAGGGCGAGGATGACGGGCTGCGTACGCGCAACGCGCAGGACGAGATCGCGGATGGCGCGGTCGAGCAGCTTGCGGCGGGTGTCGCCCGAAAGCGGAGGAAGCGTCAGGCCGTAGCCGAGAGCCGCGAGTACGAGCTTGGTGGCCTCCGGATCCATCCCGGGAAGGGTCTCGCTCAGCGTGCGGTGAGCGATCTCCGTCGGAGCTGACGTTCCGATCGCGAGAGCGCGTCGGAGTAGATCGGCGATCGCACCGTACGCGCGGTGTGCGTCGTACGGAGAGCACCTGGCGCGCGCGACACGCGCACCGAGCGCGCGAGGATCCGCGAGCAGCTCGTCGACGAGCCTGTTCTTTCCGAGGCCGGCCTCGCCGACGATCGAGACGATGCGACCCTTACTCGCTAGCGCGTCCTCGAGAGCGCCGATGAGCAGCCCGATCTCGCCGTCTCGGCCCACGAGCGGTGTGCGGCGCCGATCGCTCGCGACAGCCGTCTCTTCGCGCAACAGGCGCCACGCCACGAGCGGCGTGCTCTTGCCTTTGGCCGCGACCGGTGGATGCGGTTCGTATGTGAAGAAGCCTGGCGTCAGCCGGTACGTGGCGTCACCGACCAGCACCTCGCCCGGTTCGGCTGCTTGCTCGAGGCGCGCGGCGACGTTGACCGCATCCCCGAGCACGCCGAACTCGCTCTCCCTGTCGCCGATCGCGCCGGCAATCGCGAGGCCGGTGTTGACACCCACGCGAAGCGCGAGGTAGCGGCCGGTCCGTTCCGCGATCCGCGCGTTCTCACGGTCCAGCGCGCCGAGGATGGCCAGCGCGGCGCGTTGCGCGCGTTCGGGGTGATCCGCTTGGTCGCCGACCGCGCCGAAGACGGCGACCACCGCATCGCCGATGTATTTCTCGATGAGTCCGCCCGTCGCGCGGATCTCCGCCGCGATCGCGTCCCACGCCGTGCGCATGTTCTCGTGCAGCTCTTCAGGATCGAGCCGCTCGGCGAGAGCGGTGAAACCGGAGATATCCGCGAAGAGGACCGTGACCTGCCTCGTCTCGCCCGCGACCGCCTCCGGTGCAAGAAGGCGGGTACCGCATTTGCCGCAGTAACTGAACTCGACCGGCATCTCTGCCGCGCACTTGGGACAGGCGACAGTCGCTCCCCGCATGTGAACGCGCGAAGCCTAGTGCGTCGACTGAGGTGGTTGGTGTCGGCGTGGTGTGTTACGAACTCACCCATTCAGGTGAATCCGGGACTGCTCGACCCGCGGTGGCGCGGACTGACAATCGGGCTCGTCCTCAACGTCACGTTCGTCGCGTTCGAAGCGCTCGCGATCGCGACGATCATGCCACTCGTCGCGGAAGACCTCGCCGGTCTCTCGCTCTATGGGTGGGTCTTCAGCGCGTTCCTGCTGGCCGATCTCGCGGGCATCGTCGTGGCGGGCGAGCTCGCCGATCGTCACGGACCCGCGGTGCCCTTCGGAGCCGGCCTCGTCCTGTTCGTGGTGGGGCTTCTTGCCGGCGGCCTCGCGCCGTCGATGCCGGTGCTCGTCGCGGCGCGCGCGATCCAGGGTTTCGGCGCGGGCGCCATTCCGGCGGCGGCGTACGTCGTGATCGGCCGCACGTTCCCCGAAGGGCTACGGCCGAGGATGTTCGCGATCCTCTCGACCGCGTGGGTCGTCCCCGGCATCGCCGGACCTGCCCTCGCGGCGTTCGTGGCCGATCACGTGGGCTGGCGCTGGGTGTTCCTCGGTCTCCTGCCAGTCGTGGCCATCGCCGGTGGACTCGCGTTCCGTGAGGTTCGTCGGGTGCCCGGTCATCCCGATCGGGTCGCGCGCCGCGTCGTCCCCGACGCGCTCGCGGTCGCCGCAGGCGCGGCTCTGTTCCTCGGCGGGCTGCAAGCGCGCGATGCCCTCGCGACGCCCGCCCTTGTGGTCCTCGGTCTGGCGATCGGCGTTCCCGCGCTCCGCCGGCTACTTCCCGCGGGCACCTTGAGCGCGAGGGCCGGCCTTCCGTCCGCTGTGCTCGCGCGTGGCCTGCTGACCTTCGCTTTCTTCGGCGCGGACGTGTACGTGCCGCTCACCGTGACCTCCCTTCGCGGCGAGAGCGTGCTGCTCTCGGGGATCGCCCTCACCGCCGGTACGGTCGCCTGGACGACCGGCGCGTGGATCCAGGAGCGAACTGTCCTCCGCGTCGGCGTGGCGCCCCTGGTGCGGAGCGGGTTCGTCCTCGTCGCGATCGGCATCGCGGGTATGGGCGTCGTGCTTTCCGCGATCGTGCCAGCCTGGGTGTCGGTGATCGCCTGGGGGATCGCCGGTCTCGGGATCGGCATGGCGTACTCGTCGATCTCGCTGACGGTTCTTGGACACGCGCCCGTCGGGAGCGAGGGGGCGACCGCCTCCGCGATGCAGCTCAGCGACATCCTGGGGAACGCGCTCGGCACGGGCGTCGGCGCCGTCGCCGTGGCGTTGGCGGTCGCCGGAAACGGCAGCGCCGGGGGTGGGGTGGCGCTTGCCGATGGTCTGGCCGGCGCGAGCGCGATCGCCGGGGTCGTTATCGCGGGGCGTCTGCGCGCCTGATCGGCGCGGTTCTAGTCCGAGTCCGGCGTTCGGCGGTCCTGATCCTTCGCGCGGCCTCGGGCCTTCGGCGGGCCCTCGCGACGGTTGAAGCTGACCAGCCCGCCATTCAGCATCATGGACTGGCCCTCGAATACGACGCCCCGCTCGATGCTGAGCGACGGCGCAGCGAGGTCGCCCTTCACGCGCGCGGGCTTGTGGAGCTCGATCGATTCGCTGGCCTTGATGTTGCCAATGACCTCGCCGTTGACCACGACCGATCCGCAATTGATATTGGCCGAGACCTTTGCGGTCTCGCCAACGATGAGCAGGTCGGTGGTCGTGATCTCGCCGGTGAACATGCCTTCGATCCGCACATGTCCCTTGAAGCTCAGCTTGCCCTCGACGACCGAGCCTGGGCCGAGCAAAGCGTTCAGACCGGTGTCGTTAGGGCTCTGCGGCTCCCGCACCAGGTTCCCTCCAGTGGACCCGGACCTCGTGTCGCTCCCCTCCGGGCCGGGGTCTCGCGTCTGGAATGAACGCAGGGTGAGGGTCGGCGCTACGGGCACACAGACACACGCCTCGGGACTTGCTGCCGGCACGGATCGACGACCGCGTGCTGGCGACCGGGTCCCAAGCCACGGCTTGACAACCCCGAGCCGCCGGCGTATTAAACCAGGTAGTTATTTAACCGAATGGTGCAGTAAGCATGTCGCTCGACCAGCTGAGCCTCACCTTCGGCGCGCTCGCCGATCCGACACGGCGCGCGATCCTGGCGCGCCTGGCGTCGGGCGAGGCGTCGGTCACCGAGCTCGGGAAGCCCTTCGACATGAGCCTTCCGGCCGTGTCGAAGCACCTTAAGGTGCTCGAAAATGCAGGGCTGATCTCGCGCGGGCGCGACGCCCAGTGGCGCCCGGCCCGGCTCGAGGCGGACCGGCTCCGCGAGGCGGCGAAGTGGATGGAACGCTATCGGATCTTTTGGGAGCAAAGCCTCGATCGCCTCGATCAGCACCTGCGCGAGTTACAAGGGGAGGTAAAGAAGCATGGCCGCAGGAAGTAGCGTGATCGCACCCGAGCGCACCCTTGTCACGACGCGCCTCTTCGACGCGTCGCGCGAGCGCGTGTACAAAGCGTGGACCGATCCGAAGCAGCTGGCGCGGTGGTTCCCCCCTGAAGGGTTCACTGCTCCGGTCTGCGAGCTGGACGTGCGGGTCGGTGGGGCGATCCGCATCGACATGAAGGGACCGGAGGGAGAGCCCTTCAACGGCGCCGTCTTCCCGGGCACGGGCGTGTATCGCGAGGTCGTGCCGAACGAGCGGCTCGCGTTCACGCTTACCCCCAAGTTTGGAGACCGGATCATGCCGACGGTGCTCATGACGGTCCAGTTCGAAGACCAGGCCGGCAAGACGAAGGTCACGATCCACCAGACCCTCGACACCGTCGCGGACTACGAAGAGATGGTGAAGACGGGCATGGAGCAGGGGATCGCGGAGAGCCTCGGCAAGCTCGCCGGCGTGCTCTCGGGGCGGAGCACCGATCGCGGGGTCACCGTCTCGGGCCGCACGCTCACGCTCACGCGTGTTTACGCCGCGCCACGCGAGCTTGTCTGGACGGCCTATACGGACCCCAAGCAGATCGTGAAGTGGATGTTCGCGAGCGACTGGGAGGCACCGTTCGCGGAGACGGATGTCCGTCCGGGCGGCGCCTTTCGCGTGGGCATGCGTCCGGCCGATCATAGCCACGATGGCTTTACCTTCGACGGCGTTTACCGCGAGGTCGTCCGACCCGAGCGCATCGTCCAGGCGCTCGGTGACGGTCGGGTGATGACGACGACGTTCGAAGAAGTCCTGGGAGGGACGAGGCTCACGCTCTCGCTCGAGATGTCCGAAGCCGAGGAGCAGGAGCGGGCCGGCTGGGGTCAGATCCTCGAGAACTTCGCAACGCACGTCGCGAC
>DASYSC010000133.1:0-10243 GCA_036003765.1 Candidatus Limnocylindria bacterium
TGTGCGTTGTCGCTCCTCTTGTTGTGGCGCGGACGCGCGGATCTGAGCATCCGCGGAGGCTCGTGGCGCCTCGAACCCGGGCTGATCCGATCGCTGTTCGCGGTGAGCCTGCCGTCCGCCGCGGAGAGCGCGATGTTCAGCTTCGGGATCCTCGCGCTTTCGGGCTTTGCTTTTCGGCTCGGGACGAACGCATCGGCGGCGCACCAGATCGTCAACCAGGTCGAGAGCTTCTCGTTCCTGCCGTGCATCGGTTTCTCGGGAGCGGCGAGTGCGCTCGTCGGTCAGGCCCTGGGGATGGGCGATCCGCGGCGGGCGACGCGCTCGGGTTGGGCCGCAGTGCGGATGGCGATCCTGTGGTCGACGATCGCCGGGATCGCGTTCATGGTCCTGCCGCAGGCGCTCCTCGGGATCTTCACGAACGACGAGCGTGTCGTCCAAGCCGGCGTCGGCGCTCTCGCGATCGTCGGCATCGCGCAGCCCGCGCAGGCGGTGATCTTCACGCTCGGCGGCGCGCTACGCGGGGCGGGGGACACGCGCTTCCCACTCGTGGCGACGTTCGTGAACTGGTTCGTCGTGCGGCTCCCGCTCGCGTACGTGCTCGCGTTCCCGGTCGGGCTTGGTCTCGCGGGGGTCTGGGCCGGGATCGCAGCCGATTACCTCGTGCGCGCGGCGCTGCTCGCGTGGCGATTCAACTCGGGAGCGTGGCAGAGGGTGCGTGTGTAACTTGCTTGGTTACGGTGCCCAGGGCGGGACTTGAACCCGCACGCCCTTTCGGGCATGAGCCCCTCGAACTCACGCGGCTGCCAGTTACGCCACCTGGGCGGGGTGAACCAATTCTAACCTACTGGCAGTCCATGGCGAAGCGCATACGAGAGCCAGATCGCGCGCTTTCTTTCGAGGCAAGGCGCGGCGGCCGGATAGAGCAGCGGCAAGAGAATAAGCGAACTTCGTTTGCTGTATTCAAGATCGAAGAAAGGGTGACGATTGGGACGAGGCTCTTTCGTCTTCACTTCGCCGACGGTTCCGACTTGGCCGGTCGCGTTGGCTATTCTCAGGCGCAGCCAATCCAAGTGAGGTCGGCTACCTGAGGTGAACCGCGTGATCAGGTATTCCCAGTAGTAGTCACTCCGACGGCCTGTGTCTGCGCGATAGACCTTATTAATGATGCTGCCGTCGCCATCGAGAAGACCTCGAGCGAGAGGCATGAGGAACCCGTCCGGCACGGACAGGGCACCGATCGTCAGGCTCTTCCGTGGCGTAAGACCCGTGGAGCGGAACCACTCGTATAGCGCCGAGTCATGGAATTGGGTGAAGTAGGCGACGCCGCCACTCTCCGTCGGATGACTCTTCACACGATTTCCGCGGCCGAGCAACCGGAGATACGTTTCTACTAGTTGTCGGTCCCCGGACTTGAAATTGATCGCGCGTCTTCCGGTGATGAGGCACCCGTCCGTTGCCGTGAGCCCGACCAAATAGGCCATGTCATCGGACCATTCGAGCGGTAGCGTGGTGAGGCCGGCGAGGGGCCAACGGCAGAGCTCCATCGGCGTCCGTCGCACGTACTGCTTCCCGCGATGAGCCGCGGCCATCCGCGCGACCCGCAGGTCCGTCGCGGCAGTAAGGCCCTTCGCCCATCCCTTGCCCACGCGCGCAACGTCTCATAAGACGGCGTGTCGGCACAAGCCCACAAATGTGCCAAAGCCGTCGTCAAAATGTGCGAAGCCGTCGCACAAAGTGACGACAGCCTGTAGCGCGGCCTTCTCTTCTGCGTGACCAGACAGCACGGCAAGCTCGGTCCATGCGACCTACGATCGCGCTATGCCAATCGCGCGCTGCCCGCGATGCCGTGCCGAAGACATCAGCGCCGACGCGCACCCGACCCGCCTACTTCAGAACGGCCAGACCATGCCCGTCTTCGTCTGCCGCAACTGTTTCCGCCCCGCCGAGCTCGAGTTCCAGATCGCGTGTGAGGCGAACCAGATCCCGTATCGGCCCCTCGCGATCCGGGAATCGCTGCGCCTGCTGCGCGACTTCTATCGTGAGCGCCAAGCCGCGTCACCCGACGACCCTCGCGTAGCCGGAGTCCTTGCGGACATCGAGCGACGGCTCAGCATCGGGGCGGTCGAACGCGCTCCTAAACTCGACGCGTGAGCCCGGTCCGTCCCGACCTCGCGCTCCTCTGGCCCTCGTACACGCTTTTCCCGCTCGCGGGGCTCGGCATCCTCGTCTTCGGGGCGAGCGCCGCAGACTCGACGATGGTGCTGATCGGTCTGCTGCTCCTCGCGGCGAACGCGGCGATCGTCGTCAACTACGCGTATTTCACGAAGCTTGCCGTCGAGGAGGGTGAGCTCGTCTACCGTACGAACTTCGGCACTCGCGTGGATCGGGTGGCGCTGGGGGCGCTGCAACGGATCGACGCGAAGCGCTATCCGGGCGCGCACTCCGGCGTCTCGGCTCCGTTCTTCGTCGCCCGCGGGCGTGACTCGACCGTCAAGGTCAACACCAAGCCGTACCGCCTGCGCGACTTCACCGCACTCATCGGCCTGGTGCGCTCCGCGAACTCGCGCGTCGAGCTGGACCCGTTCTGGGCGCGCGTCGCCGCCGGTGAGGACGCGTCGAAGGAGATCGAGCTCACGCCCCGCAGCCGGTTCTAGCGGGCACGCGCCAAACGGCGCAGCTCGATCGCGGTGCACCGATCCCACACCACGCGCAGCCCCGCCGCCTCCGCTCGCCGGGCCGCCGCCTCGTTGCCAAGATCAAGCTGGAACCAGATCGCTTTGATCCCCGCGGCAAGCGCGTCGTCCACGGTCGCATCGAGAAACTCGCCGCGACGGAACACGTCGACGAAGTCCACGAGCTCGTCTTTGGGTATGTCCGCCAGTCGCCCGTATGAGCGCTCGCCTTCCACAATGGCGCCGCCGAGCGCGGGATTCACCGGGATGACGCGGTAGCCATGCGAACGAAGCGTGCGTGAGACGGAATTGCTCGGGCGGTCCGGGCGCGGCGAGTACCCGACGACCGCGATCGTGCGAGAGGAAGAAATGAGGTCCTCGACGAGACCGGGCTCATTCATTTTCGCACATCACGCGGCCAAGAAAAAGGTCTTGTCGCGCATCCTCACGGCAGGATAATCGCAGCGACATGCCACCTCGTGCGCCGGTCGTCTGGACTACCACCGCGGTCCGCAGCGAGCGCTTTCGTCAACGACTCGACGAGCGCCACCGGGACCTGAGCATCCAGGCGAAGGCCCGCGGCCGCACGTACCGGCGCTCGCGCGGCAATCCCGCGACCGATGAGGTCCGTCGCCTGCGCGCGGACTTCCTCGCGGCGCTCGGTCGGCTGAGCTCGTTCGAGATCGCCATGGGTCGCCTCGCCCGATGTCGGTACGACCTTCAGCTAACCGAACGCGCCGATGATCTGTCGCGAGACTATTTCCAGCTCTGGCATCTCATCGCCCGTCGCGGCGGAGGCTCGTGGCCGGAGGAAGAGCGCGATGCCGAGCGCCTGGATTACTTCGCGATGCAGCTCGGCCGCCTCGAGGGGATCGCCGATGCGCTGGTCCTCGCGGGACGCAATGTTCGGCTCTATCCCATGCCTCAGGTGCCCTGGCTCAACGCGCAATAGCGGCCGACGTTCCCAATTTCACCTTGAGTCGATCGGGTAACCGGCTCAGCCGGTGACGAAGGACGCTGCTCGGAGGCGACTTAGACAGCGGGCTCGGCCGCGACGGCAACAGGAGCCTGTGGCAGCGCAGCGCGCTCGAGCGGTCGGAACCAGAGCCAGAAGAGGGCCCCGGATGCCGCGTAGAGACCGGCCATCAGGACGAAGGGCGTCACGTAGTCGCCGCCCGCCATCAGGCGCGAACCGGCGAACGCGCCCAAGCCGCTCAGGATCTGCTGTGCCGTTGATCTGAGGCCGACCATCGTGCCCCGCTCGCCGGGGTCGAGGATCTCCATCGAGAACGCCTCGGCGATCGGCCCCGCGGCGTTCGCGAGGACGATCCTGACGACGTACGCGACGCCCGCGAGCGTGAGGACGGTCGTCACGGTCGAGAGGCTCGGCGACAGTCCGATGAGGAGGATGAACGGCACCGCGAGAAGCCTGGTGCCGACGATCGCTTGCACTTTCGTCATCCGCGCCGCCAGGAACGGCGCTGCCAGGGCGGCGAGGGCGAGGAAGAGCTCGCCCGACGCGAACGTCATTCCAATGTCGTGCGTGTGCGCGTGCAGTCCCTCATAGAAGAAAACGTTGAAGAGCGGGCCGACGAACCCGAAGCCAAGCGAGACGATCGCGCCGACCGCAACGAGCCGCAGCACGCGGTCCGGGTGTCGAACGCCGGCGAAGATGTTGCGCAGTCCCGTGGGTCCGCGGTCCAGCGGACGGTCGCGTCCGCGGAGCATCAGTGCCGGGATGAGCGAGAGCGCCCAGATGGCGATCCCGATGAAGATCGAGGCGCGATAGAGCGTGACCTTGTCCGCGAGAGACGCGGCGAGCAGCGGCACGAAGCCTCCGAGCAGGCTGCCGACCATCGCGGACAGCGTCCGAAGGCCGTCGGATACCGAAAAAAGATGCACGCGCTCGCGGGACTCGCTGTTCTCCGCCATGAAGGCTGGCTCGGAGACTCCGTGCAGCGTCCCCGAGATGGCGCTCAGCACCCCGGTGGCGAGCAGAACGCCCTGGTCGACCGAGAAGATCGTGATGAGGTAGAGAGCCGCCCCCGCGCCGTCGCCGACGATGAACGACCACTTCCGGCCGATCCGGTCGGAGATGAGTCCCGCCGGCACCGAGAACATCGCTCCTGCGACGCCGCTGAGGAGGAGCCGCAGCCCGATGAATTCGATCGGAAGGCCCACGGCGAGGAAGTACAGGTTCACGAGGACGAGCGAGGTGCCGTGCACGGTGTCCATGCCGATGACGTGGACGATGAACAGCCGGGCATTCCTGCTGAAGCTCCGGATCGCCAGCGCGTACTCAGCGAGGTCGCCCCTCGCGCTCACGCGATAACTCTACGATGACCGCCGGTGCGGCGACTGTGCCTTCTGATGTGCTGCGCGCTCGTTCTCGCGTGCGCGCCGCCGCCCGAGCGCGAGATCGTCGTCGGCATGATGGAGTACGCGTTCCTTCCGCCGACGATCGAAGTAACCGCGGCCGAGCGGGTTCGGCTGGTGGTTCGGAATTTCGGACGGCTGGAGCACGACTTCATGCCTGACGAGCGGGGCCGTGCCCTCGGACTCGCGCACGTCCATCTCGGGCCGGGCGCAAGCGCGACCAGTGAGTGGACCGCGCCGGCGAACCCGACCGAGATTCGGATCGTGTGCACCGTGCTCGGGCATGAGTCGCTCGGGATGGTCGGACGCCTTGTCATTACGCCGCGACCGCGCCCCGGTCCTGCTGGGTCGCCCTGATCACCGTTTCCACCAGCCTCCGCTTGCAAGCTTCAGCGCAAGAGCCTGAACCGTCGCTCGTTATCCTGAGGACAGAAAACACAGCGCTCCCTGGGCGCTCCTTTACAAGGACCTCAGCCGGTGCGATCGGGGCCGTAGCTCAGCGGTCAGAGCGCGCGGCTTACATCCGCGACGTCGGAGGTTCGAATCCTCCCGGCCCCACTAGCCGTTGGTCTGGGCCACGGCCCATTTCAACGAGCGGCGGAACAACGCGCTGGCGCGGTGCGCGCGGTCACCGCCGGGACGTTTCTCGCCGCTCAGATTCAACAGGCTCCGGTAGCGGCGCCGGCTTAGAACCCGCCCGGGGGAGTCGGGGTCGGAAGCAAGTTCGGCGTCGTGAGCGGGAAACTCGGTGTCGGAAGCACGCTCGGAAGCGGCTGCGGAGTCGGGGACGGCTGCGGAGTCAGAGGCTGCGGGGTCGTGGACGATGTGAGTGAAGGCGTCGGGGTTATGGATGCGGTCGGCAGCAGTGTCGTCGACGGCAGCGGTGTTTCCGATGACGGCGCTAGCGAGAAACTCGGCGCCGGAAGCACGCTCGGAAGCGGCTGCGGAGTCAGGGACGGCTGCGGAGTCAGGGACGGCTGCGGAGTCAGGGAAGGCTGCGGAGGCTCGGACGGTCCCGGAGTCTGGGAAGCCTGCGTGGTCGTCGACGATGTGGATGAAGGCGTCGGTGTTTTGGATTCGATCGGCAGCGGCGTTGCTGTGGGCAGCACTGTCCTCGTCGGCAGAGGCGCGGCAGTGGGCGTCAGCGTCGGCAATATCCCGGGCGTGGGTGCCGTCGTCGCGCTTGGAGCGGGTGTCGCCGTTGGCTGGGGCGTCACGGTCGGGGTGCTGACCGGCTGCGGAGCAGACGTCGGCCGCGGCGTGGCATTCGGCCGGTCACTTCGTACGGCACCGGGCGCGGCACCTGCTGCGGACGGCTCGGGAGGCTCGGGTGTAGGGGTGGGCGTAGTCGTGGAAGAGGCCGTCGGCCTGGGTGTCGGCTGCGCCGCGGGAGCCGGCGTGGGTGCGACGCCGGGCGCCGGTGACGACGGAGCGGAACCAACCGCGACGCTCGTGGTCGTGCCCGCCGGCAGCGTCACCCTGACGCCGCCGGCTTCGGTCTCGACGCTCCCGTCGGTGGCCACGATGGTCGTTTCGCCATTCGCGTCTACCGCGACGAACGATCCTGAGCCCGCCCGGATGACCGATGCCATCGCGGGGCTGCGTACCTCGTAGCGGCTGCCCGCCGATAAGGTCCGCGACACCGTGTACCAGGCGCGGCCGAGCGTCTGTCGCACGCGCACGACGATGTCCCCCTCCTCGGCCCCGATGAACTCGATGACTAATTCACTGTCTACGTCGAGAAGCACCGACGAGCCATCGCGGTACGTGATAAGCGCGCGTCCGCTCGGATTGGTCCGGATCGTGTCGCCGCTGCGTACGACATGCTCCGTGGCGACCTCAAGCAGCGCCCTCTCCCGTGCGACGGTCACGCGCAGCGCGAGCGAGTTCACCAGCGCGGACTGCGCTTCGGCCGACGAGGCGAGGATCGCCGCGAGCGCGGCCAGAACGAGGCCCGCGCAGCCGATGGCAACGACGAGTCGTATGGGTTGCGACACCGATGCAAAGCCTGCGCGCAGCCGCACCTGCGGCCTTCACCCAACCAGGGGAGTCGCGCTGTCGTGCTGGTATCGCGGCGGCGCGAGTTGGTAAAAGGAAGGGAACTATTCGTCCCTGTGCTGAATGCGCTGCTGAACGCGGTCGCCGCCGCGCAGGGGCGAGACGGCCGAATCCACGGACAAACAGACTCCACCGTAGAGTGACCCCGACATGAGTTCGGGTCGTCATTTCCTACAGATTCCCGGCCCCACGAACGTTCCCGAGCGGGTTCTCCGAGCGATGGACCGGCCCGTCCCGGATCACCGCGGGCCAGAAATGCCGAGCCTCGTTGCTGAGATTCGGGCCGGCCTACGCACCGTCTTCAAGTCGGAACAGGGCGAGCCCGCGATCTTCCCGGGCAGTGGGACAGGAGCCTGGGAGGCTTCACTCGTCAACACCCTGAGCCCCGGCGAACGGGCGTTGAGCTTTGAGAACGGTCACTTCGCGCGGCTCTACGCCGAAGCCGCTCGCCAGTTGGGCATGCGGGTGGACGAAGTCAAACTGCGATGGGGCGACGCGGTCACCCAGTCCGACATTGAAGCCAACCTCAAGCCCGAGCACCGTGCCGTCCTGATCGTCCACAACGAGACGTCCACAGGAGTCACGACGGATCTTGGCGCGGTTCGGCGTGGCATCGACCGCACCGGACACGACCCTCTTCTCCTGGTCGATGTGGTCAGTTCGCTCGGATCTATCGATTTCCGAATGGACGAGTGGCGGGTGGATGTCGCGTTGACCGGTACACAGAAGGGCCTGATGTTGCCGCCAGGCGGCGCCATCCTCTGCGCCGGACCAAGGGCGCTCGAGGCGGCTGCGAAGAACCGAACCCCGAGGTATTTCTACGACTGGCGCCCGGTGATACGCGACATGCAGCAGGGATTCTTTCCTTATACGCCCGCCACCCTCCTGCTCTTCGGTCTACGAGAGGCGCTGCGGATGCTGCTCGAAGAAGGACTCGACGACGTCTTTGCCCGTCATAGCCGTCTTGCTCAGGCCACGCGCGCGGCCGTGCGGGCCTGGGGGCTGACCGTGCTTGCCGCAGATTCCGCTCGCGCGTCGAACTCGCTCACGGCGGTCGTCGTCGAGGAGATCGATTCCACAGCGGTCGTGAAGGTGGCAGCCGAGCGGTTGAACCTCGCGCTCGGCGTCGGCCTGGGTCAGCTTCGTGGCCGCGTATTTCGCATCGGCCACCTGGGCTCGTTGAACGAGCTGGAGGTCCTGGCGACTCTCGCGGGGACCGAGCTCGCTCTGCACTATTCGGGGCAACCGATCGAACTCGGCGCCGGCGTGGCGGCTGCCCAGCGGTACTTCGCCGGGATCACGGCCGATCCCAACGCACCTTCCGACGCGCGTGTCGCTACGCCCGAGCGTGTCGGGTGAGACCTCGATGCGAGTGACCAACCGCGCCGACAAGCCGCTCGGTGACCTCGTCCCTGGCGTTCGCCGCGCGATCTACTTCGATGCGGCGGAGGGATCGGCGCAGCTGTCGTTCGGCGCCGTCGAGATCGATCCGGGTAAGGAGATCCCTGTTCACCGGCACAAGATCGGCGACCGCTATGTCGAAGAGGGTTTCTTCGTCCTGGAGGGAGAAGGCGAGGTGCGCGTCGGCGAGCAGGCAAGTCCCATTCGCGCCGGATCGTTCTGCGTGATGTCGCCGGCAGAAGGATTCCACAGCATCCGCAACACGGGAAACACGGCACTCAAGTTCGTGATGTGCTTCGCCGGCACAGGCGTCCAGATGGAGCGCAAGACCTAAGGGAAGGGGGGATGGCGTGACCTATGCCGGCTAACGCAAAAGAGCGCGGCTTTCGATTCGGTGTTCAGTTGACGGGTGCCGATTCGCGTGACGCCTGGATCGATAAGGCCAAGCGAGCTGAGAGCCTCGGGTACTCGGTGGTGACGATCGTCGATCACATTGGCGATCAGCTCGCCCCGATGCCGGCCCTCACCGCCATCGCCATGTCAACCACCTCCATTCGAGTCGGCCCGATGGTCCTCGCGAACGACTGGCGGAATCCGCTCCTTGTCGCGAGGGAGGCGGCCACCCTGGACGTGCTCAGCAACGGACGCCTCGAGTTAGGGATCGGAGCCGGTTGGCTAACGACGGACTACGAGCAGCTTGGGATCCCCTACGACCGGCCGGGCGTTCGGGTCGAGCGAATGATGGAAGCGCTCACGCTCATCCGCGATCTCCTCCAAGGGGAGCGGGTCAATCATTCGGGTCCTCACTATCGACTCACGAACGCGACCTGCTTCCCGCAGCCGGTGCAGAAACCCCATCCGCCGATCGTCGTCGGCGGCGGTTCCCGTCGGCTTCTCACGTTCGCGGGCCAGCTCGCCGATGTGGTCAACGTTCACACCAATCTCGGCGCGGAGCACGTCGTCGGCGACCAGTCCCGAGCAGACATCAGCGCCGAGGCTGCTCGGCGTCGATTCGGTTGGGTCCGCGAAGGCGCCGGGAGCCGCTTCCATCAGGTCGAACTCGGCTTGCGCATATTCGCCTCCTCCGTCACGGACCGGCCGGAGGCCGCTGCCGCAGAGCTCGGCCGACGGTGGCAACTAAGCGCAGCCCAGCTTCTCGAGAGTCCGTATGCCCTGGTTGGCAGCGTGGATCACATCGCCGAGGGACTCCTGAAGCGGCGGCAAGAGTTCGGCGCGACGTACTTCACCTGGAACGAACCCGAGATGGAGAAGATGGCTCCGATCGTGGGGCGTCTTGCGGTGTGAGAGAAATACGCGTCGATCATCCGTTAGCCGCGCGACGCCCGCATCCGGCGCTTGCGAGTTGCGGTCCCGGCCCCATCGCCCCGAGCTAACCTCGCCGCCGGTGCCTCCGCCGGCCCGACCAAGGGGGGAGTACTCCGGATCGGCTATGGCGCCGCCGAGGCGACAACCTCAACGCGTTCACCAGGCGCCCCCGCACACGCCCGAGACCGAGGGAGTCCCTCGTCCGTGCCCTTCAGGAGAAACGCCTGGCCGGGGCGGCGTTGGACGTGTTCCGCGCAGACCGCCGCCGGAGGAGAACGCGCGCATCGCGGAGCTCTTCTGCGACAACCTGCGTCGATACCTCCGCGGCCGGCCGCTGCGGAACGTTCTGGACACGAAGAAGCTCTACTGATCGCGTACACGGAATCTCAACCGTCCTGACGCCTCATCGT
>DASYSC010000134.1:0-12088 GCA_036003765.1 Candidatus Limnocylindria bacterium
CCTGGCCACCTTTGGGGTGGCGCCGATCTCCTGGCTCGGCGACGAACACATCGTCAACTTCGCGCTCATCGGCGTCGGCATCTGGGGATCGGTCGGCTTCGCGACGGTCATCCTCTCGGCGGCGGTGAAGAGCATCCCGGCCGAGGTGATCGAGTCGGCCCGAGTCGAAGGAGCAAGTGAGCGGCAGGTCTTCTTCCGGATGATCCTGCCTATGGTCAGCCTTCCCATCTCGGTCCTGGCGGTCACGCTGGTGGTCAACGTCATCAAGCTCTTCGACCTCATCTACGTGATGACCGCTGGCGGACCTGGGAAGGCGAGTCGGGTGATCGCGTTCACGATGTATCAGCAGGCGTTCCAGGCCGGGCAATACGGCTACGGCTCGGCGGTCGCGGTGGTCATGCTCGTGGTCCTAATCCCGATCATGATCTACAACGTTCGGCGCTTCCGAACGGGAGCGGTAACGTGAGCGTCCTCGCGGAATCGATCGCGGGGTCGCGCCCGCGAACACCCGCCGGACGCGTGGTCGCCGCGCTCAATCGTTCGGTCGTCCACGTCTTCCTCGGCCTCATCGGAGTCATCTGGTTGGTCCCCACGCTCGGGCTGCTCGTAACCTCGTTCCGGCCGCGCTCCGACATCCAGGCCACGGGCTGGTGGGAGATCTTCCAGCTCCATCTCACGCCCGAGAACTACCGCCAGGTGCTGGAAGCGCAGGGCATGCTCCAGGCGTTCACGAACACGGTCTTCATCGCGGTCCCCTCGACCGTGTTACCGCTGGCGATCTGCGCCCTCGCGGCGTACGCCTTCTCGTGGATCCGGTTCCCGTTCCGCGACACGCTCTTCCTCATCGTGATCGCGTTCCTGCTGGTGCCGGTGCAGGTCGCCTTCATCCCGCTGCTCACGATGTCGAGAGATCTTGTGCCGGATCTCCAGCTCACGCGCGGGTACGGCGCGGTCTGGCTTGCCCACACCGCGTTCGCGCTCCCCTTCGGCATCTTCCTGCTGCGCAACTTCTTCATCACGCTGCCGCCCGACATGATCGAAGCCGCACGCATCGACGGCGCGTCCGACTTCCGGGTCTTCAGCACCATCGTCGTGCCGGTGTCGGTCCCCGCCATCGCCGCATACGGCATCTTCCAGTTCCTCTGGGTCTGGAACGACCTGCTCATGGCTCTGGTCTTCGTGCAGGACTCAAGCAAGTTCCCGATGACACGCGCGATCCAGAACCTGCTCAGCCAGTACGGGACCGAGTGGCACCTCCTTGCGGCGGGCGCGTTCCTCCTGATGATCGTTCCGCTGATCGTCTTCTTCAGCCTGCAGCGCTACTTCGTCCAGGGCCTCCTCGCCGGCTCGATCAAATAACCGCGGCACACAGGACTGAGAGGCATGCACCCCGTTCCGATCGCCACGATCAAGCGGGTCGCCGAATACGCCGAGGTTATTGGCGAGCAGCGCTACGAAGAGCTCCGGAAGCTCGCCGCCGCGGTCACGGGCCGCAGCATGCTCCACATCAACGCCACCGCCTACGGCGGCGGCGTCGCGGAGATCCTGCAGAACCTGGTGCCACTGCTGCGGGATGCGGGCGTCGACGCGCACTGGTCGGTGCTCGACGCGCCGGCGCCATTCTTCGACATCACCAAGAAGATCCACAACGCGCTGCAGGGGATGCCGCTCGATCTCTCGCCGGCCGAGCAGAAGCTGTTCCTCGACGTCGCGCGCGAGAATGCGGCGCAGCTTCGCGAGGCGGACGTGATCCTGGCGCACGACCCGCAGGCGGTGGCGCTGCGGCACTTCGCCGGAGCTCGCGGCGCGGGATGGGTCTGGCGCTGCCATATCGACCTCACGACCGCGTACCAGCCGGTCTGGTCGTTCCTGCGTCCGTATGTCGACGAGCACGACGCGTCCATCTGGACGATGCCCGAGTTCGTTCGGCCCGATCTGCGCATGTCGCGCGTTCTCATCCAGGCGCCGACGATCGACCCGTTCTCGGTGAAGAACCGCGAGATGCCGCTCGCCGAGGCACGTCAGGTGGTGCAGGGCTTCGGCGTGGACGTCGAGCGGCCGATCCTCCTCCAAGTCTCGCGGTTCGATCCATGGAAGGATCCGCTCGGCGTGATCGACGCCTATCGGCTCGTGAAGGTCGAGGTCCCCGGCGTGCAGCTCGTGATGATCGGCTCGCTGGCGGACGACGACCCCGAGGGCGCGGAATACCTCCGGCGCACGAGCGAGCACGCGCGCGGCGATCCCGACATCTTCCTCTTCACGAACCTCGATGGCGTGAAGGACCGCGAAGTGAACGCGTTCCAGCGCGCCGCGACGGTCGTCCTCCAGAAGTCACTGCGCGAGGGCTTCGGACTCGTGATCGCCGAGGCCCTCTGGAAAGGCGTCCCGGTGGTCGGCGGCAAGGTCGGCGGGATCCCGCTCCAGATCGAGGACGGCGTGTCCGGGTATCTCGTCACGAGCGTCGAGGAAGCCGCGACGCGCACCCTTGAATTGCTCAAGGACCCCGCGCTGCGGCGCAGCATGGCCCAGGCCGGCCGCGAGCGAGTGAGGGACAGGTTCCTCATCACCCGCGACCTTCGCGATCAGCTTGAGCTCGTGTCGTCACGCGCGGCGCCGAGCGGAAGACCCTCGTAGCGTCGTTACCGGCTCGGATCCCGCCGGCGGATCGCACGTGTGAGGCGCCTCAGCGGACGTTCGCTGCGCTCCGCGGCGTAGCCGCTGACGATCTGATCGAGGCCGTGCCCTTTCGGGAGGCCCGTCTGATGGAGATACCAGTGGTGCTCGGTGATCCACAGGTAGAGGTCCGCCTCGCTGCGGTTCGGGAAATCGCGTAAGGCGTCGGAGCTTCGGATCGCCTCGACGGTCGGCAGGTAGACGCGGTCGTACCAGCTGGTGACGGCCTCGTCATACGCGATCTCGCGCTTCTTCTCGATCCCCAGGTACCAGCGGTGCGTCGAGATGTGCTCGAGCAGCTTCTCGTACTGCCCTGGCAGCGTGAGCTCGATGCGAGCGCCGGGGCGGAGCTCGGCGATCCGCGTCGTGGCGTAGAAGCCGAGCATGTCCTCCCTGCGTATCCATTCGAGAAGATCCTCGGCCGACGTGATGGGCGCGGGCGACGCCACCTCGATCACGCGAGCGTCGACGAACGCCTGGCCGCGCTCCCGTGCGACCGACACGCGGTGGTTGCCGTCCTTAACGAAGAAGGTCTCCCCGATCTTGTAGAGCTCGATTGGCGGTAGCTCCACACCCTCGAGGTACGCCCGATCGATGCTCTCCCAGCGGCCACGCGTGCGCACCTGCCGCGGGAGGAACGCGCGATCGAAATCGCGGTAGCGCCCGACGCTGCCGACGATCTGATCGATGGCCACCTCGCGCATGCCGCCTTCGCGCTGGGCATGAGCGCGCAGCCGCTTGCGGACGTCCTCGAATGCGAGGAGTGCGTTGTCCGCGCGCACCAGCCAGCTCGCGAGCCGACGCCAGAACGCCCTTCGCCGGGCGCGCTGGAAGTCGGCGTGGGCGATGCTACTGGACAGCATCGATGTCGATCTCGCGAGCGCCGAACGTATTCAGCACGATCGTGTCGTGGTACTGCGTGCGGGTGACGGTCCGCGCGTCGTAGACGTGAGAGTGGCCATGGAGGTGGTACCGGGGCCGGAACGTGCGCAAGAACCAGCGAAGGGCTCTGAATCCCCGATGGGCATGGTCGGGGAGGTCGTGGATGCCGCGGGGAGGCGCGTGTGTCACCAGCACGTCGAGATACCGGCCGCGCCTCGCCCTGTTCGCAAGGAGCGACGGGATCATCCGCACTATGGCGAGCCACACATCCCCCTCGCTGAGCTGGTACGGCCCGTCGCTGTAGCGGGGTGAGCCGCCGAGACCTGCGACGAGCAGGCCGTTGATGGCGACGACCCGACCGTGGAGGTCGATGCCCCGCCACCACTCGCCGATCGCCGGATCGTCCAGCAGCTGCGGCGGTACGTCATGGTTTCCGTGCACCGCGTAGAGCGGCACGGAGAGCTCCGTCGCCACGAAGTCCAGATAGTCGTATGGCAGGTCGCCGCAGCCGAGGATCAGCTCGACGGGCCCGAAGCGCGAACGCGCGGTCGGTGCCTGCACCGCTTCGTCGACGACGTCGCTCAGGGCGAGAATCCGCATATGTCCAGTCTGGCACCGCTCGATAGCATCGCCCTCTGATGAGCGACGCGGTATTCGAGATCGATGCCGACATCAGCGTCGCGCGCACGCTGCCGGCGCGCGTGTATTCGGATCCCGAGCTCTTCCGCCTGCAGCGCGACCGCGTGTTCGCGCGCACGTGGCAGTACGCCGGTCACGACGATCTCGTGAAGGTCGCGGGGCAGGTCTACCCGTTCACCCTCTTGCCCGGCGCGCTCGACGAGCCGCTCGTGCTGGCGCGCGATTCAGGCGACCAGATCCACTGCTTCTCGAACGTGTGCACGCACCGCGGCACGCTCGTCGTCGAGGGCGCGGGGCACCAGCAGCAGCTGCGCTGCCGCTATCACGGTCGGCGCTTCACGCTCGATGGGCGGTTCCACTCGATGCCCGAGTTCGAGGGCACGAAGAACTTTCCGTCGCCGGCCGATGACCTGCCGCACGTCGGCCTCGGGACGTGGGAGCGGTTCCTCCTGGTCGCGCTCGCGCCGGCGATGACGTTCGAGGACGCCATCGCCCCGATCCGCTCGCGACTCGCCGGACTGCCGTTCGGCGCGCTCGTCTACGACGATGCGGGGGCGCGCGACTACCTGGTGAACGCGAACTGGGCGCTCTACGTCGACAACTACCTCGAGGGCTTCCACATCCCGTACGTCCATTCGAGCCTCGCCGCCACCCTCGATTACGGCGAGTACGCGACCGAGCTCGAGCGCTACGTGGTGCTGCAGCTCGGGGTCGCGAAACCGGGCGAGGCGGTGTTCGATCTCCCGCAAGCGCATCCGGACCGCGGGCGGTCGATCGGCGCCTACTACTTCTGGCTCTTCCCAACGACGATGTTCAACGTCTACCCCTGGGGCGTCTCGGTGAACGTGGTCACGCCCCTCGCGGTCGATCGCACCCGCGTCTCGTTCGTGCCATTCGTCTGGGACGAGTCGAGGCGCGAGACCGGCGCCGGTGCCGGGCTCGACCGCGTCGAGCGCGAGGATGAGGCGATCGTCGAAGCTGTGCAGCGCGGCGTGCGCTCGCGCCTCTATGACCGCGGCCGCTACTCGCCGACCCGCGAGGGCGGGGTCCACCACTTCCACCGCCTGCTCGCGGAATACATGAACCGGTAAGCACCCAGACGCCGCGCGTGATCAGCGCGCGGCGTCTCGTAACGCGGAGGGGTTGGCTCTAGTCGTGGTGGTGTTCGAAGCCCTCGTTCGGATGCGCGAGGTAGGGGAACACCGAGAGGTAGCCCTCGGCGTTCGTCGTGCCGTCGGTGAGCAGCGCGGCCGCGCCGTCCGCGGTGTAGGTCGGCCGGACCAAGGGCAGCGTGACGCCGGCCACCGCACGAAGCTCGATCGCGACGACGTTGTCGGCGACGCGGCGGCCGTTCGGGAATCCGGCGGCGTCGCCGGCGAGGAGGCCAATGGTGTTCGGGCTCGCCGCCGGCGGGATCGCCATGTTCAGCCGAAGCATGTCGGCGATGCGCGGGCCCGTGAAGTTCTGGAAGCCAGGGACGATGCCGGCCGGGATGCCTGTCGCAAGAACCGCGACGAGGTCATCGCGGGGCCGTCCCGCCGCTGGCGTACCGAGGAGCGCGGCGAGGTTCGCGAACACCCCCGGGTAGAGGACTGGCAGAAGACGCTGCAGCTCGGGGTCCTTGTAGTACACGAGGAAGTCGGAATCGTTGCGCGGCTCGCGCGCGTTCCAGCGGTCCTTCTTGCCGATCGGGATTATGACCTCGTTGATGAGCGGGTTGCCCAGGCGCGAGACCTGCGTCCATCCACCGGCGGAGGCCGCCTCGCCATCGTCGCCGCGAACCGTGCCGCGCTGCCGGCTGGCGGTCGCCCAGACCCCGATCACGGACTTCGCGTCCATGACGTTCGTGGGCATCGACCCATCCCGAGTGAGGTCGGTCTTCGGGACCTGTATCGCGATGCTGTGCACGTTGAAGCCCTTCGTCCCGTCCTTCCCGCCGGTGGCGGGGAGCGGGATGAGGTGCAGGTTCTGGAAGGGACGCAGAGCGCCGAGGTCGAAGATCGAGCCCAGGTCGACGAAGAAGCCTTCGTCGCGCTGGCCGGCGAAGACCCTCACCCCGCCCGACAGCGAGTGGATCGCCGCGTTCGCGAGAGCGGCGTATCCCGGCGTCGAACGTGGCCCGATCCGGACCGGCGGGCTTATGAGATCGCTGCCGAGAACACGGAACTCGCGGTCATCGTCCTCTTCCTCACGCGTGACGCGCGTGACCGTGTACGTCTGCCGGACGTTCCACGAAGGGCTGGTGAGCGACGTGATCGGGCCGGTGTTGTAGAGGAACGTCTCGGGATTGGTGATCCGCGTCTTGAAGCGGAACTGGTAGGTCACGTCGGCCCGCGCGTCGCCGTCATTGTCGATCTTGATCTCGTAGAGCACGTCGTCGCCGAACTGGAAGAAGTTCGGGCCACCGGCCGGCTCCTCGAGGGGAATGTAGTTCGCGATGATCGTCACCTTCGAGCTGTCGTTGGGATCGACGAACGCGTAAAGATCGGTGTTGTCGGCCACGGGGTCTTTGGAGATCTCAGGGGCTTCACGATGTGACGACATCGCCGGCCTCCTTCGCGATCGCGATGAGGCGGGCGACGAGCCCGGCATCACGGCGAACGATCTCGCGCGTGCCGACCATGACGACGAGCTCGCCTCGCCGCGCGTCGCTGACGTAGGCGACGACAGGGGCTGAGTCGGTCGAGCCCGGGTCGGAGCCGGCGGCGCCGCCGACCGCGCGGCTGGCCGCGATCAGACCCAGTGCGGCGGTGCTCGCGGCGGCGGCCTTGAGAACGGTGCGTCGCGAATGTGTCGTGCGCGAGGGCGCGCGTGAAGCGTTACGTGCCATACCTTCCTCCCGGAACGGTGACGTGTGAGTCCGGCGCTGAACTACGCGAGCCGGGGCGCAAGCGGATCACCCGAAAGGGTCAGATCCGTCGGCGTGGGCCACATCTGGAGGAACGCGCCCCCCGTCGTGAGGGATCTCGCCGGGTCCTGAGACGGGTTCGAGACAGCGGCCGCTGCCGACCGGGTGATGGCCGGAAGCCTTCGAGGAAGTGCACTTGATCGCGCTGGGCCGTGGCGGGCAGGTGGGTGAGAGCCGCGGCCCAGCGCTTTTTCTCCTGGACTCGCGAAGAGTGGCCGACCTCGTCATTGCGGCCGTGATCCTGCTCGGCGCGATCGTCAGGTTCCGCAAGGGATTCGTGATGCCGCTCGTCGCACAGGGGGGCGCGCTGCTGACGCTCGCGGCGCTCTACGCCGGTCCCTTGACCGGCGCGTTGCCCTCAGGCACCCCTGGACTCGGCGCGGGGGTGGCCGCGCTCTTCGCCGGTGGCGTGGTCTTCGGCACGGTCGGATCGATCGTGATCGGCGTCGTACACAGGCTCTCGCTGCTCGAGCGCTTCGACAAAGTCCTGGGGGATCCCGCTGGGCATGGCAACGGCCGCGGTGTCGCTCTACGTCGCGCTCGTCGGGACACTCGCGCTCGACGCGTGGCTCGAGCCGCTGCACGGGAAGGCGACAATCGGGCCGAAGGAGGTTGCCGCGTCGGTCGGCGCGATGCTTCCTCTCATCGGACGGCCCGCGACGCTACCCCCGCACTGAGACCGCGCGCGGGCTGGTGATGTCGGAATCCCCATTCAGGGCATGCCCGCGGCGCTGTCGCGAAAAACCGCCGCCGCCTCGGGCGCATTCATGACCGACGCGACGAACGACGCAAAGCTCGCGAGCGCCTGCAGCTGCCCCGCGCTGTACGCACCTCGTCGACCGGCGAGTACCGCGAGGACCCCGCCGGGCATCTCGCCGCGACCGGCGAGAGGGACGACCATGCCGCTGCGAGCGTGGGGGACCGTGACGCCGATAGGCGCCAGCTGAAGGTCGCTCACGATCGATGCGCGCCCCTCCTCGGCGGCGATCGCGATCGCGCCCAGCACCTTCCGAGTACCGATGAGCTTCTGCGAAGCACCGGCTGCTGCCACGAGCTCGAGTCCACCACCGGGTACGGCGACGTACAGCAGAGCCGATTCGCCAGGCACGACTTCGAGCGCCGCCTCGGCGAGGAGGCCAAGGGTCGCCGGCCCGAGTCCCGACGAGAGCGCGAGCGCGGCCTCGGCGAGCGCACCCACGCGCCTTGCGCGCGAATCAAGTCGACCTCGCAACAGGCGCATGCCGCCGAAGCCGGCGCCGATGCCCAGGAGCGCGAGGATGCCCAGGCCGTTCCCACCGATCCGCATGACCGGCTCGCCGACGACGTGGTCCGTGCTCAGCCAGAGCACCGCGCTCTCGACGCTGGAGAGAACCGCGGTCGCGACTCCGACCTCGGGTCCGAAGAGCGCGCCGGCGACCGCGGCGGGAACGATCGCGAAGACCGCTGCGGATGCTCCGAGAACGGGCTCGGAGATCAGGAAACCGCCGGCGTAAGCCACGAGCAAGATGCCGACCGCGGCGACCGCGCGCCGACGGCGCTCGAGCGCTCCCCACGCCACGCGCGAGGCACTGCGAGAGGTCAGCACCACCGGAGAGGGACCGTCCACCTCCACCGGTTGGCGCACGGCGCTGCGGAGCTCGGCCAAGAGCGTGTCGAGCGGCGTGTCTTTGGTCACGACCGCCGCCGCGCCGGCTTCGAGCGCGGCGTCGCGGACGCTGTCGTCCAGCGTGAACATGACCACGGCCGTTTCCAGCAGCGAGGCGCGTACGGCTTTCAGCACGTCCAGCCCGCTGAGCCGCGGCATGTCGTTGTCGAGCACAACGAGATCGGGCCGCGACTCGCGGATGATGCGCAGGGCTTCGGCACCGTCGGCTGCTGCGCCCACGAGGACGAGGTCCTCCTGCGACGCGATCAACTCGCGGAGCCCCGCGCGCACGCTTTCGTTGTCATCGGCGACGACCACCCGCAGCGTGACCTGCGAGCGCGGTCGGGCGCCCTTGAGCGGCCGGGTCCTGCGCTGGCGCTCGAGAGCGACGCGGAGGTCGTCGGCGCTCACGAAGCCCCTCTCAACGAGGATCTCGCCGAGCGGGACTCTGTCGCCCTGACGAAGGCCCTGCTCGGCCACGGCACGCTCTAGCTGCTCGGGTTCGAGCAGGCCCGCCTCGATCAGGTAGAGGCCGATCCCTGGGTCACCGGCCGGTTGCTCGCGGACGAGCCGCAACATCCGCACGAGATCGAGCGGCCCGAACGGCTTTACGACGAACGCTGTCGCGCCGACGGCACCGGCGAAGGCCCTGCTCTCAGGGTCATTGCGCGCCGTGAAGAGGACCACGCGTATGCCAGCCGTGTCGGCGGCGGTCTTCAGCTCCCGGCACAGCGAATAGCCGTCGCGCGCATGGCCCTCGAAATTCACATCGAGAAGAGCGACCTCGGGGCGATGCCGCCTGGCAAGCAGGAGGCACTCGGCGGGAGTCGCGGCTTCCAGCACGGTCCAGCCCTGGGCGGTGAGGGTCACGCGGACGAGCGCTCGCAGCGCAACGTCGTCGTCGGCGACGAGCACCGTCGGCGCCCCGGGGGCCTGTCTGACGGCCGTCGATTCAGTTCGCACCTGGTCAAATGGGACTTTAGTGCCATTTAGACCGTTCCGTAGGGAGCGCCCGGCGACCGGTGTGCTGCAGCTCGGGTCCTCTCGGTCCGGATCGTCGTCAGCGAACCGCGAATCCGCGCAGCCGTGCCGCGAGCCGGCGCGGGACTCAATGACGCGGATTTGACGGCGAGCCGTTCGCGCCGCGATGCTGAGCCCCCCGACCGCGCGAAGCGATCGACGCTCCGTGCTCGGGAGTCTGCCGGTGGGAGCTTGGGTGAAAGAGCCGCGGACCGGTAAGTCGTTCCGTGCCGCCGGCGACCGCATCGTCCGTCAGGAATCCGCTGCCCCATCCGTGGTGACACGTCTTCTCGGGGCGCCGGCTCAGGCGGTTCGCGAGATCAAGAGCGATGACGACGCATGGGCGGTCCGGCTAGCCGCGCTCGCGACGCTCGGCCAGTACGACGGACTCGCGTTCGTCGTCGATGAGCCGCTCGACATGTCGCGGGCATACAACGTCGCGGGCGATCCGCTCGCCGATCCGGTGACCCGATCCGTCGTCGATGACGTCGGACGGAATTCCGCCACGGCGCGGATGCCCGCCGCGGTGCAGCTCGCCGACGGACGAGCGGCCGATGTGGTGCTCGTCGCTCCGTTCGTCGTCAGCGAGACGTGCGGTGGGGTCGTCATCGCGTTTCGCGTCGGCCGCGCATTCGCGGCAGCCGATGCCGTCAACGCATCTGGCGTTGCGGAGCTCCTTGCGCTCGAGCTCGCCAGGGGCCTTGGGGTGCGCCGAGACGACATGGACCGCCGTCAGGCTCTCGCGCTCTACGAGCTCGGGCGCCTTGCCTTGTTCGGCGAGGACGACGAGGCGGCGTTGCAAGACTCTGTGACCATTCTCGCCAACGGGGTCGACCACGACGCCGCGCGCCTCTGGATCTCGCGCCCGGACGGTTCCCTCGAGCTCCGCGCCGGTCACCCTCGGGATGCGGCGCCAGTTCGTATGGTTCGCGCGCGTGATCACGGCGTGCTGTCGGAGGCACTCGTCCAGCGTCGGGTCGTCAGAGTGGAAGTCGCCGCGCCAGAGCCATGGGTACCATCCGACGCCCGTTCGCTCATCGTCGTGCCGCTGATCGACTGGGCTCGGCCGCTGGGCGTGCTCGTGCTCGGCCGCGCACGCAGGGCGTATGTGGCCGAGGATGTCGAATTCGCCGGAGTGATCGGACGCTTCATCGCGCGGCTGGTCAGCGTGCTAACGCGGGCGGACACTCGTGAAGGACCGGAGCGGTTCCGGACGCCCGTTCCCCACCCCATCACCGAATGGCAAGATGAGCGAGAGCTGCTCGAGGAGCTGACCTCGCGAGGAAGCTGAGGCTCAACCCTCCGTCTCGAACTCCCACTCCTCGATGACCGTCGCGCCAGCGACGCTGATCTCGAGGCGCACGCGGTAGCGGCCCACCGGTGACAGTGGACGAGACGGGACGATCGCGACGTAGTCCCGCTCGTAGATCTGTGGGACGACGTAGTGCGTCACCTCGCTGCCGCTTGCGTCCGTCAATCGGGCGGAGATCAGATCAGCGGCACGCGCATTCGAGAAGAGCACCATGATCGGATAGCCGACCGGACGCGCCGCGCCTGACGGCAGAACGTCGGGGGTCTCCTCCCCCGACCACGATGCCGGCACGCGCTGGCCCGGTGCGGGCGAGCGCACTCGATCCGGAGACGGCGCGCCGAAGTCGTACACGAGAACGCCGACCGTCGCGCTCCGTCCGTCGATGTCGGCGTGACCCCAGCCGGCGATGACCGCATGCGGATGCATGAGCCCAAGCCGGTGGTACGGGAGAACCCAGAGCGAGCGGACACCGTCCGTACCCGAGCTGAACGACGTCGCGACCTCGCTGGCGATGGCGTCCGCGTAGCCCTGCGCCGCGAGACGGTCGTGCACGGTCGCGCCGGTGAAGCCAGGTGCGCCTGGCGCCTCGTCGTGGCCACTCACTTGGTTTCGCGCCAGATACTCCGCGTGGCGTCGCGCCGCCGCGATCACACGTTCGTCGGCGCGCAGCGTCGGCGCACCGACCGCGGCGCGCAGCTCGTTGTGGACGCGGAGCATCTCCAAGGCGTCATTCGATCCCTGAGTTGCCGTCGGCGAAGTGTTTGGCGAAGCGGTTCGCGTTGCGGTCGGCGAGGCCGCGACGAGAGTTGGGGTACTGGGCGCGACGGACTGGGACGGAACGTTCACGATCCGCCGTCCGGTGACATAACCGGCCAGCGCGATCCCGAGCGCGAGCACGAGGACGATCGCAAAAGGCACGAGTGTGAGCAACGTTCCGCCGCGACGCATGGCGCAGAGGAAGGCTACCCGCGGCCGGGAGACCTGTCCCCCAATGTCCGCCGGTGGAACA
>DASYSC010000135.1:0-2749 GCA_036003765.1 Candidatus Limnocylindria bacterium
TCACGCTTGCCAAGGCTGGCCGGCCGGTAGCGAAGATCGTCCCGATCATGCCTCACGCTGTACGGAGGGTTCCGGGGACCGCACGCGGTCGCATCACCGTGTCACCGGACTTCGACGCCCCGCTTCCAAAGGCACTGGAGAACCAGTTCGAGTGAGGATCTCCTCGATACGCATGCCTGCGGCGCGTTAACCTGCCCGGTCCCCCTCCACCACGCCCTCGGCGTCGCTGCCCTCCCACCCGTGCATCGCGATCCGTTCGACCGGCTGCTCGTCTCGCAGGCGCGGAGCGAGCAACTGGCGATTCTCAGCCCCGACCAGCGGCTAGCTCGCTACTCCGTTCGCGTGGTCTGGTGAGAAGGGGCGGCGGGCACGGCGCTCGCGACTAGGTTCGCGCTGCGGTGGGCATCTCCGCGTGGAGCGCTTCCTTGAGCTTGGCGAAGTCCTTCGAGCTGACAACGAGACGGCTCGAAGCGAGCGAGTACGTGAGATCGACGTTCACTTCAGCGTCCGCGATCTGACGGAAGATCTGGGCCGCCGTGCCGGGGCGATCCGCCGCGTCCGCGACGACGACGTCGCGCTCCTCCCGTACCTTGAAGCCGGCTCCTTCGATGGCCTTGCGCGTCGCCGCCGGGTCCTTCGTGAGAGTGTGCAGGGTCCCCTCGCCGGTCGCGCAGTAACCGTCCACGTTGATGTTCGCCTTCGCGATGGCTTCGAACACCTTCGCGATCGTCCCCGGCCGATCCTGACCGAGATCGATGGCGAGGTCCTTGGCAATGGTCTGCATCTCTTCGTGTACCTCCTCCCCGCAGGCACTCGCGCCTCGCCGCCCCAGGGCGATGCTACTCGCCCTTCTCTGGCGTGCCGGCCTAAGCACTGTCCAACGGGATCCCGCTCTGCCGCGAGATGTCGCGGAGTTCCTCGACCACCGGCATGAGCAGCGGAATCCCGTCGCGACGCCGGATGGTCTCGGCCTCTCGTTCCGGATCGCCTGGGATGAGCGGCCCGTCGGTTCCCGGCGCGGGTCGCGTCCGCCGCAGCGTGCGGACGAGCTCATCGACCTGTCCTTTGAATTCGCGAGGATCGATGAACGCATCGATTCGGAGGGCGCCGAAGAAGTGTCCGATGCCCTTTCCGACCGAGCGCGCCGGTATCTCCTGCTGTAGCGCGAAAGGCGGCGCGAACGGGCCCCAGTTCGCGCCGGAGAGCACGGCAGAGAGCACGTCGACCATGACGGCGAGGCCGTAGCCCTTGTGGCCGCCGCGCTCGCGGTCGGAGCCGAGCGGAAGGAGCGCGCCGCCGTCGATCATCGCGTCCGGATCGCTCGTCGGAGCTCCGCCGCGGTCGATGGCCCAGCCCGCGGGGATCGGCTTCCCGGCGCGTCGCGCGATCTCGACCTTCCCGTACGCCGCGGCGCAGGTCGCCATGTCGATGACGATGGGAGGCTCCTCCCGTCCCGGGAACGCGATGGCGATCGGGTTCGTCCCGAGCATCCGTTCCGCGCCCCATAACGGGGCGACGAGCGCCGCGGTGTTCGTCATGGCCCACCCGATGAGATCGCGCTCGAGTGCCTGGAGCACGTAGTAGCCCGCGATGCCGTAGTGGTTCGAGTTACGGACGCTCACCCAGCCGCTGCCGGCCGCGAGTGCCTTCTCCATCGCGATCGCGTTCGCCTTTGGGCCGACGACGAGACCGAGCCCGTTGCCGCCGTCGACGGTCGCCGTGCTTGCAGATTCCCTGACGATAGTGACGTTCGCCTTCGGTTCGATGCGACCGAGCCGCAGCATGTCGAAGTAGGAGTGCAGCCGCGCGACTCCATGCGAGTCGATGCCGCGCAGGTCCGCCGCCTGAAGGACCGTGGCGGCGGTGCGCGCGTCCTCCTCTGGCACGCCGAAGTGACGAAAGACCCGAACCGAAAACTCGAAGAGCTGCTGCGGCGGAAAGACCCTGCTGTCGGGCACTGCGTTCGGACGCTAGCGCTTCACGAGTCGCGATGCTCGTTCGCGTCCGTGCCCGTGACTGCCGGCGTAGCATCTGTCAGGTTCGAGCCGATGAAGGAGATGAAGATGCTCGATCTCGACCGCATTGACCTGAGCGAGCTTTGCCAAGCGCTCGAAGACCATAGCGATCTCGTGTCGTGGTGGCTTGACCCCAAGACCGGCGGGCTTCACATCTTCGGCGACGGGATGTGGGACGGCGAGGACGTCGACGAGGACTTCGAACCGCCTGGAGGGTTCCGTCGCGTGGAGCCCCTCGACTCCCGCGAGAGCTACGCCGATCTCGAGGACTTCACCGCCGCGGTGCGCGATACAAGGGCGCGCGAGCTCCTCGAGCGGGCCATCGCCGGCCGCGGCGCGTTCCGGCGTTTCAAGGACACGCTGGCCGAGTTCCCGGACCTGCGCGCCGCGTGGTTCAAGTTCCACGACACGCGGACGGAGCGGCGGGCCATCGAATGGCTCCGCGACGAGAGCATCGTCGATGACGAGGCGGCGGAGCGCGCGCTCGCCGCGCGGGCGGACCCCGATCTCCCGCAGATCGCCGGGCCATTCGACGCACAGGCCATCGCCGGTGCGGTCGCCGACGACCTTCGTGTCCTCTACGGGAAGCGCCTCCGCAAGGTCGTGCTCTTCGGTTCGTGGGCCAGAGGCGACGCTCATCCGGAATCGGATATCGACCTGCTGGTCGTGCTTGACCACGCCGCAGACCGTGTGCACGAGCTCGAGCGGATGGACCCGATCCTGTACAAGCACTC
>DASYSC010000136.1:0-47454 GCA_036003765.1 Candidatus Limnocylindria bacterium
CATAGCGCTCGAATGCCTCGACGTATCGCGCGAGGAGCGCGCGCTGCGCATCATCTATGACTGGGGCGCGGCCGATGGCGTTGACGCCGCTCTCCTTCAGCGTCGCGCGCGCCCTCTGCAGCGCGCTGTTCACGCTCGCGGGGGTCGTCGCGAGAAGTTCCGCGACCTCTGAAGCCTTCCAGCTCATGACCTCGCAGAGGATCAACACGGCGCGCTGGCGCGGCGGCAGGTGCTGCAAGGCGGCAACGAAGGCGAGACGCACGGTCTCGCGCGACACGGTCATATCGGCAGGATCCGGCTCCGCCCCGATGAGGGTGTCGGGGATCGGTTCGATCCAGGTCACTTCGGGAAGGACCTTGAGGTTGGACTCCACGGGCGCGCGCGCGGGACCAATATCCATCGGACGCGCGCGGTGTTCCCGTCCTCTCAGCATGTCGATACAGACATTCGTCGCGATCCGGTGGAGCCAGGTCTTGATCGCCGAGCGGCCCTCGAAGCTTTCGAAACCGCGCCACGCACGCAAGAAGGTCTCCTGGACGGCGTCCTCGGCCTCGAACGGCGAGGCCAGCATGCGATAGCAGTACGCGGTCAACTCGGCGCGATGCTGATCCAACTCCTGCCCGAGATCACCATCTCGAGCCCTGACTGATGCTCCCTGCACGACCCCAATGGTAGAGGCGCGCCGACAAAGATGGCCACCAGAAGTTATTCATTTCGGGACCGATGAATTCCGAGCGCGGCCGCCGTCTAAGTACCGGAGTCGAACCGGAGTTTTCAGCAAATCAACGGAGGAGTGACAGAGATGGCGGCAACGACCACGACAGAAACGGTGACACGCGAAGGAAAGATCGCGGTGCGGAACATCGTGCCCAGCCTGAGCTTCAAGGACCAGGCCGAGGAAGCCGTGAGCTTCTACGTCTCGCTCTTCAAGAACTCGCGGATCGTGAGCATCGATCGCTGGGGAGCGGACGCACCCATCCCCGAGGGGAAGGTCCTGAACGCGACCTTCGAGCTGAACGGCCGCGAGTACCGAGCGTTCGACGGTGGAGAGCACTTCACCTTCACGGATGCCTACTCGTTCGTCGCGGTCTGCGAGACGCAGCGCGAGGTCGATGAGGTATGGAACAAGCTCGCGTCGCGAGGCGGACAGGAAGGGCCGTGCGGCTGGGTCACGGATCGGTTCGGCGTGTCCTGGCAGGTCATCCCGGCCGCCCTCGAGGAGATGATGAGCAATCCCAAAGGAGGGAACACGAAGGCCGTGATGGACGCGCTGCTCAAGATGGGCAAGCTGGACATCAAGACCCTCGAGGCCGCCTACAAGCAACGGTGACGTCCTAGCGGCAGCCCGTGTCCGGCACGAGGCTCGGCTGGAGGCCGGACATGGGCTGCATGCCTTGGCTACAAACTGGCTACATGAGTCGGGGTCGGCCGGGGACTGAGGGCCAGATGCTGCGTCCGACGGTCCCGATCGATGAGCTGATCGCCTATCTCTTCGGCGCCGATCATTCCTCGCTGGCCGCCGAGGTCGGCGCATGGTTGGTCGCGTCGCCGCGCTTTCGGGCATTCGCCGAGACCTATCGCGACAAGATTCGCAAGAAGGCCCGCGGGCTGCGCGACGACGAAGGCCGGCGCGATTTGGCCTTCGAGTTGGCGATCGCCCTGCGCCTGCTAGAAGAGCGCCGCTTCGGGCTCGAGTACGAGTCGTATGGCGCAAGCCAGCGCGCGCCTGATTTCCGCGTGACTTTCCGCAGCCAGCTGCGCTTCAACGTCGAAGTGCGGCGGCTGCGCCGGCTCGCGTCGGCGCCCGGCGCGCCCGCCGATCAGCCCAGGCTGATCCGCGCCGTCAGCGACAAGCTGGACCAGTTGCCGCCTTCAATGATCAACGTGCTGGTCCTCGGTGCCGACGGTCCCTCATCCGCGGCGGATGCGCTGACCCCGGCCATGCTCTGGCTGCAGGACCGCGCGGCCCACAAGGACGAGGCGCTGTTCCTCCAGCGCGGCTTCACCGGCGCGCGCGATTTCCTACGGCACTACCAGCGACTGAGCGGCGCCGTGTGGCTGGCCGGCGAGCCCGGCGCGGCGCGGGCCAGCCTGTGGCGTAACCCGCAGGCGCGCCATCCGCTGCCCGCCGATCTGGCGAGAGCCCTGAGTAACGCCGGAAGCGCATGAGTCCTCTTGATATCTCCCCGTCCTTCCTGTCGCCAGTGATGCCGACTTCGATCGCTGGCTGAACGCGCATGGGAAAGGCGAGCGGGAGATCGTCGTCACGATTTAAGGCTCGGCACGCCAGGCGAGCGCCTCGATCTCGACGAGCAGCTCGGGCCGCACCAGGGCGACAACAACGGTCGAGCGCGCGGGATAGGGCGCGCGGAAGAAGGATGCGTACGCGCGGTTCATCTCGTCGAAATCCGTCGCGCCCGTGAGGAATACCGTGGTCTTGAAGACGTCGTCCATTCCGAGCCCGGCCGCGTCGAGAGCCGCTTGGACGTTGCGCAGTGCCTGCGCGGTCTGCTCGGCGACCGTCCGGCCGACGACTGCGCCGGTGACGCGGTCAATGGCGACCATCCCGGAGACGGCGACGATCGATCCCAGCTCCACCGCCGGGCTGAGCGGGAGCGTGGACGTGCGGGTCGCGAAGGCGCGCCGCGTCACCGGTCCAGCGCCGCGGCCGCCGCGGCGTCCCATTCGAACTCATCGAGGGGGTAGATCGGCCGCGGGAGGTGGCGGTAGGTGAACTTTCGCGGGTCCGGGCTTGTGATGCCCGGCGTGTCGACCTCGATGATCGAGCGCGGCAGACGCTCCACCGTCTCCCACTCGTGGCGGAAAACGTGAGCCGACTGCACGACAGCAATGCGCTTCTGCCTGGGCTCGACGCCGAAGCGGCGGTAGATAGCGGGGCTCGTTTGGCGCGTCGGGTATTCGGTGAGGATGAGGTCCGTCGCGCCGCAGCGCACGACGGCCACGCACCCGGTCGAGCTTCCGAAGAACTCTTCCACGCCCTCGCTCAGCAGCTGGACTCGGCCGCTTACCGCTACTGGATCGCCGTTCGTCGGCTCGAGCTTTCCACCGACCTCGAGGTCGATCATGGCGCCGACCCCGGTCGCGACGCAGCGCGCCACTGCGTCGGCGTCGCGGATGAAGAGCGCCGCCTCCGGCCAGCCCTGTCGCTTCAGCTCGGCGAGGAGGACCGTGCCGTCTCCCGGGCTACCTCCCGCGGTGTTGTTCCCCTCGTCGGCGAGAACAACGGGCCAGTCCGGCGTCGACAGAGCGCGCTCGACCGCCTCGGCCGGCAGCATCATCACGAGCTCGGTGCCGAAGCCGCGCCGGAGCCTCCAGGCGAGCCGGGCGACCTCATCGGCGAGCGCGCGCGCGAGTTCGGGATCGCGGTCAGTGTGCGCGACGACCGAGAGGCCGGTGACCTCGGTGTCGGCATCGCCAAAGCCGACGTTCACCGAAACGTTCAGCACGCCGGGCTGGCGCTCCAGCTCCGCCGCGCGGCGGGTCAGCCAGAACATCGGCGGCTTGATGAGCATGAGCGGCGCCTCGCTCATCGACATCAGGCCGCTCTTCACTACGAGCGGGGGCCTCGCGATCGCGGCCGTGACTTCCACCTCGCGGGCGAGGATCCGCGCGAGGAGCCGCACGGCCTCGAGCCCACGCTCGCGCCGATCGGTATGGGGGATCCGCTTGTACGCGACGGCGGCGTCAAGGTAGTCGAGCCACGCGGCTCCGACGTTCCCGTGCGCGTCGTTGACGGCGACGATGGGCACGTTCGGCCCGAGCGCCGCGCGCACCCGGCCAACCACCTCCGCTTCGGCATCACGATGCCGCTCGCTCACCGCGGCCCCGTGCAGATCAAGCAGCACGCCGTCCGGGCGCGCGGCCCGCAGCGACGCGACGAGGGACTCGGCGATCCACTCGAGCGTGTCGTCGCTGATGGTCCCTGTCGTCGGATCGGCCGCGGTGTAAAAGGCCGGGACGAGCTCGTGCCCTGCCGACGCTGCTCCCTCGAGGAAGCCCGACAGCACGGGGTGGCCGCCGCGGAGAGCCGGCCACATCTCCTCTCCATGCCAGCAACGCCCCGGGATGCGCTCGAACCAGCGCCGCGTCGTCGGCGCGGGATTGAAGGTGTTCGTCTCGTGACTGAAACCGCCGACCGCGATGCGCATGGCCCGACCCGCGCTCAGGCGCGCGACGGCGTCGCCGCCGTCGTAGCGGCCGCCCTGCGCGCGGCGCCGGCCGTGCGCGCGACATCCTCGTCCGTGTGCGCAGTCGATACGTACCACATGCCGCGGTTAAGGCAGAGCACGCCTTCGTCGAGCATCGCCTCCGCGAAGCGGCCGTAGGCGGCACCGTCGACGCGCAGGAAGTCGCGGTAGTCGCGGAGCGGCTCGCGGACGCCGAGTGAGACCGAGAACGCCGGCCCGATACCCTGCGCGACCGCCGCGATTCCCGCCTCGCCGACGGCAGCGAGCAGCGCAGCGCGGAGCCGGTCACCGCGCTCCGCCGCTTCGCGCAGCGCCCGGCCACCGTCACGCCGCAGCTCCTCGAGCGCGGCGCGGGCCGCCGCGAGCGACACCGGATTTCCGTTGAAGGTGCCGGCGTGCACGACCTCCCTACGCGCGATGAGTTCCAGGAAGGCCCGGCGTCCGGCGACGCAGCTCAGAGGGAAGCCCGCGGCGATCGCCTTGCCGTAAACGGCGAGGTCGGGCACGACGCCGAAGCGCTCCGCCGCGCCGCCGAGCGCCACGCGGAAGCCGGAGATGACCTCGTCGAAGATGAGTGCCACGCCGTGCCGGTCGCAGAGCGAGCGCAGCCCCTCGAGGTAGCCCGGCCGCGGCTCGATGCCACCGGAGTTAAACATCACCGGTTCGGTGATCACGGCGGCGACCTCCTCCGCATGCTCGCGGAGCGCGCGCTCGACGACCTCGAGATCGTTCCAGGGCAGCACCAGCGCATCGCCCACAGCGGCACGGCTCTGACCCAGCGTCTGGGGCACGGAGTGCGGCCGCTCGCGCGGACCGAGCTGCGCGGCGCTGCCGCGGTAGCTCACAAGCACGTTGTCCATCCAGCCGTGGTAGTGCCCCTCGAACTTCACGAAACGCTCGCGGCCGGTCGCAGCCCGCGCGGTCCGGAGCGCGACCTGCACCGCCTCGGTCCCCGTGTTCGAGAACACCACGAGGTCGGCCCAGGGCAGGCACTCGCGGAGCGCCCGCGCGACGAGCGGCTCAAGGCGGTGCTGCGCGCCATAGGTCTGGCCGCGCCGCACTTGCTCAACGACGGCCTCGACGACGGCGGGGTGGCTGTGGCCGAGGATGAGCGGACCGAACGCAAGCGTGTAGTCGAGGTACTCGTTGCCGTCGACGTCGGTGATGCGGCTACCCGCGCCGCGCTCGAAGTACAGCGGGAAGGGCTTCGCGTCGGCACGCATGATCGTACTCACCCCGCCGGCGAGGTGTCGCTGCGCCTCGGCGTAGAGCTCGCGCGACGTCTCCCGGTGCATCGGCTAGGGCGCCACGTCGATGACGACGGTCTTGAGCTGCGAGAGCTCGAGCATCGTGTACCTGCCGCCGAGCCGCCCCAGGCCGCTCCGCTTGCCGGCGTATCCGCCGAACGGCGTATGCGGCTGCCAGTACGTCGCGCCCTCGTTCACGTTCACGATGCCGGCCTGGAGACCGCGCGCGTAGAGGTCGGCGCGGGCGAGGTCCCTGGTGAAGACTCCTGCGACGAGGCCGAGCTCGCAGTCGTTGGCGATCCGGATCGCCTCCTCGTCGCTATCGAAGACGAGCACCGGCGCCACCGGGCCGAAGGTCTCCTCGCGATTGAGCAGCATCTCCGTCGCGACACCGTCGACGACAGTCGGCTCGTAGTAGAGGGCGGTCGGGCGTCCGGCTTGTCGGCGGCCGCCGAGGAGGACGCGAGCGCCGCGCTCGCGTGCGTCCGCGAGGTGTCGATCGACCTTCCGCGCGGTGTCGTCGTTGTTCAGGGGCCCCATCGTCGCGCCCTCGGCGAGCGAGGCATCGAGGCGAATGCGCCGCGCCGCCTCGACCAGGCCCTCGACGAGCGTCTCGTGGAGCCGCCGTTGAACGAGAATGCGCTCCGTCGAATCGCAGATCTGCCCGGCGTTCGCGAAGCAGCCCCGCGCGATGCGCGCGATCGCGCGATCGAGGTCCGCGTCCTCAGCGACGATTGCCGGCCCGTTGCCGCCGAGCTCGAGGAGTAGACGGCGCGTGCCCGCCAGGCGCGCGATCGCCTCCCCAGTGGTGGGGCTCCCGGTCACGCCAATGCCGGTCACAGCGGGTTCGCTCGCGAGCACCTGCGCCACGACCGGGCCAGGTCCGAAAACGAGGTTGACGACGCCCGGGGGCACCCCCGCCTCAGCCATGCACTCGACGGCATGCTGTGCCGTGACCGGCGTGAAGGTCGCGGGCTTCCACACGACAGCGTTGCCGACCGCGAGACACGCGGAGAGATACTCGGTGGGGATAGTGAGCGGGAAGTTCCATGGAGTGATCACGCCGACGACGCCGATGGGTTCGCGCACGACATGGATGCGCTTGTCGGCATCCGCCGAAGGGAGCACCTCCCCGGCGAGCCGCTTCACGTCCTCGCCCGCCTCGTGGAACATCTCCGCGGCGATCCGAACCTCGACATTCGCCTCCGCAAGGGTCTTTCCCTGCTCGAGGGCGAGGTCGCGCGCGATCTCCTCGCGGCGGCGCAGGAGCGCGTCGCCGATCCGCCGGCACAGGGCGGCGCGCTGGAAGACGGGCGTGCGTCGGTAGTCGGCGAAGGCACGCGCTGCGGCCGTGACCGCCGCTCGCACCTGATCGCCCTCGGCGCTCCGCCCACTCGCGACGACCTGCCCCGTCGATGGGCTCACGACGCCGAACGGCGCGCCAGCGCCGTCGACCCACCTTCCGCCGATGAAGAGCCGCAGGTCGACAGTCGCCGGGGACGGCGCTACGAAGGTATCCCTCACGGACTTCACCCCGCTCGCGGCGCGCCCTTCGCGCCGTCTACCCCGCGGTGCCCCATGCGCACCGAGATCTCGCGGCTCACGGCTCGCACCGCCTCGACGAGCTTCGGCAGCCGCTTCGCCGGCAGGCGGCTCGCGGGCCCGGAGACGCTCACCGCGCCGACGACGCGGCTGTCGTGGTCGAAGATCGGCGCAGCCACGCAGCGCGCCCCCGCCTCGTTCTCCTCGTCGTCGATGGCGCAGCCGCGAGCTCGGACACGTCGGAGCTCGGCTCGGAGCCGGTCGGCGCGCGTAATGGTGTTCGGCGTCTTACGCTCGAGGCGCGCTCCCGCGAGCAGCTGATCTAACCGCCCGGAAGGAAGGTACGCCAGCATCGCCTTGCCCAACGCCGTGCTGTGGAAGTCGTCCTGCGCGCCAACCGTCGCCGCCATGCGCAGGCCGCGTTCACTCTCGACGATGTCGATGTAGATGATCCCCGCCTCTCCCGGCACAGCGAGGTTCACGGTCTCGGCGGTCTCCCCCTGGAGCGTGTGGAGGAGAGGCCGTGCTTGCGTCCTTAGATCCAGGCCCTCGGCCATCCGCATCCCAAGGTGCGCCAGGCGGAGGCCAAGGCGGTACCGCCCGGTCGCGGGGTCGCGCGCGACGTAGCCCCGCGCCTCGAGGTTCGCGAGGATTCGATACGCGGTCGCCTTGTTGATGCCGGTGCGGACGCTCGCCTCGGTGAGGGAGAGCGACGCTCCCACCTCGAGCGCGTCGAGGAGGTCGAGCGCTCGCGTGAGCACCGCGATCGAGTAGCGGTCCTTGCCAGGTGCAGGCACGTCCTGTAGCGCGGGACGGACGCGGCTCACGGCGCACCCTCAGAGGACGGGCCGGCCGGCGACACCGGGACGTTCCGGAAGTCCTCGAGGAGATCGACCAGCCGCGACGTCGCCCCCTCGAGGATCTCATCGCCAAACGAGGCGCTGGCCGCGGCGGCCGCGCCGTAGACGCCGAGCGGCGACTCGACGGCGGGGTCCGGTGCCGCGACGACGAGTTCGGCCCATTTGCCGAGGACCGAACGCGGCATCTCGGTGCCCTCGCGCGGCGCCAGGTCGGCGCGCACGAGGTCGGCGCGAAGCGCGAGCTGGAGCGAGGTTTCGACCTCCCCGGCGTGGCCGATGCTGCCGCCGTCGGCGCGGCTCTTCTCCTTCAGAAGGTCGCGCACGAGAGCCCAGTAGTTGATGCCGACGACCTTGAGGCCGCGCCCCAGCAGGCGCACCGCCACGGTGTGCATCGTCGCGGGATTGCCGCCGTGGCCGTTAAGGAGGAGCGCGCGCCGGAAACCGTTGCGGGCGACTCCGCCGAGGATGTCGGTGAGGAGGTCGGCAAGCACGCCCGGCTGTAGCGCGATCGTGCCGCCGAATCCCATCCAGTACTCCGAGACGCCCCACCAGACCGTCGGCAGGACGAGGACGGGAAATGACGCCGCCGCAGCCGCGCGCAGCGCGATCGCCTCGCTCGTGTAGGAGTCGGTGTCCAGCGGCAGGTGCGGGCCGTGCTGCTCAATCGAGCCGATGGGCTGCACAATGACGGCGTCCGCGCGCGCCGCCTCGAGCACGTCCTCGCGCCGAAGGCGCTGCCAGCGCGTCTCGCCGTCGATGCCGCTCATGCTCGGGCGTATTCCAGAAGGTCGATCGTCGACCCTCTCGCTGCGGATTCCTCCACCGCCAGGGCGAGTCGCAGCGCCTCGATGGCGTCGTCGAGCGAGAGCGCGGGTGTCCGCTCGCGCCGCACGCAGTCGACGAAATGCCGCAGCTCGAGCGCGAGCGCGCCTTGTGTCCTCCCGTACGCCTCCGGCCAGAACGTCGTATCGACAGGGCCGCCGTCGTCGGGCCACACGTCGAGACCCTGCTGTCCCTGGTCGATGCGGAGGACGCCGCGCGTTCCGACAACCATGAGGCCGCTTGTGCGTGCGCGAACGCCCGCCGGCGCGTGCCAGCCGAGCTCCGCCGACGCCAGCACGCCGTTCGCGAACGTCAGCACCGCACAGTACAGGTCGGCAACGTCGTACCCGGCGCGCCGCAGCACGCCGTACCGCCGCGCTGCGTACAGCGTCGCGACCTCGCTCCCAGCGAACCATCGGAGGACGTCGAGATCGTGGACGCCGTAGTAGAGCGCCGCGCTCGTGCGTCCGCGTAGGACCTCCTGATCCATGACATTCCCGACCCTGCGCGTGGCGATACTCACGATGTCGCCGATGGCGCCCGCCGCGATGCGCTCGCTCGCCGCGACCCAGCGCGGCTCGAAGCGGAGCAGATGGCCGACCATCACGAGCCGCCCGGTGCGCCGTGCCGCGGCCGCGATGCGCCGAGCGCCCTCCAGCGTGTGCGCCACCGGCTTCTCGATGAGGACCGGCCTGCCGGCATCGAGCGCCGCCAGGGTAGGCTCGATGTGGCGGTCCTCAGGCGTGCAGACCGCAATCCAGTCCACCCCGGGCAAGTGCACGAGCTCCTCGTAGTCGGCGAAGCCCCGAACGTCGAAATCCGCGGCGACTTCCGCGAGCCGCCGCGGGTCGATGTCGCAGACGGCGGCCAGGCGCACTCCTTCCATCCGGCTGAGGACGCGCGCGTAACGTCGTCCCATGAAGCCGAGTCCGATCACCCCCGCGCCGAGGGTCATGGGGCGCCACCCTGAGCCGTACGCGGCGCCGCGGCGTCGGCCCCCGGTCCCTCGGCGAGCGCGAAGTGACACGCGGCGTAGCGCCCGGGCAGCCACTCCCTGAGCTCCGGCACGTCCCGCGCGCAGATCGCCTGCGCGATGGGGCAGCGAGGATGGAACGCGCAGCCGGACGGCGGGTCCGTCGGTTTGGGTGGCTCGCCGCGGAGGCGGATGCGCTCGCGCCGCCGTTCGAGCGACGGGACCGCCGAAAGGAGGGCGCGCGTGTACGGATGTAGTGGCCGCGCCGAAAGATCCTCGCTAGGGGCGAGCTCCACAATCTTGCCGACGTACATGACGGCGATGCGGCGGCTCATGTAGCGCACCACACCGAGGTCGTGGGACACGAAGATGTAGGTCAGGTGGTGGCGCTCCTGAAGGTCGCGGAAGAGGTTGAGGATCTGTGCCTGCACGGAGACGTCGAGCGCGGAGACGGCTTCGTCGGCCAGGACGAGCGACGGGTCGATCGCCAGCGCGCGCGCGATCCCGATGCGCTGCCGCTGCCCTCCGCTGAATTGGAAGGGGTACTGGTGCCGCCGGTCCCACGGCAGCCCGACCTCCTGCAGGAGCGCCCGCACCTTCGCCGTGATGGTCGCCTCGTCGGCGTGCCCGTGGATGCGCAGCGGGTCGGCGACGATGTCCGCCACGCGCATGCGGGGCGGCAGGGACGTGTAGGGGTCCTGGAACACGACCTGGATCCGTCGGCGGAGCTCGCGCACGTCGCGCTCCGTCACGCGTCGGTCCAAGAAGCGGATCTCGCCCGACGTCGGCCTTTCCAGGAACAGGATCGTCTGGACGAGCGTCGATTTGCCGCAGCCGCTCTCGCCCACTAGACCCAGCGTCTCCCCTTCGTCGAGCGTGAGTGACACGCCGTCGACGGCGCGGATCCAACCGACCGTGCGCCCAAGCAGACCGCGCCGCACCGGGAAATACTTGCGGAGGTCACGCACCTCGAGGAAGGCCATCAGCTCGTGCCTCCGCCCGCCACGGCCTCCGGCGTGCTGGTGAGGAGGTGGCAGGCCGCCTCGTGCCCCGGACCGACGCCGGTGCGCGCGGGGTTCACCTCCCGGCATACCGCCATCGCGTAGGCGCAACGCGGCGCGAACGGACAGCCGGTCGACGGGTGCATCGGGTCGGGCGGATCGCCGGGGATCGCGCTGAGCCGATTCGTTCCCGGCGCCCGAACGCGGGAGACGGAGTTGAGCAGCCCCTGGGTGTACGGGTGTCGCGGTTCCCGGATGACCCGCCCCCGTGGGCCAATCTCGCAGACCTGTCCCGCGTACATGACCATCACCACGTCGGCGAAATCCGCAAGGAGCGCGATGTCGTGCGTGATGAAGATGACGCTCGTGCCGAGCTCCCGCCGCAGCTCGTCCAAGCGCTCGAGGAGCTGCGCCTGCGTCGTCACATCGAGTGCCGTAGTGGGCTCGTCGGCAATCAGCAGCGCCGGCTGGACGGACATCGCGAGCGCGATCATCACGCGCTGCTGCATCCCGCCGCTCAGCTGGAAGGGGTACGCGCGCAGCACGCGATCGGGATCACCGATGCCCACCATCTCGAGCGCCTCCCGCGCTTTCGTTCGCGCCGCTTCCGAGTTGAGGCGCAGGTGCTGCCGTAGGGTCTCGACGAGCTGATAGCCCACAGTGAGGACGGGGTTCAGCGAAGATCCGGCGTTCTGAAAGATCATGCCGATGCGCCGGCCGCGGAGCCCCGTCATCTCCGCATTGCTCACCCGCGCGAGGTCCTTCCCCAGGAACACGATCTCGCCTTCGGTCACCGCTCCAGGCGCGTCGAGAAGCTGAATGATCGACAGGGCGAGCACGGACTTCCCGGACCCGCTCTCGCCGACGATCCCGAGCACCTGTCCGCTCCCCAGCTCGAAGCTCACCCGGTTCACCGCGGTGAGGACGCCGGCCCCGAGCCGAAAGACTGTGGTGAGGTCCCGCACCGCGAGGACCTTGTCCGAGGCGATCGCCATCCGCGGCGGGAGCGGATGGCGCGGCGCGTACCCCTTCATCAGCTTCGGATCGAAGTAGTCCGCCATCCCGTCGGCGACGAGGTTGATCGAGAGGACCGTCAAGAGGATTGCGAGGCCGGGGAAGATAGGCATCCAGGGCGTGACCATCATGAACTGCCGTCCGTCGGCGAGAATGGATCCCCACGACGGGGTCGGCGGCGTCAGACCAAGCGCGAGGAAGCTCAGCAGCGACTCGACGATGACGAAGAAGCCCAGGTAGAGCATGCCGATGACGGGCGCGACCTGCCATACGTTGGGGAGCACGTAGCGGAGCAGTACCCTCGCGCTCGAGGCGCCGAGCGCGCGCGCCGCTCGCACGTAGTCTTTCTCGCGCTCCGAGAGCACGCGGCTGCGCACGACCCGCGCGTAGACGATCCAAGTGGTGAGGCCGAGTACCCCGATGAGCTGGGCGGGCGTCCGCTCGGGTGACACCCCCAGCACCGCGATCGCCAGCAGCACGAAGGGGAACGCCAGTTGGACGTCGCCGATACGCATGAGCACCGCGTCGAGCCAGCCGCCGAAGTAGCCGGTGACGATGCCCACGATGAACCCGAGGCCCCCGCCGAGGAGCACCGACGCGACGCTGATGAGGAGCGAGAGCCGGGCCCCCCAGAGCATCCGGCTCGCGAGGTCGCGCCCGAGCGGGTCCGTGCCGAGCGGGTGCGCCGCGCTCCCGCCGTCGGCCCACGCGGGCGGCAGCAGCACCCTGTTGAGGTCCTGCTCTAGAGGGTCGTAGGGAGAGAGGACCGGCGCAAAGGCGGCCGCGAGCGTGACCACCGCAAACAGCGCAAGCCCGGCGAGAGTGCTCTTTCGCGCCAGCAGAAAGACCGTGAGTCGCCGCCCGGCAGAGGCTCGCGCGTCCGGCGCACTCACCGCTGCGGTCGCCGCGACGACCGCAGGCAGGTCAGTAGCGGATGCGGGGATCGAGCGCCGCATACACGAGATCCACGACGAAGTTCACTAGGGTGAAGACGATCGCGATGACAAGCACCGTGCCCTGGATCATCGGGAAGTCGCGATCCTGGATCGCCTTCAGCGCGAGCGTGCCGATGCCTGGCCAGTTGAAGATCGACTCGACCACGACGGACCCGCCGAGTACGAACCCCGCCTGCAGCCCGACGAGGGTCACGAGCGGCAGGGAGGCCACCTTCAGGACGTGGATGAGGAGGACGCGGTGCTCGGGGATGCCGCGCGCGCGCGCGGCGCGGACGTGGTCGTCACCCAGCGCGTCGATGAAGCTCTGACGGACCGTGCGCACAAGGAGCGGGAGCAGCGTCACGGCCAAGGTCGCGACCGGCAGGACGAAGCTCTCGGGTCCGCTCATGTCGATCGCCGGCAGCCACCTCAGCTGGACGGCGAACACGAGCACCAGCATCACGCCGAGCCAGAAGTTCGGTGTGGACTGCGCGACGGCCACGAGGAACAGCGCCGCGCGGTCCACGACCGAGTTGCGCCGCAGGGCTGCGCCGATTCCGATGATGCTCGCGAGCGCCGTCGCCACGGCCATGGCGACGATCCCGAGGAGCAGAGTGTTCGGCAGGTACGCGGCGATGAGCTCGCCGACGGGACGGCCACCGCGGAAGGATTTACCGAGGTCGCCGCGCGGCAGGCCGGCGAGGAAGTCTCCGTACTGAACGTGGAGCGGCTTATCGGTTCCGATCTGCTGACGCACGAGCTGGATGATGGTCTCGGGTGTTCCCGGCGGCTCCATGAGCCGAGCCGGATCGCCCGGCACAAGGCGCACCGTGATGAAGGTCAGCGTCACCACGCCGTACACGACGAGGAGCATCTGGGCGGTGCGCCGCGCGAGATGGGCGGTCATCGCGAGGTCCCGACATGGCGCTGGGCGCAACTCGGAAACGAGCGCGCCCAGCGCCCCACCTCAGGGCGGCGCACGCGCTAGGCGAGCGCCGCGGGATAGAAGTAGGTGTTGAAGTTCGGCAGTACGCGGAGTCCGGAGAGCGCCTTCACGTGGGCGATAGTGAAGTCGCTGTTGTAGAGGGGCACGTGCGGCATGTTCTCCCAGAGGTACGCCTGCACCTCCTTGTAGACCGCCACGCGGTCGGCATCCTTCGTCGCCCGCGCCCCGCTGTCGATGAGATCGTCGAGCTTGCTGTCGTGCGCGCCGGTCCACGCGCCCGGCGAGCGGTAGAGCGTCGCGAGCGAGACGTGCGGGTCGCCGTTGCCGCTCCAGCTGAGATGGAACACCGACCCCGGCTTGTCCTTGCTGAAGAGCGCGTCGATGATGGCGGCGACGTCGGTGATCGTCACAGTTGGCTTCATCCCGACCTTCTTGAGGTTGTCGGCGATCGCCTCGGTGACGTCCTTCGCCCGCGGCAGGAAGCCGGTCGTCCCCCAGAGGATGAACTCGGGCCCTCCGGAGGCGAAGCCGGCCTCGGCGAGAAGCTTTTTGGCTCGCTCCGGGTCGAGCGTGTACTTCGGCGACTGCGGCGCTGCGAAGAGCGCGCGATTCGGGAGATGCGAGAGCGCGGTTTCCGAGGCGCCGCCGACGAGGTTCTTCGTCAACGCCTCGCGGTCGATGGACCACGCCAGTGCCTGGCGGAGCTTCGGGTTGCCGTCGAAGGGCGGCCGGTCTTGCCGGATCCAGAGGTTCACGTTCTCGAGACCGGTGACCGACGTGAGGACAAGGTTCGGAGAGCCCTTCAGGGCCTGGAAGTGCTCGGGAGGGACGCGGTCGATGACCTGCGCCTGGCCCGCGAGAAGGGCGGAGAGGCGCGTCTGGCTGTCCTGAATGAACTCCCAGGTCAGCGTCTTGATCCGCGGCGCGCCGCGCCAGTAGCCGCTGAAGGCCTCCATCACCTTGCGATCTTTCTCGTCGGTGACGACCCTGAACGGGCCGGTCCCGTTGGGCGCCGCTTTCATGGGCTCGACGCCCTTGTTCACGTCCGCGGCCGAGACGACGTCGGTGACCGTGAGCTGGAGAAGGAACGGCCCGAAGGGCTCCTTCGTCTTAAAGCGTACGGTGAGCTTGTCGACGACCTCCCCCGTCGTCGGCACCCATCGGGCTGCGGTATTCACTTTCACGTCCGTCGCGCCGGAGGCGAGCTCAACCGTCGCCTTCGCGTCCTCCGCTGTGAACTCCTGCCCGCCGTGGAACTTGACGCCTTCCTTGAGCTTGAGCTCCCAAGTCAGCGCGTCCAGCTGCCGCCACGAGGTGGCGAGCATCGGCGCGGGCTTGGAGAAGTCCGCGGTCTCTGCCTCGACGAGCCGGTCGAAGATCTGCCGCTGGATACGATTCTGGATCTGCGCGGTATGCAGGAACGGATGCCAGTTCGCCCAGAAGGACTCGGCCACCAGGAAGCGCACCGTCCCGGTCGGCGCGCCGGCTCCCGTCACGGCGGGGGCGCCCGTCTGGCCAGCGGTCGGAGGCACGCAGGCCGCGAGCGCTCCACCGACGCCGAACAGCGCAGCCGCTTGAATGAATTGGCGCCGGCTGAGCCCCCCAGTTCGGAGCTTGTGGGTGAGGATCTCGAGGATTTGTTCGTCACGCTCGTGCTGGCTGTCCATCGGCTCCCCCCGTCCGCACGTTTCAATAGATGAAACGGCGTTTTAAACGCCGTGGATGCTACTCAGTTCCTGCTTTTCGCGCAATTGCGGCCGTGACCCAGCCCGCGGACGCGCAGCGACCGCACGGGACGATGCGCGTGGCTCTCACCTTGGCCCTCGGCGGCTCAAGCGGTTCGGATGAGTCAGGGGCGAGAACGCAGCGGAACTCCACTAGCGCGCGACAGAGTCGTCGCCAACTCACCAACAAGAGTGCCGTACTCGACAACGAGCGTGAACTCAGCGGCGCCACGAGACGCCAGCCGCTCCAAAGCCCGTCGGTGTGCGGCTTCGTCGAAGTTGATCGTCGGGTCCTTGACTCGACCGGACGTGAGATACGTATCAACTAGTCCTGCGATGTAGCCCTCAGCGTCGAGAAGGTCATACGCCTCCTCACCCAAGAGCTTTTCCGCAGCACGGATGCTCGGAAACTTCAGCGGCTTCAACGACGTCCAGAGGTCGCGTAATCGTCTCGTGTCGTCGGTGTCCGCGGGACGCGGGCTCACGGGCCTGAGGTTACTTCCTGACCACCGAGGCGAGCATGTCACACGGACAGGGCGGTGCCTATCGCCCGAACAGCATGAAGACAGCGACGCGCGTGTCGGAGGGAACGGATCGGACCAGTTCGTTGCGATTGGAATTGACTGACTCCCGGCGCGCGCGGATGGCGCATCTGCCGAATGCGGAAAGGGCGAGCCTATCGTACGCGTGTGCTCGTCGGGAGCGGTCCTTTTCAGTACGAATGGATCGACGATTGGGCTCGCCTACCAAATAGCGACGAGCAACTGAGAGCGTGGCCGCATCACGGCCTTGTCGTAACGCGGGCGGGAGAAATTCTCATGTTCGACCCTGCGCAGCCGCGCCTGCTGAGGTTCGACGGCGAGGGTTACCTGCTTGGAACGTCATTGCTTGTTGAACCACAGGAAGCGCATGGCATGACCCTCGTGCTCGAGGACACGGTCGAGCGCCTCTGGATCGCCGACGCAGGGCAGCGACGCACTCCAACTAACCATTACAAGCCTCCACCGGAGGACAGCGAATCGGTCGTGCTGAAGCTGTCCCTCGACGGCCACACGCTGCAACGCCTACCGCGTCCGCCGCATCCTGTATATGTAGGTGGTAACTACCGGCCGACCAGCGTCGCCGTCAGCGAGAGTCGGTTCGGTGGGAATGGCGACGTCTGGGTCGCAGACGGCTATGGGGAGAGTTACGTTCATCGGTTCGCCTCAGACGGCACCTATCTGGGCAGCCTCAGCGGCGAAGATGGTGCGGGACGTTTCAAAGAACCGCATGCCGTGTACGTCGATCATCGGCGAGATCAGCCCGAGCTCTACGTCGCGGATCGTGCCAACGCGCGAATCCAGGTGTACGACCTTAAGGGTCGCTTCCGTCGGGTCGTGGGAGAGGGCATCCTCTCTACCCCGTCGTGCCTTGCAAGCGATGGCCAGCGGCTCTTCGTTATTGAGAACCGCCCACCGCGTCTTACGGTGCTCGATCAGGACGATCGGCTGCTTGTGCGTCTCAGCGAGGACCCCGACGCGGCATCGCGGCCCGGTTGGCCCAATGCGTTCGATGCAAACGGGAGTGTTGTGCGGGCGACGACCACCCCAGGAAAGCTGAATAGCCCTCACGCTCTCGCGCTCGATTCGGAGGGGAACATCTACTTGACCGAGTGGCTGATCGGTGGACGCTTCACACAGTTGCGTAAGACCGCCTGAGTGCACGGGTATGGAGGATGGCTTCGGCAAAGCGATAGCCGCACGCCTGGGCGCGTTGACGGAGCGGCGCGAAACTACGTTCAAGCCGCATGTCGAACGAGAACCAAGTGCACGTCTCGAGCCTCGCCGAGCGGTCTATCCTCTCAGCCTAGGGTTTGAGGTCGGCTCGTACTGAGCCATCGGGAGGGGCATTGACATGGCCGATCGACTTGGAGCGCTCGTTCGCGAGTATCAGGCAGCGCGGGTCGGGCGCCGCGAATTCATCAAGCGCAGCGTCGCATTGGGGATCTCGCTCACCGCTGCCGCCAACCTCGCGGCGGCCTGTGCTCCCGCCGCGACCCCCAGCGCTGCGCCGGGTGCCAGCAGCACGGCAAAGAGCGGGGGGCAGTTCGTCTTTGTCGACGGCACGGATGCCGTAACCCTCGATCCGCACGCGAGCCCGGATGTCGGATACAGCTTCAATCTCATCCGAGCCCCGGCTGAAGCGCTCGTCGAGTACGTCGTGAAGCCCGACGGGTCCACCGAGGTCGGCCCACGGCTCGCGAAGTCGTGGAAGACGACGGACAGCGTGGTGTGGGAGTTCGAACTCAATCAAGGTGTCAAGTTCCACGACGGCACGCCGTTCAACGCTCCCGCGGCGAAAGCAAACTTCGATCGCATCCTCGCCCTGAAGCTCGGGCCGGCAGGTCGGCTCGGCGCCGTCTCCAAGGTCGAGGCGGTCGGCGACAACACTCTGCGAATCACGTTACCGGGGCCTAACGCCAACTTCATCTGGCCGATGACGCAGATGCTCATGATCAGTCCGACCGCGCTTCAGGCGAATGCCGGAAGCGACAACGGACAGAAGTGGGCGGCCGAGAACGTCGTCGGAACGGGACCCTTCCTCATCTCCAGCCGCACGAAGGGCTCGGAAACGATCATGAAACGGTTCGATGGCTACTGGCGCGGTTGGACAGGCAATCACGTCGACAGCGTCGTCGTGAAGGTCGCGAAGGAGGCGGCCACCCGCCGGCTGATGTTGGAGCGGGGCGAAGCACAGGTCGCGAATAACATCGCGGTATCCGACCTGGCCGCTCTGGAGAGCAACAAGGACATCGCGGTATCGCACGTTCAGAGTCCGGGCGTGCAAATGGCCGCCGCCCGCTTCCGCGGGCCGCTCAAGGACGTGAACGTGCGACAAGCGATCACGTACGCTTTCGACGCCGAGGGTTTCATCAAGGGTGCCATGCAGGCTCGCGGGGACCTGGCACGAGGGCTTATCTACACGGAGTTCCGCTTCTTCAACAAGGACATCCCGGCGATCAAGCAGGACATGGCGAAGGCGAAATCCTTCCTGAGCAAGTCGGCGACGCCGAATGGCGGCTTCGAACTGACGCTCCTTATCCTTCCGGGCTTCGCTCCGTACCAGACGGACATGGCGCAGGTGTGGCAGGAGAACCTGAAGCTGCTCAATATCAAGCTCAACATCCAGCCCATGACTGACGTGAACGTCTACTACGCGTCTGTCGAGGATGAGCAACGCGGCGCGGATCTTTGGGCGTGGAACGGCGCGGCGCAGACACCCGACCACAACTTCCAGGCGCGTCGTCAGTGGCACACCGACTTCAAACGCCCACGCGGCGTAAATGGCGGCTATAGCAATCCGAAGCTTGACGCTCTGCTCGACAAGGACCTGGCGACCGTCGACGAGAACGGCAAGCGGCAGATCTGGGAAGAGGTGCAGAAGATCATCTTCGACGACATGCCGTTCATCCCGTTCGTCATCCCGCTCAACTACTGGGCGAGCCGAAAGGGCGTCGCAGGGGTGCCGCAGAACCGGTTCGACCTCGTGCCGAACTACTACAACATCTACTTCACGAGCTGACGGGCGATCGACCAGCGAAGCCGCCGCGAAGAGCGTCCGTGACGCTCTTCGTCGTCCGCGCGGGACGCTCGATGTGCGCCGCGATTGGCTTGCGGGTGAGCTCATGGCCGTGATCAACGCGCATGCTCACATCGGCGACACCCGGGTCTTCGATGCGGACAACGACGAGGGGGACCTCCTTCGAGCGATGGACTCGAACGGTGTCGAGGTGTCGCTCGTAATGCCGAGCGCCGGATGTCGCGACGCGCCCGCCATCCATGACCGTATCGCCCGGCTCGCAAGGGAAAAGCGCGGTCGGTTCTACGGCATCGTGCAGATGAACCCCCATACCGATCGCGAGGTGTACGCCGCGGAAGCGCGGCGCTGCGCGCGGGACCTCGGTTTCGTCGCCGTGAAGATCCATCCGTTGGGATACGGCGTGGACCCGAAGTCCAGGGACGCCGACATGGTGTTCCAGGTCGCGCGCGACCTCTCGATCGCAGTGATGATCCACACCGGCAGCGGACTCCCCTGGGGCCTGCCGGCGCTGTGGATCCCCCTCGCTCAGCGCTATCCGGAGGTGAATGTCGTCCTCGCGCACGCCGGGATGGCGGTATTCACCGCGGAGGCGCATCTCGCGGCAAAGCTATGTCCGAACGTCTACCTCGAGACTTCGTGGGCGAAGCCCGGCGAACTGCTCTGGCTGACCCGCGACCTGGGCGCGGACAGGGTCATGATGGGAGCGGATCTCCTGAGCAATATGCCCATCGAACTCTTCAAGTACCGGTCGCTCGGACTGGGCCAAGACGAGCTCGAGATGTGCCTCGGAGGGACGGCGGCAGCGGTCTTCCGCCTCCCGATCGCCGCGGTGAGCGAGAAGTCGTGATACGCCTGTTGATGCGGCGCCTGATCAGCCTCGTGTTTGTGCTCTTCGGCATGACGGTGATCACCTTCACGCTGTCGCACGTCGTGCCCGCCGACCCCGCCGCGGCAGCGGCCGGACTCAATGCCGGCGCACTCGAGATCAATACGATCCGCGAGCGCATGGGCCTCGACCGTCCGCTCTATCAGCAGTACGTCCTCTACATGGAAGGTCTCATCCTGCGCGGCGATCTCGGGCGATCGATCGCCAGCAACCTACCGGTGCAGGACGATCTCGTCCGCTACCTACCCGCGAGCCTCGAACTAGCCGTGTTCACGATCTTGCTCTACCTTCCGACGGGCCTCGTCCTCGGCGTGCTCTCGGCACGCGCAGCGGGCGGCGTGGTGGACGCGGCGACGCGCGGCCTCGCGATCTTGGGTCTGTCGGTACCAGTCTTCTGGCTCGGGTTGATCGCCCAACTGGTCTTCTACGGCTGGCTTGGCGTGCTGCCCGCGACCGGACGGATCGGCTCAACGTTCGGGCCCCCGCCAGAGGTGACGGGATTCTTCACTGTCGACGCGCTGCTCGCTGGGAACGTCGCGGCGTTCGCGGACGCGCTCCGGCATCTGATCTTGCCCGGCGTTGTCCTCGCGCTCGGGAACCTCACGGTCGTCACGCGCATGACGCGCTCGAGCGTGCTCGAGGTACTGAGCCAAGATTTCGTCCGCACGGCGCGCGCGAAAGGGCTCCGCGAGAGGACCGTGATCACACGGCACGTGCTGCGCAACGCGATGCTTCCGATCGTGACCGTAATCGCCCTTCAGATGGCTGCGCTTATTGCGTGGCAGTTCCTTGTTGAGACCATCTTCTCCTGGCCCGGCATCGGATCGTGGGCCGTGAACTCGATCATGACGCTGGACTTCAACGCCGTCATGGCGGTCACGTTGTTCGGATCGGTTCTTTATGTAGCTCTGAACTTTCTCGCAGACGTCAGCTATCTCTTGTTTGATCCGCGGATCCGATACTGAACGTGATCACGGGCCGTCTTGGAACACACACACCGGTCGGGATGACCCGCGCCGCCTTCTCCGCTCAAGCGTGGTATCGCTCGACGCGGCGCATACGCGGCAATGTCGGAGCCATGGTAGGCATCGCGCTCCTCCTGGTCGTGCTCGGCATGGCCGTATTTGCGGACATCATCGCGCCGTATCCCAGCACGGCCCAGGACCTGGGCCACGCGCTTCAGCCGCCGAGCCTCGCGCACTGGTTCGGGACCGACACCGTCGGTCGTGACATCTTCAGCCGGGTCGTCGCCGGCTCGCGAATCTCTCTGCAGATCGTCATCCTCGTTCTCGGCGTTGCGCTCACGATCGGTGGCGCGCTCGGCTCGCTCGCGGGATATTACGGCGGGTTGGTCGACGAGATCGTCATGCGCGTCGCGGACGTCTTCTTCGCCTTCCCGCATTTTCTCCTGGCTATGGCGGTGGTCGCGGCACTCGGACCCGGGCTGCAGAACGCCATGATCGCCATTGCGGTTGCGTACTGGCCGCGCTACGCCCGTCTCATTCGGGCATCGATCCTGAAAGCGCGTGCCGAGCCGTACATCGAGGCCGCGAGAAGCGTCGGCTGTCTCGACCGCCGGATCATCGTCCGCCACCTGATGCCTAACAGTGTCGCTCCGGTGCTCGTCCAGGCGACTATGGATGCCGGTATCGCGATCCTGACGACGGCTTCCCTCAGTTTCGTCGGCCTCGGCGCCGTCCCGCCAACCCCGGAGTGGGGGGCGATGGTGGCCGGCGGACGAAATTACATCCTGACCGCATGGTGGATCCCGACATTCCCCGGGATCCTCATCTCGATCGCTGTCGCTGGGTTCATGTTCCTCGGCGACGGGCTGCGCGATCTGCTCGATCCGACGCTGCGTGGGCGCGTGGGCTTCTAGCGGCGGCGCGCGTGGACTACACGGTGTCCATACCGACCTGCAAGGAGGGGCTGAGCATGCCCCTCCCGTTCGCGGACCTCGACGACGTCGTTCGTATCAGTCAAGCGGCGGAGCGCCTTGGGTATCACTCGGTCTGGGGGAACGATCACATCACCGCGCCTCGCTATGTGCGAGAGGCGCACGCGACGCCCCCGCGCTTTTTCGAACCGCTCATCACGCTCGCCTACGTTGCGGCGCACACGAGGACGATCCGGCTCGGCACAGCGGTGCTCGTGGTCCCGATGCGAGAGCCAGTCGTCCTCGCCAAACAGGTTGCCACGCTGGATCACGCGAGCGGCGGCCGGGTCCTCCTGGGCGTCGGCGTCGGCGCCTACCGCGAGGAGCTGGAGGCAATCAAGCCGAAATCCAAGGGGGTCGACCGCGGCGAGATGCTCGCCGAGGGTCTCGTGGCGATGCGGCTCCTCTTCACTGAGCGGCGCGCGAACTACTCGGGCCGCTTCTACCGGTTCGAAGGGATCGAGCTCTTCCCTAAGCCGGTGCAAAACCCCTTTCCCATCTACGTCGGCGGAAACCACGTGAACCAGATACGTCGCGCCGTCGCGTACGGGAATGGGTGGCTGCCGGCGTCAATCCCCCCATCGCAGCTTCGCGAGGGCGTCGCCGAACTGCAGCGCGTCGCCGAGGGCGCGGGACGGGATCCTCGGGAGATTGTCGTCGCACCCCAGGTAATGGTCTGCATCGCTCGGACCCACGAGCAGGCGATTCGCAACTTCGAGGGGAGCCCGATGTACCGGCACCTGCACACGCTGGGCGAATCGACATTGCGGTCGGTCGATCTGGGAAGGCTCGTCGAGGCGAACCTCATCGGCACGCCCGAGGAGATCATCCAGCAGGTGAAGGCGTTCGAGGACGCGGGCGCATCCCTGATGGCGACGATGAGCTTCATCAGCCCCACGGTGGAGGCAACGCTCGAGGACCTCCAGTACTTCGCGGAGGATGTCTTTTCGGCATCTGATGTCGCCCCGAGGCCGAGGGGATGATCGCCCCAGGCATCGGTCAACTGCAGGACCTACCGCCTCCTCGTCTCGCTGCGGTGGTCCACCTGTGCGAGGAGCTCGGGTACGACGTGCTCTGGTACGCGAACGAGAAGTTCTACAGGGATCCGTACATCGGACTCGCGGTCGCGGCGGTCTCCAGTCGCAGGTTGAAGCTCGGGACGTACATCGCGGATCCGTACAGCGTGCATCCGGCCCTTACCGCCGTCGCCATCGCAAGCCTCGACGAGCTCAGTGACGGCCGCGCCGTCCTACTCCTCGGCGCGGGCGGAACCGGGCTGGACCGGCTCGGCATCGAGCGCAAGCGGCCCGCGCGTGCAATCTCGGAGGCCATCACCGTTATCCGCCGGCTGCTGGCGGGTGAGACGGTGTCGTTCGAGGGCGAGATCGTGCGTTTGAACGGCGTGCGCCTCGCGTTCGCCGCGCGACCGAACATCCCCATCTATGTCGCGAGCCGCGGCGATCGCGTGCTCGCCGCCGCGGGCGAGAAGGCAGATGGGGTCATGGTCGCGACCTATGCGACGCGCCGGGGGGTGCAGCACGCGCTTTCGCGCGTCGAGGACGGCGCACGGCGGGCCGGACGGCGTCTGTCAGACCTCGCGCTCGTGAGCCGGGTCGACGGTTGGATCGATGAGGATCGGCAGCGCGCGAAGGCCGCGCTTCGCCCCATGGTCGCCCGGATGCTCGCCGCGAGCTACCCGGATCGGAGCTTCGTGCATGCCGCGGGCGTGGAGGTACCGGCGGAGCTGGAGTCGGTCGCCGCGCATCGCGATCGCGAGAGGGCGAGCGCCGCCGCCGATCTCGTCCCCGACTCGCTCGTCGATGCATTCAGCTGGGCGGGCACCGCAGACGAGGTCGCCCGGAAGGTCGCCGCAGTGGCCGACCTCGGCATCACCGGCGTCACGTTCATGCCGCATCCGCCGCCAGGGGAGTCGGTCGAGAAGGGCATCCGCGCCTTCGCGACCGAGGTCCTGTCGCGCGCCGCGGCTGCCGGCGCGTCGATCGGCGGAAGCTCAGCGTAAGGACGCGAGAATACCTGCGAGGTTGTTCGAAGGAGACGATGTGGCAACGCTCGTGAATGTCCCGCGCGCCCACGCGGCGTTGCAGCGGGAGAGGCTGGATGGGGTCATCGGCTGCACTCCCGAGAACGTGTACTACCTGAGCGGTGGGCTCGAGAGCACGGGATTCGCGATCAGCCGCTACACAACGCAGGTCTTCGCGATCATCACCGGCGAGCGTCCGGGAGACCCAGTCGTTGTCTCCGGGCTTGGGGACGCGGGCGCAATCCTCCTGGCATGCCCGCCGCAGACTCGAGCGATCCACTACGGGACCTTTTTTCGCTACGTCGATCCGGGGGCGACCCTGGACGCGCACGAGCTCGGGGTCAAGGCACGGGTAGTCGATGCTGCCGCCAGAGCGAACGCATTCGAGGGACTGCTGGCTGGCCTCGAGGAGGCGCGCCTGACGCGAGGTCGTGTCGGCTATGACGAGAAGGGATTCGACGGCGCGCACCTGCCCCGGCTGCGAGAGAGGCTGCCGCAGCTGGAACTCGTTCCCGCGTGGACCACGATCCGACGGATCCGCGCGGTAAAGACCGACGAGGAGATCCGGCGACTCACAGCGACGCTACGTCTCACAGAGCGGGCGATTCAGGAAGCGATCACCGTCGCGGCGCCGGGTGCGACGGAGGAGGATCTCATCCGCGAGTATCGGCGCGCGGTCGTAACCGGCGGCGGAACGCCGGCGATCAACGAGATCACGTTCGGTCGGCGTGCGGCCGTGGGCTCTCTCCCGTGGCAGAACGGCGTGTTGAAAGAGGGAGACATCATCCGGTTCGACGTCGGCTGCAAGCTGGACGGGTACTGGAGCGATATCGCCCGGCTCTTCGCTTTCCGCGGCGAGCCTCCCGCCCGGATCCGGAGGTTATACGGGGCGATGGTCGCGGGCGAAGAGCACGCGATCCGGATCATGCGACCCGGGATCACGGCACGAGAAGTCTTCAAGGCCACGGTCGATGCGGTCCGGGCTGCGGGCGCGCCACAGTACGACCGTCACCATGTCGGCCACGCCATCGGCCTCGAGGTCTACGAAGTCCCTCTCCTCGGGCCGGGCGACGAGACCCCGCTCGAAGCCGGAATGGTTTTCGAGGTGGAGACGCCGTACTACGAGATTGGCTTCGCGGGAGTGCAGATCGAGGACACCGTCATCGTCCGGGAGGCTGGCGGAGAGATGATCACCACGCTTCCCCGGGGCATCGAGCCACTGACATGAGCTACCTGACCGGTTTCCGCTGCCATCGCTGCGGTCGCTTCTATCCGCCGGGTCGCTTGTTTCTCGGTTGTCCCGCCTGCGCGGGCGACAAGCCGTCCAATCTCATCGCTGAGTACGACTACGAGGCGATCGGCAAGGTCTTCAGCCGAAACGCTCTCGACCATCGACCGAGCACGATGTGGCGTTACCGCGAGTTCCTCCCTGTGGACGAGGAGCACATCGTCTCGATCAGCGAGGGTTTCACGCCGCTCGTCGCATGTCCGAACCTTGGGCGGAAGCTCGGGCTGTCCGCGCTGTACGTGAAGGACGAATCGCGTAATCCGACGTGGTCGTTCAAGGACCGCATGGCGTCGGCGGGTGTCTCCTCCGCGGTGGCGATGGGGTGCAGTGTTATCACCGCCGCTTCGTCAGGGAACGGCGGAGCCGCGGCCGCCGCGTACGCCGCCCGTGCCGGTCTCGATGCCGTCATCGTGACGACCCCGCAATTCCCGCTGACGATGCGGACGCTCATGCAGTCGTACGGCGCGAAGGTCGTCGCCACGAAGACGATGCGCGAGCGATGGACCATCGTTCGACTCGGTGTGGAAAAGTACGGGTGGTTCCCGACGCAGAACTTCATCGATCCACCGATCGGCGCCAACCCGTACGCGCTCGAGGGTTGCAAGACGATGGGCTATGAGATCTGCGAGCAGCTCGAGTGGCGGCTCCCCGATTACGTAGTCTCGCCCGTGGGGTCCGGAGACTCGATGGCCGGTATCTGGCAGGCGTTCCGAGAGTGGCTCGACCTCCGGATCGCCGAGCCCGGCAGCCGCATGCCGCGCATGGTCGCGGCCGAGGTCTTCGGCTCGCTGCAGGACGCGCTTGCTCGTGGTCTCGATCACACCGAAGCGATGCCCACGGCCCCGACCGTCGCCGTGTCCGTGGGAGTCGCAAACAGCGCCTACCAGTCGCTGCGCGTGCTGCGCGAAACAGATGGCATCGCCATGACGGCGAGCGACGACGAGATGCTGCAGATGCAGTCGGATCTCGCCTCGGACGAAGGCATCTACTCAGAAGCCTCGAGCGTCCTGACGCTCGCGGTGGTGAAGAAGATGGTCGCGCGCGGAGTGCTCAAGGGCCATGAGGTCGTCGTGGCGCTCCTGACGTCCACGGGCCTCAAAGATCCGGAGGCAACCGCGACCAGGCTGCGGAACATTCCGGTCATCGAGGCGACCGAGGATGACCTGGCCCGCGTACTCAGGGACGAGTACGGCATGGCGCTCAGCGGCGCCGAAGCTTCGGCGCCAGCGCGGTCATGAGCGCGTCCGGTCTGAACGGCCTCGTCGCCATCGTTTCGGGATCGAGCCACGGGATCGGTCGCGGTATCGCGCTCCGCTTAGCGGAAGAGGGCTGTCACGTGATAGTGAACGGTCGGGACGAGAAGGCGATCGATGATGTCTGCCAGAGAGCGGTCGGCCTCGGAGTACGCGCTATCGGGGTCCGCGCGGACGTATCGAAAGAGGAAGAGGTCGAACGGCTCTTTCAGGCGTGGTCTGGGCAGTTCGAGAGGCTCGACATCATGGTGAATTGCGCCGGTATTTGGCAGAGTACGCCGTTCCATCGGATGACCCGAGAGGAGTGGGACCGCGTGCTGGGTGTCCATCTACAAGGGTTCTTCCACTGCAGCCGCCGCGCGGCGGAGATCATGGTCCGTCAGCGCTCGGGCACGATCATCAGCATCAGCTCGATCAGCGACCTGCGCGCGCACGAAAAGGCCGCGGCGTACGACGCGGCGAAGGGTGCGATCCTCGCCGCGACGCGAGCGATGGCCGTGGATCTCGGCGAGTTCGGGATCCGCGTGAATGCCGTGAGCCCCGGTCCGATCTACGTGGAGAACTGGGACAAGTTCTCGACGCTCGATGACCGCATCCGTGCGGGCCAGCAGTTGCCGCTCCGTCGCATCGGCACGCCGGACGATGTCGCAGGCGTCGTGGCGTTCCTCGCCTCCACGGCTGCGGGCTTCATCACCGGACAGACGATCTACGTCGACGGCGGGCTCACCGCGCAGGCCCGGCCGCCCAGCACGCAGCCGACATGATCCGCCGGGCGCGGCCCGAACGCGCGTGACCGCCTCGCCTACGGTCACACCGTCCCCGATCACCGTCGCCGAGCTGCGCGCGCGGATCGGCGTCGTCCCCCGCGTCAATCTGGCCTGGCTTCCGACGCCGCTCCAGGAGTTGCCGCGCTTGAGCGACCGCCTCGGCGTGCGGCTGTTCATGAAGCGCGACGACCTCACCGGCCTCGCGTTCGGGGGCAACAAGACCCGCAGCCTCGAGTTTCGGCTGGCCGAGGCGCTCGGCACGGGCGCGGACGCCATCGTTGCGGTCCTCGACGTCCAGTCGAACTCCGCCTGCCAGACCGCGGCCGCCGCTAACCGCCATGGGCTGGAGACCCACCTCGTGCTGCACGGGTCGGCGCCGGAGTGGCAGGGCAACTTGCTCGTCGACGCCTTGCTCGGCGCGTATATCTACCTCGCGCAAAGCGCAGCGGAGGCCGAGCGCGTAGCCGCTGATGTGGCCCAGCGCCTGAGCCGAGAGGGTCGCCGCGTCTACTCTCTGAATCGGGGGCGCATGTTCGCGCTCGGCTCGTGTCTGGCGTACGCGTTATGCGCCGCCGAGATCACCGAGCAGCTGACGTCGCGCGGAGCGCGGGCCGATGCTATCTACCTGAGTTCCGCGGGCAAGAGCCAGGCGGGCGTCGTCCTCGGCGCGCTGGCGCTTGGGATGGCGGCAAGGGTCGTGGGTATCGCTGCCCGGCCGGCGCCGGAGGCAACATCGGTCGTCGTCGCCACCGTACGCGAGGCCGCGAAGCTGCTGGCGCTCGACATCCAGCTCGAGCCGGGCGAGGTCCGGAACCTTGCCGGCTTCGCGGGAGCGGAGTACAAGGCTCCGAGCTCGGAAGGCCTCGGGGCGCTTGATCTGGTCGCACGACTCGAAGGGGTCCTGCTCGATACGACTTACACCGCAAAGGCGATGGCCGGCCTGCTCGAACACATTCGGACTGGCGACGTTCGGCATGAAGAGTCGGTCGTGTTCATCCACACCGGCGGAACACCGGTCCTCTTCGCCGAGGCGGAGTCGCTTCTGTCCTGGCGGCGGGGGATGGTGAGTGGCGCGACAGCTGGATGAGACGAAGTCGAGGCAACTCCGGAGCCTCGGCGAAAGCCTCGATCGCCTCATCACGATCGACCTGACAGGCCGGTCGGTGATCCACGCACTCTATCGCGCTGCGCGTGAGCGCCAGGGCGATGAGCCGCTGAGCAGTCGCGCCGCGCGATCGCTCGTGGAGCGCGTGGAGCCGCGCGACATCGTACTCATCTCCACCGGGATGCCCGTGGGGACGCTGCCGAGCGCTGAGCAGGACGGTCCGGTTGGCGCTGCGACCCTAGCGCGTAGCCTCGTGATCGGCCTCTCCGCCACGCCCGTGGTCGTCACCGAAGAGCGCAATGTCCCGCTCATGGTTGACAGCCTGCGGAGTGCGGGCCTATACGTCCTGCCCGTCGAGGTCGCACGAGGCCAGCCAACAGGTTGTGCCGTGATGCCGTTCCCCCTCGAGCTCTCCGCCGCGCCGGAAGTGGCCAGGTCGATCCTCGACCAGATGCGGCCGAAGGCGCTCGTCGCGATCGAGCGCGCGGGCGCAAATGAGCGAGGCGAGCATCACGCGGCGCTGGGACGCAGCCTCACTGCGCACAACTCAAAGCAGGATGTGATGTTCGAGATGGCGCGGGAGCGCGGGGTCCTCACGATCTGCATCGGTGACGGCGGCAATGAGCTGGGATGCGGCTTGATCCGCGAAGCGGTTATCGCGGCGGTCCCCGGTGCCGCACGGTGCCGGTGCCCTTGCGACGGGACGGTCGTCCCCGCGTTCGTGCCGGATGTCCTGATCATGGCGGCGGTCTCCAATTGGGGCGCCTACGCGATCGAGGCCGGTATCGCGGCGGCCGTCGAGCGCCCCGAGGCGTTACACGACCGCGACGTGGATCTTCGCGTGCACACGGTCGCGGCCCTCGCCGGCGCGAACAACGATGGCCCGCGCCTCCTCGATCCCGGGACGGATGCGGTGCCCGCGCGCTACCACGGTCACCTGCTGGAGCTGATGGCCGAGCTCGTGAGAAGCAGCGCGGACCTCGGTGGCCTCTATCGCGCCGACAAGTGGCCGTGGGTGCATGACCGATAGAGTTGTGACTGGCAAGTTGAGTCGCGTGAGAGGTTCGAGCCGATGAACGCGGAGCGGGTCAGGGCGGCTCTCAAAGGTGTGGGCGTCACGACCGTCACGCCGTTCGCCTCCGACGATCTCCGGCTCGATCTCGCGGCACTGCGGGAGAACCTGGCGTTCTTGCTCACCAACGGGATCGGCGTCCTCTACCCGTGCGGCAATACCGGAGAGTTCCATGCGCTCACGCGGGACGAGTGGCGCGGGGTCGTCAGCGAGACGGCGAAGATCGCGCAGGGCAAGGCTGTCGTGCTCGCCTGTATCGGCTACGCCGCGGAGACGGCCATCGAGATGGGCCGATACGCGGTCGAGCACGGCGCCGACGGCGTCATGGTCATGCCGCCGATGCACACGTACCGCTCGTCGCAGGGGCTGGGACTCTACTACCGACGCATTGTCGAGACGCTCGATGTCCCCGTGGTGATCTACAAGCGCGGCGAGTTTCCCTCGGATGAGCTCCTGGCCGCGCTCGTGCGGGACGACCGCGTAGTGGGTGTGAAGTACGCGCTGAACGACCCGAACCGCTTCGCGAACGTCGTCGCCCGAACGCGGGGGACGAGGGCGATTTGGACCTGCGGCACCGCCGAGCGGTGGGCACCGTTCTTCGCGCTCGCGGGAGCGCAGGGCTTCACATCCGGCATCGCTAACTTCGCGCCGGGTCTCGCTCGCGACATGATGGCAGCGCTCCAGACCGGGGACTATTCGCGGGCCATGCGAGTCCGAGCGCAGGTGCTGCCGTTCGAAGACCTCCGCGCTCGCCACGATGACGCGAACAACGTTCCGGCCGTGAAGGCGGCTCTGGATTGCCTCGGCCTGCGGGCAGGCCCGCCTCGCCCACCGCTCACGCCATTGTCTGCCGAAGATCGCGCCACGATGCTGGAGATACTCAGTGACTGGGGGCTCAGCCGGGACTGACCGGGCCGAGCTGGCGCAACGGGCTAGAGGAACTCGATTCCCATGCTTGCGAGCCAGCGGCGGTATGCGACGGTTGGGCGATCCATTACGGCATGGAGCTCCGCATCGAGGTCGACGCGCAGCTCCCAGGGCCGGGCGCTCTCCACGACCTCGCGGTCTTCCGCCTGTACGCGGTCCTGGGTACGCTGGAATTCCTCGTGGTCGACGGCCCAGTCGCGGCCGGGGTAAAGGATCCGGTAGAGGCGCGTGCGCCGAGCGTTCTGTGGGCACATCGCCACGAGAACCGAGAAACGTACCTTCCCGCTCGTCTTGCGCATGCGGACCGCGTTGGGCGCCGCCCAAAACTGGTAATGCGACGTCACGAATCCGGGCAGATCTGAACCCGCTGCGGCATCCGCATCGTAGGTGACCGTCGGGTTCTTCGGCTGGTGTATGTCGTACTCAAGGTAGAAGAAGGGTCCGTCGAGCGACACACGTGCCTTGGGTGCCTCGGGTCGGGCGGGATCACCGATGGTGCCGCGATGGGTGAACGCGAAATGGTATGTGTCGAGCGACCCTTCGATCGTGCGCCCAAGACCCGCCTCCCACACGCGCTCCGCGATCGGAAGGGCGATAAACGATGGATCGTCTGACTCCGGTACGGGCATGATCGGGATCTTCGCCTCCGGCTCCAGACAGACCCAGATCAGACCGTATTTCACGACCGTGGGATAGGCGTCGTTGCGCCAGTTCTTTCCGCCGGGGAGCGGCAGGCCAGCGGCCTCGAGGGCCGGGATGCGGCAAATTGCTCCCGTCGGACCCCACTCGAATCCGTGGTAGCGGCAGGCGACGCCAGTCCCCTCGCTGTTGACCCAGCCCAATGCGAGTGCGGAACCGCGGTGCGGGCATGTGCCGGACATCGCGACGACCTGACCCTGTAACTCGGCGATCACGATTCGATCCCCAAGGAGCTCCCTCGCAAGGACCCTCTGCATTCCGTGCTCGTCACGGCCTACCTGCTTGAGCTCGTCGAGCGTCGCGATTGGGTGAAAGAACGGCCGCAGCGACTGCGCATAAGTGGCTTCTTGCGCTGCCGACAACTCGGACATTTCCACTCACCCGCTTCCTGTCGACCATTCGACGCGCGAAGGGCATCTTAGCGATGTCCACGGTGATCTAATCTGGACGCAGCGAGGGGCGACCGCGCTAATCGTGCACTCCTCAGAGCTGCGTCGGCGATCTGGCGCAGCGGAGCCTTCATCACACGCGGCTGTCGCCGTCAGATGGCGCTCGCTGCGGGGCACCTCGGCGCTTTGAAGGGCGCGGCCGCTCAGACGCGACGGCGCGAATTGAAACCTGCAACGAATGCTTTGCAGACCTTCATCGCATGCCGCTGAGTCAGATCGCGAGCTCGAGAGCGAAAGATCGCGAGTTTCTGAGCCGACGGGCAGACTCGAACTGCCGACCGGCGGTTTACGAAACTGTCGTATGCGGTACCGGTGAGTCCCCGCGCGTTCATCCATTCGCGTTCTTGTGTCAGGCCGTACCGGTCCGTACCGGGGCGGCCCCGGCTATCCGCGGTCAGAACTGCGGTCAGTCCTTGGAAATTTCGGAGCGCCAGAACGGTCGTGCATTCCTCGAGGCCAGGATGAAGTGCCGAGCCATCCGTGAGCGGATGAGCCGCATCTGCGCGCGCCAGGGCGTGCGCCTATGCTCCCGGCCCTGAGCCGTTCGACCGTGCGCTCTTCCGCTCTCCCTGCGGCCCGTTGCCGCGCGTCGCCCAACGCCTGGCCAGGACCGTCACCGCCGCGCGCCAGAAGGACCTGAGCGCAGCAAAGGAGGGGGAGAAATCATGTGCTTCGTTCACTCTGACACTGTCTCGCGGCGCGAGTTCATCCAGCAGGTCTCGCTCGGCGCGGCCGCCGCGACCCTGGTCGCCGGACTCGGCTCGAAGCTCGCCCTCGCCGGTGAGGGCATCGCCGCGCAGGGCGTCGGTCGACCCGACGTCCTGCTCTCGTCCGACCTCACCATCGATGGCTTCTCGAAGGTCCTGCACAACCGCTGGAACCAGGACCTGCCCGCGGTGGCGAAGGTCCGCGAGGGACAAACGGTCCAGTTCCTCTGCCGCGACGCGCTCGACATCGGCACGTCGGCGAAGACCCTGACGCCGGACGGCGTGCTCACCCTCGATCTCGGGAAGATCCATCCGCTCACGGGTCCGGTCGAGATCGAGGGGGCGAAGCCGGGGGACGTGCTCGAGGTGGAGGTCCTCGACGTCGCGCCGCTGGTGGACTTCGGCTACGTCGTCATCGGCCCGGCGCTCGGCCTGTTCGGAGGCCTGCGGCCGGATCTGCTCGCGCCGCTGCACCAGTTCTCGGAGGCGTCACAGCTCTCCGATCCCAACGCGGGGCGCGTGCCGAGCGCGATCCCCGCCGACCAGCCGTACAACAGCGGCGCGCCGTTCGTGCAGATCTTCACCTTCCAGAAGGGTCAGAGCGACGGCTTCGCGGGCTTCACCGGGAAGGACACCGGCACGAAGGCGCAGATCCCGCTCGCCCCGTTCATGGGCGTGTACGGCGTCGCGCCGCTGCGCAAAGGGATGTACCGCACGGTGCCCCCGAGCGCGAGCGGCGGCATGGGCGGGAACACTGACATCAAACAGTTCACCAAGGGCGCGCGCATTCAGTACCCGGTCCTCGTCGACGGCGCGAAGTTCTCCGCCGGCGACGGCCACATGGCTCAGGGGGACGGCGAGGTCTGCGTCACCGCGATCGAAACGCTGATGGCCGTCACCTGCACCTTCCGGGTGATCAAGGACACGATCATCGAGTCCCCTCGAGCGATCGTCCCGGCGGCGGACCCGAGCTCAGCCGGCCTGACCAAAGATATGCTCGCGAAGGGCTTCTACCACACCACGGGTGTGGGCCCGGACCTCATGGAGGACGCGAAGAAAGCGGTTCGCGACATGATCGACTGGCTGGTGCGCGACCAGGGCCTGAGCCTGCACGAGGCGTACGCCATCTGCAGCGTCGCGGGCGACCTGAAGGTCAGCGAGGTCGTTGATCTGCCGAACTGGATCGTCTCGATGACCGTCCCACGAGGGATTTTCTCGAAGTGATCTGAAACGCTGGATGCGTCTGCAGCGAGGCGCGGCGGCGGTGCCGCCTGCCCGCGCCTCTCGCTGCATGATGTCGCCTCAAAAGACGCGAAGGGCGAGATCTTCTACGAGCTCGTCCAAGGAGACATCCTCGTGCCGAAGCTGCAGCTACCCCGTAGCGGCGGTCTTGTTTCGGTCTCTGGATGCGGAACTGCGACGTTGCTGGGCTTTCCGACTGAGCCGACGGGCAGACTCGAACTGCCGACCGGCGGTTTACGAATTCGTCCTAAGCGGTACCAGGGAGTTCATCTGCTTCCGGATTCGTACCAGGCTGTACCGGTCGATGCCTGATCGGCCCAGCCGTCTGGGGTCAGATCTGGGGACAGGATCCCCGCCGAGGGGGCGCAGTTCCGGTGCTAACGGAGCCCTGCCTACACGCGGCCTTCCTCGTGACCTTCGACGAAAACTAGTGATCCGGGGAGCTGCCGAGAGAGACAACGTTCTCGCTGCTGCGGGTGGCAGCTGGCGCGCGCCTTACGCTATGCTATGTAAGGAGAGCCAAAGAGTAAGGAGGACGTCATGCGCAAGGAGATTCGTTCCGGTCGGACTGCGGTTGACGCAACACTGACGAGCAAAGGTCAGCTCACCTTGCCTGCGCCCGTCCGCGAGGCGATGGGTGTCGCGCCCGGGGACAAACTCCGCTTTGCCCCCTCGGAGGGAGAGGGTTTCCTGGTGACTCCCGTGCGCCGCGGAGATGTGCTCGCGCTCGATGGCGCCTTCGCCACGGGAAAGCGCCTCGGTGCCCTCGACATTCGTGAACTGCGCCGCCGTGCTGCCACCCAACGAGCGAAGACGCTCGCCGCACGCCGCTAAGCATGCCGACGGTCGCGGCCGACACCAACGTGCTGGTCCGCTTTCTCGTGCAGCAGCCACCAGACCAGTACAGGCGCGCCCGGGCGCTCATGGAGAAAGTGAGCGGAGGCCAGGTCGAGATCCGCATCTCCGCGGCCGTTGTTGGCGAGGTCGCGGCGATCCTGCACCACGTGTACGGCCAACCCCAAGCCGCGGTGGTGCAGGCGTTGCTCGCGCTCGTAACCGCACGCGGCGTCCAACTCGATGAGCAGGCCATCGTCGTCGCCGCGCTCGAGCACGCACGCGATCTCACGGACATCGACTTCGTCGATGCCTACGTGGCGGCGAAGGCCGCGGGCGACGGGCTCGCCGTGGCGAGCTTCGACAAGGCGCTGCACAAGAAGCTCGGCACGACGATCTTTCCGCCGTAAAAGTCATCGACTCGACCCGGCCCGCGGACTCGTGGCGCGGACCACGGCTTTCATCTTCACAGACCTGGCGTCGCCTCGATCAAATTCTCAGAACGCGACGGATTTCTGAGCCGACGGGCAGACTCGAACTGCCGACCGGCGGTTTACGAAGTCGCGTCGATAACGCTCAGTATCCGAACTTCCGCACGTTCAGGCATGTTGTGCCCCGTTGCGTGTCGCCCTGTTCCGTCGTCACTGCTGCACGCATTGCTGCACGGCGACGTCGTGGTTGACCTCGTCATGGCGTGCTCGCCTCAGCGCGCCGCCGCGAGTGTCGTCCGCACGGCGAGCGCTTCGGATTGATTCCCGCTGCCGTCGCAGCTCCACCCAACTCGCCTGAAAGCGGGGAGACGCGGATCACCGCGAGCGGTGAGCCGACGGCCCCGGTCAACGCGGCCGGGGCCCCGTCACGCGAGTTAGTCGCGAGCGAAGAGCCCGATCTTGTCGAAGTCCACGGTCGCGTTCGCGTCGACGTCATCACGTAGCTCGATGACGACGGCGCTAACGCCGACTGGAATGGTCACCTGCCCGACGAGGGTCGAAACAGCCCCGACCGGGACGAGCTGGGTGAGTGAGAGGAGCGGCGTCGCTGCACTGCCTCCTGCGGTCAACCGGACACGACGACCCGCGGGGTCGCAGCGGTCCCACCGCTTGCGACCGTGGCCGAGATGTCGTAGTTGGCGCCGGCTGTCACGGCGATGGCGTCCGAGGTCCAGCTTCCGGCCGGCCCCGGCAGCGTCCCGGCGACCATGCCCGCGGCGGCGATGCCATCGGAAGCGTGGCCGCGAGTGGTGTCCCATAAAACAGAGCGAACCGGCAGTGACGCTCATTCGCGCACCGTACACTCCGCGTCGGCGCGGGAGGCAACCGGAGCTTTGTGACAAATAAGCAATTCCGTGTGGGATTGAGCCGGTTAGCTGGCCCGCCTATCTGTCAGAGACGATAGGAAGGTTTCGTGCGACTCGACTGGCTCGTCTCTCGACCCTGGCGCGTCGTCGCTGCCGTGGCGCTCCTCGTCGGGCTTCCGCTCCTCGTCGTCGGTGAGCTCTCTGCGAATGGCACGCGAGAACAGCTGCGCGACGACCAGCTCAAGGAGACGGCCGCCGTAGCGGCGCGCGCCGCCGACGCGGTGAACGGTCGCGCGGGCAGCATCCTCGAGCAACTCACGCTATCGATCTCCATCAGCGATATCCGCTCCGCGCTCGAGGACGGTGACACCGCGCGCGTCGACGATCTCGTGCGCACCTTCCACCGTCGCATGACTGGGGACATCGTCCGACTGATCGCCCTCGACCGCTCGCTGGTCATTGTCTCCCTCGACCCGGTCGATACTTCGGTCGTAGGAAAACGCATCGGCCAGCAGGATCTCTTCGCGGCCTTGCGGAGAGCGAACCTTCGCGCCGAGGGAGCGCTCTACTCCGACGTCTACCAGTCCGACACGGTCGGGAACGCACCCACCGTCGCCATCGCCATCGCGGTGCTCAACCCACGCGGCCGCGAGCCGTTTGCCGGCGCGCTCGTGGCCGAGCTCGATCCGCGCCGCCTGGCCGCGTGGGTCGCCCCGCTCCTCGCGTCCGCGGACGAGATCTATCTCGTGGACCGGGCGGGAAAGCTCATCGTGCGCGGCAGCGCGCCGTCGCTCGACCAGCAGCGCGACCTCGCGACCGATCCGATCGTGTCGGCGGCGCTCGCCCATCGGGCGGTTTCGCAGGAAGCCGACGACCCATTCGGCAAGGGCCGCCATTTCGTTTCGACGGTAGAGCTTGACGAGCTCGGGTGGCATGTCGTAGTGGAACGGTCGACAGCGATCCTCGAGCGGGCGGTCGGCGCGGTACTCGCGCAGCTCTTTGTCAGCCGTGTCGTGCTCGTGTTGGTCCTGCTCGCGACGAGCTATGTGGTCGCGGTCGCGCTGCGCCAGGTGCGCCGTCTCGAGCAACGGGAGCGGGAGCATATGCGCCGAGCGCTCCAGCAGATGAATGCGGATCTACAGATAGCCCGGGAGATCCAAACGGCGCTCCTCCCGAAGGCGGTGCAGGCGCCGCCGGGCTGGGAGATCGAGACGTACTACCGGCCCGCAGCCGATGTGGGAGGGGACTTCTACGACATCATCTATCTCCCCGATGGCCGTCAGGGCCTCCTCGTCGGCGACGTCACCGGCCACGGCGTAGGTGCCGCGCTGTTGATGGCGGCGACGATGGGCACGCTCCGCACTGAAGCGCCGCTCTCGAGCTCTCCCGGCGAAGTGCTGCGTCTGGTGAACGAAACGCTCTGCGCGGAGATCCCAGAGAAGAACTTCGTCACGTGCCTCTACGCCGTGCTCGACCCCAGCTCCGGAAGGCTGATCTTCGCGAACGCCGGGCACCCGGTCCCCTACGTCCTCACGAACGGCGGCGTCGTCGAGGCGAAGGCGCGCGGCATGCCTCTTGGCGTCATGCCCGAGTCGCGGTACGAGGAGAAGGAGCTCACGCTCGGCGCCGGCGACCACGTGCTCTTCTACACCGACGGCATCACCGAGGCGTCCAAGGACGGCCAGCTGTTCGGCTGCCCTCGATTGAAGCAGCTCGTCGCCGAAGGATCTGGCGGTCAGGCGCTCATCCAACTGCTCCTGCAGCGCGTCGAGCAGTTCACTTCCCCGGGATGGAAGCAGGAGGACGACATCACCATCCTGACGCTCAGGCGGCAGGCTTAGCCGTCGTCGCGTGCTATCTTCGCCGCCGTGAGACGAGCCGTTGTCGCCTTCGTTGCGCTCGGCCTGGTAGTCATGTCTTGCCGCACAGCGACGACGCCCGCGCAGACGGGCGGGCCCACGACAGTGACGTACGACGTGCAGGTGGACGCGAGCACGACGGCCTTCAACATCGCCACCGTCGCGTACTTCCCGAACGAGCTGAAGGCGCATCCCGGCGACACGATCCGCTTCACGTCGGTCGATCGCGGCGAGCCCCATACCGTAACGTTCGGATCGCTCATCGACGATGCTCTCGCGGCGCTCGCGAAGGTCCCCAAAGACGCGCCGCCCGGGCCCCCGCCATCCGCAGTCTTGAAGATCCCGCCGGCCATCGCCGGCCAGCTCCCGAACAGCATCGACTTCCGCCAATCGGCGATGCAGTCATGCTTCCTCGCGAGCGGCGAACCGCCGGCGAGAGATGCGTGTTCCAAGGAACAGCAGAAGCAACCGGAGTTCACCGGGACCCAGACCTTTTTCAACACCGGCTTCCTGCCAGGGCGCTCCGTGTTCGCCCTGAAGATCGCGAACAACATCAAGCCGGGCACCTACAACTTCATCTGTCTCTTCCACGGGCCCGAGATGAACGGCAAGGTCGTCGTGGTCGACGCGGCCGAGCCGACACCGTCCCCCGAAGAGATCAAGGCGAAGGGCGCCGAGCGCCTGAACGGCATCGTGAAGTCTCTGCAGTCCGTAGTGAACGACGCGAAAGCGAAGGCTGCGGCGGCGCCGGAGGTGATCGCGGGCGCGGGCGACCCCACTATCAGGGACGCGCTCAGCACCGACTTCTTCCCGAAGACCGTTGGCGTGAGCGTCGGCAGTTCGGTGACCTGGCGGATCATCACTGGGCACACGATCAGCTTCAACGCTCCGTCGGACGCCGTGGACCTCGTGGTGAAGGCGACCGACGGGAGTTTTCACCTGAACAACAAGTCCGTGTTCCCGGTGGCCTGGCCCGGAGCGCCGCTACCGCCCTTTCCCGGAATGGACCCGGCGCCGGGGGCGCCACCTCCGCAGCCGCCATCCGACGCTGTGCCGCCGCCCTTCAGCGCGGACGCAGGCGCTTGGGATGGTAAGGGTTTCCGCAGCTCGGGGATCATCTTCCAGTTCGACCCGCGCCAGTCGGTGACGTACAAAGTGACTTTCGCTCAGCCTGGTACCTACACGTACAAGTGCCTCATCCACGTTGATATGGACGGCACGGTGAACGTCCGGCCGTAGCAGCCACCGGGCGCCAACGATTCCGGCCTTGCCCTTTGCTTACGGACCTCCCGCGGCTGAGGGCTTGTCGGACGGTGCCGCCGCGACGATAAGGCTGACGGTGCCAGCGATGGCGCAGGCCGCGGCGCCGGCAAGGAGCATCTCGTCGCTCACCTGAGTCGCGACATACCCGACGATCTCGCCTAGCTCGCCAGGCGCGGTGGCGCTCTGGAGGAGCACCGCACGCAGCAGATCGGACGAGCGCCTCAGACCGAAGGAGACTAGCGCGCTCGCCGCGACCGTCATCCCGATGAGACGGAGCGCCACGACGAGCGCGGCGGTCGCCCCATAGCGTGCCGCGGTCGCGTCGTGCAGCAGCGCCGAAGCGATGGGCGCGGTGGCAAGTCCGAGGCCGACGCCCGCGACCACCAGACCAACGAGCGGTCCCCACGCCGACCCGGCGCGCCCCACGTCCGCGAACCCGATGAACGCGACCGCCGCAGCCTGCGCGGTTTCGGCCCGCCACCCGCTTGCGAGCAGGAACCCGCAGAACGCCACGCCGAGCCCGATCGCTGCCATCGTCTGAAGACCGAAGCGGCGAGCCAGCGCCCCACCTGGAAACGCGGCGAGGCCCAGCGGGATCGTGAAGAGCGCGAGGATCTCCCCGCTCGCAAGCGCGTTCTCCTGGCTCGGCCGCCCGCTTGTCGCGTTCACGAGCAGCGGCACACTGACGAGGCAGGTCATCACGGCGAATCCCAGGAGCAAGTTCGCGACGGACGTGACGGATCCCAACCGTCCCGCGAGTGCGCGGAGTTCGACGAGCGGCGAAGTCGCATGCAGTTCGACGGCGACGAACGCGGCAAGCGCGACGACCGCGATGGGCACCAACAGCGCGACGGCCAGGGGAGTGCCGACGGGGCGCGTCAACGCCGTGGTCGACGGGACCTCCGCGCTCCCGATCGCGAGCGTGGTCGCGATCACCGCGATCGCAAGCAGTCCGACACCCCACCAATCGAGCGCCCCGCGTTCGGCGCGCGGGATGTCACCCGGCAAGGTGAAATACACCAGCCCCGCGGCGACCAGGCTCAGCGGCACGTTCGCCCAGAACAGGAATGGCCATGGGACCACCTGCACGGCGAGGCCGCCGTACACGTGTCCGAGAAGCCAGCCGGCGGTGTCGACGCCCGCGATGAGACCGACGAGTTGCGTGCGTTGGTCGGTCGGGTACCGCTCGGAGATCACCGCGAACGCGATGGGCAGCTGCGCGCCCGCACCAAAGCCCTGGATGACCCGCCCAAGCACGAGCGCATGCAGCGTCGCAAGCCCGGGATCGCCGGCGGTGCCGGTGAGCAACCGCTCCGTCGTCGCGAACACTCCCTCGCCGAGATCGCGCGCGGCCGCGGACCACACCGACCCGATCACGAAGACGCCGAGGCTCGAGAGGAACGTCGCGCGCCGACCCAGAAGGTCGGAGAGGCGTCCCATGGTGAGGACGCCGAAGAGATAGGAGGCGAAGTATCCACTCACGGCCCACGAACCTTCCGCCAGCCCCTTCTGCAGCGGCACGTCGCTGCCTGCGATCACCGCCGGCAGCACCGCCGAGACAACCGTGAGGTCGAGCGCTCCGACGAAGACAGGGAGGCCGACCGCTCCGAGCGTGAGGATCGAGCGCACTAGGGGAGTGGCATGTCGACAGGCGTGTTCTGCGCGGTGAGGTCGAGCCTCCATCCCGAACCGGTGGGATCGCGATCACGCAGTCGAAGCAGGTGTGACGAGGAGCGATCGATCCACAGCTCCACCGTGTGGGTTCCCTCTACGAGCACCCCGCCGGTGAGCGGCTTCAGCCGAGCGCCGTCGGCCTCCGCGCGGACGTGATACGTGTCGCGTCCGTCCAGGGTCTCCGACCCCACGAGGGTCACCGCTCGCAGACCGTTCCTCAGCGTATCGGGCAGCCCTCCGGGCGCGAAGACCCCCGGCGCGTCGAGCGCGATCGGGCCGGAGACTTTCGCGTACACGCCTGTTAGCGGATTCGTCGCGAACACCCCCTGCGGTGACCACAGGACCTCGATCGTGAGAACCGCGCTGCCGACCGTCGCGTTCACGACTGCATGCACCTGACCCGGTGCGCGATACTCGCCGGACGCTCGCGTGAAGCGGGCACCGAGAGCCGCGTCAAGCAGCACCGGATCGCCATCGCGAAGGAGGACGAAGCGAACGCTCTGAAGACGAGCCATTTCCTCGCCGGCCCTCGTGAGCAGCATCTCGGGATCCGTCAGGCTGGGGGCGCAGTCCGCGAGAGTCGAGGCGAGCAGCACGACGGCGAGGCCCGTCGTGATCGCGCTCCTACGCACGGGCGCAGTCTATTGAGCGTGAGCATGTGAGCGTGAGCATGCGAACGGCGGTACGCGCGCTCGTCATGTTCGCTCTCGTCATCAGCGGCTGCGCGCCGACCTCGGCGGGTCGCTCTCCTCAGCAGGGTGCCCCGCGGTCGGCCTCAGCGCTCCAGGCGGTCCTCGTGTCGACGCAGCTGACGCCGGGCCGGCAGCGGGTGGCCATCGGCGTGCTCGAGCTGAACACGCCGGTGAACGACGCCCGGGTTCACGCGCGCGCGTATCGCGGCGCGCCGACCGATCCGTCGACGAGCGAGGCCGATGCGCTATTCAAGGGCGAAGGCTTGCTGGGGAACGGCGTCTACGTCGCGTATCTCACCTTTGCGACCGCGGGCGGATGGGTGCTCGAGATCTCCGCCGCACGCGGCCGCGAACAGGCCAGCATCACGCTGCTTCCGATCAAGGTGCTCGCCGTCGGCACCGTGCCGACTGCCGGCCAGCCTGCGCCACGGAGCAGCAACCCCACGCGTGCCGACGTCCCGGACGTGAGTTACATCGACAGCGGAGTCCCACCCAATGACATGCACGAAATCTCGATCGCGGGCGCCATCGCCCAGCACCGGCCAGCGCTCATCGTGTTCGCGACCCCGGCCTTCTGCACGAGCGCGATGTGCGGTCCCCAGGTGGACGCGGTGCAGCAACTCGAGCCCGCCTATCGCGATCGCGTCGCCTTCATTCACGTCGAGATCTATCAAAACTTCAGGGCCGATCCGAGCAAGATGACATTCAGCCCAACCGTACTCGAGTGGCGCCTGCAGTCCGAGCCATGGGTCTTCCTCGTTGATGCGAGCGGGATCGTCCGCTATGCGTTCGAGGGACCGACGGCGACCGACGAACTGGAGGCGGCGCTCCACGCGATGCTTGGCGCGCGCTGAGGGTCGACTTGACGGACGAATGAGGGCGAGTAGTGTCACCGGGTCCGCGCGAAGCGGACGGGTCGAGGGAGGGAAAGCCGATGTTCAGACGTGGGTTCGCCGTCTGTGCTGCGGCCGGTCTGGTCGCGATCTCATGCGCGGGGGGATCTTCGTCGGCGGCGACCTACGACATCACCGTCGACAACAAGGCGTCCGCGTTCAACTTCCAAGCCACCGCGTATTTCCCCAACGACCTCAAGGCGCATCCCGGCGACACGGTCCGATTCACCTCCATCGACCGCGGAGAGCCGCACACCGTGACGTTTGGCACGCTCGTCGACGCGGCAGTGCCGAAGCTCCAGCCCGGCGGGCCTCCGACCCTCGAGCCATTCGGGCTTCCCGATCTGATCGGCGGCCAGCCGCCCGCGCTCGTCGTGAGCCAGGCCGCCGCGCAGCCCTGCTTCCTCGCAAGCGGATCGCCGCCTAAGAGCGGCGCCTGCTCGAAGGACCAGCAGACGCAGGTCGCGTTTGACGGTACTCAGGCGTTCGTCAACAGCGGGTACCTCGGCGACAAGCAGGTGTTCGCGCTCAAGCTCGCCGACTCGATGAAACCAGGCACCTACAACTTCATTTGCCTGCTCCACGGCGCCGGGATGACCGGAAAAGTCACGGTCGTTGACAAAGGTCAGCCGACACAGACGGCCGACGAGATCAAGGCGAAGGCGACCGAGCAGCTCAACGTGAAGGTGCAGGCGCTGCAGTCGTCGGTCGACGCGGCCAAGTCCGCGAACGCCGCGAACGCGTTCGCGGGCGTGATCAGCGAGAAAGCCCTGGACTCGCAGGCTGTGCTCTTCGGGCCGACGCAGCTCACCATCCCGGTGGGCGGGTCGGTCACATGGCGCCTCTTCGGACCGCACACGATCTCGTTCAACGCACCGGCGGATGCCGTAGGGGTGCTCGTGAAGGCACCCGACGGCGGCCTCGGCCTCAACCTGAAGGCACTGGCCCCGTCCGGATGGCCGGGCGCTCCGCCGCCACCGGCGAACGCGCCGCCGCCGCCTGCGAATGCGCCGCCACAGACCATCCCGCTCACGGCGCCCGCCTGGGACGGCAAGGGCTTCCACAGCTCCGGGCTGCTGCTGTCGTTCCCGCCGACCTTTTTCTCGTACAAGCTGACGTTCAGCCAAGCCGGGACCTTCCCGTTCAAATGCCTCATACACCCTGACATGGAGGGCACCGTTAAGGTCGGTCAGTAACCCCGCGCTCGTGCAGCACGAGGACCCCGTCCAGCAACGACACGAGTGGATGGGGTCCTTCGCACTTTTCTTCCTGTTCGCGATCGCGCTGTTCGGGTTCGGCGTCCTCACGCTGCCATCGCCCGCGCGATCCGGAAGGGATCTCGCGTACGCCGCTGACATCGCGAGCGGCGCAACGAGTCAGTCCACCCCACTCACCGCTCCTCACCAGCACGGCGGTGCCGCCGAGCCCTCGCAGCACGAGGCGTCCGAGGGAATTGTTCTCGCGCCAGCGGCGGATCATTCGGCCACCCTTCCAGCCGCGCGCTGCACGACCGGCGTCAGGACGCGGTCGTACGACGTGGCCGCGATCAACGTTGACATCACGTACGACCGCTACCTCGACCACGACCCCGAGGGGCGCATGTACGTGCTCGAGACGGACCTCGAGCGGGTTCGTCGCGAGGAGACGCAGAACGCTCGGGCGCGCGACGGCGTCGGAGAGCCGGGCGTCTCGATCGGCTTGCAGGGCGACGCGATCCAGCCGCTCACGCTACGTGTCAACCAGGGCGAGTGCCTCCGCATCCGACTCCGGAACGCTCTCGCCGACTCGTCGCCGGTAGGGCTCCACATCCATGGAGCCGGGCAGTACGTGGTCGGAAGCGTCACGCCCGCGACCGACGGCAACGCAGATGCCTACGCGACGCCGAACCGCGAGGTCACATATGAGTGGATGGTGCCCCTCGCCGAGCCCGATGGGACGCACTACTTCCACGGCCTCGGCGACGAGCGCTTCGCGACCGGCCACGGTCTCTTCGGCGCGGTGATCGTCGAGCCCACCGAGTCGGTGCATCGCGACCCCCTGAACGGTGCCGAGCTCCGCAGCGGCTGGCAGGCGGTGATCGTCACGGCCGACGGGCGTAGCTTCCGCGAAGCCGTCCTCTACTACCACGAGGTGGGTGACGAGCTCTACCAGCTCCGCGACGGGCGAGGCGGGCTCGTGCCGCTCGTCGATCCGCTCACGAGCGCGTACCGTCCCGCGGCGCGAGCGCTCAACTACCGCAGCGAGCCGTTCCTCAATCGGCTGAGCCTCCAGGAGTCGCTCACCGGCAACTTCGATGAATCAGTCGCGTACAGCTCCTATTCCTTTGGTGATCCCGCCACGCCCATGATCCGCAGCTACCTCGGTGATCCTCTGAAACAGCGCGTCGTCCACGGCGGCTCGGAGGTGTTCCACGTCCACCACGTACACGGCGGAGCGATCCGCTGGCGACGACAGCCGGGCGTCGAGCCCGTGGGAGCGGCCGGCCTCGACAAGCATCCACCGCTCACGCCGATCGCGACTGAGCGTGTGGACGCGCAGTCGATCGGGCCGTCGGAGACCTTCGACCTCGAGAGCGAATGCGGCAGCGGTGGTTGCCAGCAGAGCGCGGGCGACTACCTCGTGCATTGCCATGTCGCGCACCACTACTTCGCGGGAATGTGGACGCTCTGGCGCGTCTACAACACGCTGCAGGATGGTGTCGCCTCCACCGATGGACTGCCGCCGTTCGCCGAATTGCCCGACCTGCGCGGTCGCGTCGCCGCCGCGGTCAGCGCCTCCGCACTTGTCGGGCGCACCGTGGACTGGTACGGGAAGCGTTTCCCGATCGACGCAGCGGGGCTCGACGAGTGGGTGAGCCGTCAGCTCCCGCCGCCGGGCGTGCCGAACGGCTACGACGCGTCGGTCTGGGACTGGCGACGTCTGGGCGACCGCTACCTGGGCGAGGTCGAAGACGCTCGTAGCTGGCCCGGCTACCGCTCGGCCGCGCCCGGCTCTCGCCCCGAGCTGCGCTTCGATCCGTACACCGGAAAGCTCGCGTATCCACTCTTTCGGCCGCACCTCGGCAAGCGCCCGCCGTTCGCGCCGGGCCACGGGCCGGCGCCTTACCTCGACCCGATCAGCGACGGTGTCGATCCGCCGGCCCCAGGCGTGAACGGGCCGGGCAGCGTGTGTCCTGCCGGCACCCGGGTCAAGTCGTTCGCGATCAACGCGATCCGCGTGCCGGTCGTGCTCAACAGCAGGGCCGGGCTCACCGATCCCGCGGGCGAGCTCTACGTGCTGCGCGAGGACGAGGACCGGACGCGAGCTGATCCGGACGCGCGGACGCCGCTCGCGATCCGGGCGAACGCCGGCGAGGACTGCGTCGACCTGACCCTACGCAGCGACATCGAAGACTCGCCGGATGTTCGCGGGATCAGCAAGGTCGACGTGCACGTCCATTTCGTGCAGTTCGACGTGCAGGCGAGCGACGGGGTCGTCGCGGGCTTCAACTACGAGCAATCCGTCCGGCCCTACCGGGCGGAGGGCGAGCGCGTCCGCGGCACCGCCACAGCCGGCGCGACGCGGATTGACCTCGCCGGCGTTGCCCGGTTCCAGGCGGGCGTGCTCGTTGGTGTCGGCATGGAGCAGGACAGCGCGTTCGAGATCGCCCGCGTTCGCGAGATCGAGGAAAACACGCTGGTCCTGGATCGTCCGCTGCGCTTCGGCCACGGCGAGGGAGAGATCGTGAGCACCGAGTTCGTTCGCTATCGCTGGTACCCGGACGTCCAGTTCGGTACCGCGTACTTCCACGATCACGTGAACGCGATCGATTCGTGGCGGCATGGCCTCTTCGGCGCGCTCATCGCGGAGCCGCCGGGATCGACCTACCACGATCCGCGCAACGGTGCCGAGCTGCGGAGCGGGACGATCGCCGATATCCACACGAGCGCGAAGGTCTCGGCCGATCTGACCGGGAGCTTCCGCGAGCTCGCGATGTTCATCCAGGACGATAACCCGATCACCCACGTCGGACGCTCGAGCGGAAGCAGCTTCAACCTGCGCGCCGAGCCGTTGGAGGCGCGCGGGGGCGATCCGTCGGAGCTGTTCTCCAGTGCGCGGAACGGGGACCCGGCGACACCGGTGCTCGACGCGTACCTCGGCGACCCCGTGGTCGTCCGTCTCCTCGTCGCGGGGACGAACGACGTGCACACCTGGCACGTCGACGGGCACACGTTTCGAACCGAGCCGTTCAGCCCGCTTTCGGCACCGACGAGCACCGTGCACCTCGGCATCTCGGAGCGGTACGACATCACGATCCCGGCGGCCGGCGGGGTCCAACGCATGCCCGGTGACTACCTCTACTACAGCGGACGCGCGTTGAAGCTGGTCGAGGGCAGCTGGGGCATCCTCCGCGTCCGGGATCCCGCCGACACCACCGGGCTGCGGCCGCTCCCGGCTCGGGCGCCGCCTCGTCCGGCGGAATCGGTCTGCGCGCCCGGCGCACCCGAGCGACGGTTCGCCGTCGCCGCGGTCGAGGTTCCGCTGCCGATGCTCTCCGTCGAGCGTGGCCGGGTCTTTGTTCTTGCGAGCGACGAGGCCGCGCTCATGGGTGGCCAGCGCGCTGCCGAACCGCTCGTGCTGCACGTCAGCGTCGGCGACTGCGTGAGAATCGAGCTCGCGAACCATCTTCCGAGCAGCGCGGTGTCGTTCCATGCGGACATGCTGGCGTTCGACCCGCGCGACTCGGCCGGCGTCTCGGCCGGGCGGAACGCGCCGCAGGTCGTCGCCCCGGGGGCGTCGCGCGTGTACACGTTCTTCGCGCATCCGACGATCGGCGAAACGACGGCGCTCGTCCGTGACTTCGCCGATGTAGCGAGGAACCCGCGCCTCGGGCTGTACGGCGCGATCGTGGTCGGCCCGGTCGGCGCGACCTACACGGATCCGGAGACCGGAGCCGATATCTCGACCCGGTCCAGCTGGCGCGTCGACGTGCACCCGCCCGACGCGCCCGCGTATCGCGACTTCGCGCTTTTCTTCGAGGACGAGGACGCCGGTATTGGCACTCACCGGATGCCGTACACGAAGGTGGTCGACGGAGTCGTCGGGCTCAACTACCGGAGCGCACCTCTCGCCGAGCGCAGTGGGAACGGCGCGGCGCTCTTCGACGCGACTCGCGCGCCGCCGCGAACTCCGCTGCTCGAGGCGCTCGTCGGCGACGCGGTCCACATCCACGTCCTCGCGCCTTACAGCGAGCAGGCGCAGGTCTTCACCGTCGAGGGCCATCGCTGGCCCTTCGAGCCCGGCCGGCAGGGAACCTCGATGCTGAGCTCAGCACAAGTCGGCGGGCTCGAGGCCATCACGGTGATGCTCGACGCCGGAGCGGGAGGGGGCGCGAGCCTGCCGGGCGACTTCTTGTACGGTGACCATCGGACGCCGTATCGAGACGCGGGCCTCTGGGGTGTCTTCCGCGTCTACCGGTGCCTGCCGGAGGGCGTGCGGCTCCGATCGCTCACCGGAGCTGACGCCGGCTGTGGCACCGACTTGGGAGTGATGCTCGTGGTGGCAGGAGCAGTCGTGATGCTTGGCCTTCTGGCGGGCGCCACGCTCGCTCTCAGAGCGCGGCGGGCCCGGCTCAAGGAAGCTTCCATCGTTGGATGACGGTGTGGGACACGAAGCAAGCTGAGCGCGAAGGATGCGGAGCCGACGGGCAGACTCGAACTGCCGACCGGCGGTTTACGAA
>DASYSC010000137.1:0-2212 GCA_036003765.1 Candidatus Limnocylindria bacterium
GCCTGCGGCCGATCGCGCTCGAACCAGAACGTACCGGCGATGTCGAGGTGCGCCCACTCGGTGCCGTCCTCGACCGCCGAGTCGAGGAACGCCGCGGCCTTGATGGCGCCGCCCTCGCGGCCCGCGCTGTTGCGGATGTCCGCGACCTCGCCCTTGATCTCGTCCCGGTACTCGTCGGTTAGAGGCATCGGCCAGAGACGGTCGCCCGCGCTCTTCGCCGTCTCGCGCACGAGCTCGACGAACGAGTCCGGCTTGCCGAAGAGGCCGGTGAAATGGTTGCCGAGGGCGACCGCGATCGCGCCGGTGAGGGTGGCGACGTCGACGACGCGCTTGGCTCCTTCGCGCTGCGCGTACGTGATTCCGTCCACGAGAACGAGCCGACCCTCGGCGTCGGTGTTGATCACCTCGACCGTCTTCCCGCTCATCGCGGTGAAGACATCGCCCGGCTTCGTGGCGCCCCCGCCGGGCAGGTTCTCGGTACACGGCGCGACGCCGATGACGTTCGCCTTGAGGCCGAGCTTGCCGATCGCGGCGAGCGCCGCGATGACCGACGCGGCACCGGTCATGTCGGCCTTCATGTGGTGCATGTTGTCGGCGGGCTTGATGGAGATCCCGCCCGAATCGAAGGTGATCCCCTTCCCCACCAGCGCGAGGTCGTAACCGTTGCCGCGCCGACCCTTGTGGCGCAGGACGATGAACTGCGGCGGCTCGTGGCTCCCCTGCGCGACGGACAGATAGCTCCCCATCCCGAGCGCACGGCAACGCTCGGCGTCGAGGACCTCGATACGCACACCGGCCTCTTTGGCCATGGCCCTCGCCTCGCTGGCGACGACCGTCGGGGTCATGCGATTCGCCGGCTCGTTCGCGAGACGTCGCGCGGCGTTCGTCGCGTCACCGATCGCGGTGCCGCGTTCGATCGCGTTCCCGACCGCCCGCTCGGTGATGAGGACCACGGTGTCGATGTCCGGGAGTCGTCGCTCTTCCTCCCGCGTTCGGTGCACCTCAGGTCGCCACATCGCGTAGATCGTCCCTTCCACCGCCGCCTGCGCGGCGCGCTCCTCACCGATCGCGTCGGGCGCGATCGCGATGGCGACTTTGCGCACAGACGATCGCCACAGCCCGCGGATCCCGGTGCTCGCGATGTTGCGGGCGCGCTCGGCGTCGAGCTCGCCGGGCTTGCCGGCGCCGACGAGGACGATGCGGGGCTCCCCGTGGAGCGTGTTCACGCCGTACAGCCGGCTCGTACCGTGCTCGGTCTTCACCACTCGCGCGACCTGGGTCCGCGTGGCGCGCGGGAGCCACGCGGGGGGATCGGTGTTCGCAAAGAGTGGGACCACGATGGCGTCGACCTTGCCGACCTGAGAGGGACGGACCGCACGGAACTTCATGGCGTGACCTTCTTTCGACCGGTGAGCGTAGCGATGCGCTCACGCGCCTGCTCAGGCGGCAGGATCAGGATCCGGTCGTCGGCCTGGCGGCGCGTCAGCCCGTGATCGTCGAGGAACTGCAAGAGGGGCAGGACATGCTTGCGGCTCGATCCCGTGAGATCGCGCGCGCGGGCGACGGTGATCGTCCGTGCGGTCTCGAGCTCGGCGACGACCGATTCGGCGAATCGCGCGAGCGCGTCCGGAAGGAAGACCGCCTCGGTCCCGATGCGGATGAGATCTCCCCGCTCGGCGAGGGCCGCGACGAGCTCGCGATCCAATCCGAAATCCGCCTCCAGGGTCTGGGGCGACGGTGGCTGGAGCGGCTGGCGCCCGAGCTCGTCGCGCGCACGCGACCAGGCTTGCTCCTGCGCCGCCGTGAGGGCCACGACGTGGCCCGGTAAGGCGAGCGCGCTGCCGTGCTCGACAAGGCGTCCGTCGCGCGCGAGGCGATCGACAAGCGCGTTGAAGCGCTTGGGAGCGATCCCCAGAGACGAGCGGACCTCTTCGCGGGGGGCTCCCGCCCGGAGCGGCGAACGGCGGTGCGCCGCGGCGAGCCCGCGTTCCACGCGGGTCGCGAGCGCTTCGAACCCCTCGCGTCCGACGAGGGCGTCCCCCAGCGTCACGGCCCGGCCGCTCTCGATCAGCCCCGCGATCGCCGCCTGCCGTTCCGCCGCTTCGAGACCGCTCCTCGTCCCGGCCTCCTCCGGAGTGCGGGGCACGTCCAGCGCGGCGAGAAGCCGCGAGGCAGCGGTCGGCGCGGTCCTGCGTTCGAGGGTCTCGACGGC
>DASYSC010000138.1:0-5905 GCA_036003765.1 Candidatus Limnocylindria bacterium
GTGCCCGCCTCCCAGTACGCGAAGCCGATGACGTACGACTCCGCGGTCGCGAGCACGTGGAACGCGGTTCGCGCATCGAAGCCCGCCGCCCGCAGCAGCGCCATCACGGCACCCGCCGCGCCGAGCGCGCCAGGGTTCGAGAGTTGCAGCGTCGCGAGGAGGGGAATGGCTTTCGGATGGCGCAGCAGCAGCGCGCGGTACCCGCGGGCGAGCGCACGGAACGAGTCCTGCCAGGGCGCGCTTCCAGGCACCGGGAGAAGCAGCTCCGCGAGCAGCCGGCCCACGACCGCTTCGAGCAGCGCGTTCTTCGAGGGGAAGTGCCGGTAGAGCGACATCGCCTCGACGCCCAGAGCGGCGCCGAGATGCCGCATGGAGAGCGCCTCCAGGCCATCGCGGTCGATCAACTCGATGGCGGCGTCGCAGATCCGCTCCGGGGTGAGCGGCTGCCGCCTTGACGTCAGCGTCTTCGCCATCTAGGTTTACAGCGTACGCTTACGGCGTAAGCACTGGCAAGAGGCGGAGGTAAGGGCGATGTTCGCGGCTTGGGGGCGGTTCGTTCACCGACGGCGCTGGTGGGTCCTCGGGATCTCGGGCCTGATGCTCGCGGCCTCCGTGGTCATCGCCGCGCAGGGTGGAAAGCTTCAGTCCGGCGGGTTCATCGAGACTTCGGAGTCCGGGCGCGCCTCGCGTCTGATCGAGCGTGAGCTGCCGCGCGCCGGGGGCTCCACCTTCACGCTGCTCTTTTCGAGCGACACGCTACGCGGGACCAGCCCCGAATTCCGCGCGGCCGTCGAGGACGCGATCAAGCCGCTCCGTAACGACGCCCGCGTCGCGACGATCGTGACGCCGTACGACGGGACCGCCGCCGATCCGACGCTCCTCGTATCAAAGGATGGACGGGCGGCACTCGTCGACGTCGCGGTGAAGGATGAGCTCGCTCTGGCCCGTGATTACTACCCCGAGCTGCGCGGGGCCGTGCATTCGGACCTGCTGCAGGTCCAGGCGACCGGCGTGCTCGCGATCAACAACGGCTTCAACGCCGTCTTACAGAAAGACCTTCAGCGCGCGGAGCTCGTCTCGCTTCCGCTCGCACTTGTGCTCCTGCTCGTCGTGTTCGGCACGGTCGTCGCGGCGCTCGTGCCGCTCGGTGTCGGGGTCCTGGCCGTCGTCGGCGGGATCGCCGGCATGTTTCTGCTCGCGCGGGTCACCGATGTGTCGGTCTACGCCGAGAACGTCGTGACGCTGATCGGGCTCGGCGTCGCGATCGACTACTCGCTCTTCATCACCAATCGCTTCCGCGAGGAGCTCCGTCGCGGCCGGGATCGCGAGAACGCGCTCGCCGTGGCGATGGCCACGTCCGGTCGCGCGATCACGTTCTCGGGTCTCACCGTCGCGATCGGTCTTTCGGGGATGCTGTTCTATCAAGGCACGTTCCTCTCGTCGATGGGCCTCTCCGGTGCCATCGTCGTCGCGAGCGCCGTGTTCTACGGGCTTACGTTCCTTCCCGCCCTTCTCGCAATCCTCGGGCGGAACATCGACCGTCTCCGCATCCCGATCTTCCAGCCAGACACATCCGGCCGCGGCTGGTGGCACGCGATCGCGACGATGGTGATGCGCCGCCCGATCCTCGTGCTCGTGCCGGTCGTCGCCTTCATCCTGCTCATCGGCTCGCCGTTCCTGCAGCTGCGGCTCGCGAGCGGCGACGTGAACACGCTTCCCAAGAGCGAAGAGTCGCGGGCCGCCTACGACCGCCTGGTCTCAGATTTCCCGCTGGGCGAAGAGAACCACGTCAGCGTGGTCGTGAGCTACTCGAACGGCGATCCGCTCGCTCCGCAGCGCGTCCCCGCGCTTGCGGACCTCGCGAAGAGCCTCGCGACGCTCCCGGACGTGAGCAAAGTCAACAGTCCCGTGAGCTTCGATCCGCGGCTCGGTCCGAACGAATACATGGCGCTGTACTCCCAGCCGCGCTCGCAGCTGCCGGCACAGCTGCAAGCCCTCGTGAAGCAGACCGTGGGCGAGCACATCGTGCTCTTCGACGTCGTCACATCTCGTGCGACGTACAGCGACGAATCTCGCGCACTCGTCCGTTCGATCCGCGCGCTCGACACTCCGGCAGGCACCGAGAAGCTCGTCGGTGGCTTCACCGCGATCGATCTCGACACCGTGGACTTCATCGCCGGGCACACGCCCGTGGCGATCGCGTACATCATGGCCGCGACGATGTTCGTGCTGTTCTTGCTGCTCGGGTCGATCGTCCTGCCGCTCAAGGCCGTCGTGATGAACCTGCTCTCCATCTCCGCGTCGTTCGGCGCGCTGGTCTGGATCTTCCAGCAAGGGCATTTCGCCGCGCAGCTCGGCTTCACGCCGGGATCGATCGACCCCACGCTCCCGGTGATCATGTTCTGCACAGTCTTCGGCCTCTCCATGGACTACGAGGTCTTACTGCTCTCGCGAGTACAGGAGGAATACCTCAAGGACCGCGACAACACGCACGCCGTGGCCGAGGGCCTCGAGCGCAGCGGACGGCTCATCACCGGCGCGGCCGCCATCATGGTCGGTGTGTTCTCGGCGTTCGCCCTGGCCGACATCGTGTTCATCAAGGCGATCGGGCTGGGCATGGCGCTCGCAGTCGCGATCGATGCGACTCTCGTCCGCGCGCTGGTGGTCCCCGCGACGATGCGCCTGCTCGGCGACCTCAATTGGTGGGCCCCGGCGCCGCTCGCGCGGTTGCAGCGCCGGATCGGCTTGTCGGAGTCGGCGGCCTAGCAGGCAAGCCCCCGTAGGCCTCGCCTCTAGGATTGGCCCCCGTGCAAGCCGCAACGCCGGTGCCCGCGCCAGCCCTACGCCCGCTCGGTATCGGCGACGTGGTCGACCGTGTCTTTCGCCTCTACCGGGATCGACCACTCGGGCTCTTCCTGCTCGGGGCGATCCCCTTCGTCGTGTTCCTCATCGGCTACTTCGCGCTTTCGGTCTGGCTCCTGGCGAGCATGCTTCCGCTCGCGGGGACGCTCCGAAGCACCGCCGATCCTCTCGCGATCCTGAACAACAAGAACTTCGTGGAGTTCATCGGCGCCGCGTTCCTCTACGTCATCGTGCTTTCGGTATTCGGCCTGGCGATCGGCTCGATCATCGCCGGCGGCGTGGTGGACGCGGCCGCGGCCGCCCACCTGGGCCAGCCGCGGCCGATGGGCGCCTCGCTCGGGGTGGGCCTGCGCGCGGCGCCTCGCATCTTCGTGACGGGCCTACTCGCGTTCCTCGGGGTGCTCGTCGTGCAGATCTTCTTCTCGATCGTGGGAGCGTTCATCGAGAACGCGCTCGTGAGCTTCCTGGTGTTCCTCCTCTACATCTTCGCGGTCTCTTACCTCGAGGCGTCGTGGTTCATCGCCCCGGCGGTCGCGACCATCGAGCGGCACGGCCCGATCTCATCGCTTCGCCGCTCGTGGCAGCTCGCGGCGGGCTTCCGGTGGCGGATCGTGGGACTCGGTGTGCTCCTCTTCGTGCTGTTCGTCGTCCTCTTCATCTTCATGTTCGTCGTGCTCGCGGTCATCGCGTCGAGCAGCCAGGCCGCGGGCGGCATCGCGTTCTTCATCATCTTTTTTGCCATGGTCCCGGCGTGGCTCCCGCTCTTCTTCGGAACGATGACCGTCCTCTATTACGACCTGCGGGTGCGGAAGGAAGGCTTCGACCTCCAGCTCGCGGCGGAGGCAATGCCGCGCGCCTGAGGCTCGTCCTCGCGCTCGTCGTCATATTCCAGGTGGCGACCGCGAGTGCCGCGAACGCCGATTCGCTGACGCTCGACCAGTACCGAGCGCGGCTGCGTGGCGTTCGCACGCTGCTCGTTCAGGCGCGCAGCGCGGTCGAACCGCAGCGGACCGCCACGGTGAGCCGTGCCCGCACCGAGCTGCTGCTCACGACGGAGATCCGCGTGAGCGGCAACCTCACCATCCCGATCGACGACGCCGCGATCTCCGCGCGCCTGGGCTCCTCCATCGCCGCCATCGACGCGAGTACCGCCGACATCGATCAGCTGCTCGAGATCGCCAATCGTGCGGCGGCCCCGCCGTTCGACCTCGGCCGCGCCGATGCGCTGATCCGCGAATTGGCCGACGCGCGGCGCGTGGAGAGCGGCGGGCAGAGCTTCCTCAGCTTCATCGGTGCGCTGCTGCAACAGCTCTTCGGCGGGCTGCGGCCTCCGGGCGTCGCCGCCGATATCCGCGATCCGATCCTCGCCGGGCTTGGCGTCGTGCTCCTCGCGATCGTCGCCGTCGTGCTCGCGCGTGGCGTGCGCGAGCGGGTGCGGCGCACCGCCGCGCTCCCCGCTGCCCAGGCGGCGGCTGCGCGAGACACCGCGGCGCAGCTCGGCCTCGCGCAGATGGCCCTCGATTCAGGCGACCCCCGCGACGCGCTTCACGCGTTCTACCGCTACGCGATCCTTTCGCTCGCGGAGCGCCGGCTCATCCGCTACGAGGCGTCGCTCACCGACCGCGAGCTCCTCGCGCGCGCCGCCGGCTTGCCGCAGCTCGATCCGTTGCGCGAGCTCGTCGCGCTGCACGACCGCGCGTGGTTCGGGCTGAAGGGGGCGACCGCCGATGAGGCGCGGCGCGCCCGGGATCTCGCGCGGGCGGCGACGTCATGAGATCGCTGCCCCGCGTCGACCCGCTCTACGTCATCGGGGCGATCCTCTCGCTGATCATTCTTGTCGTCGCCGGCTTCGTGATCGGGAGCAATCAGTCGATCCGTACGGGGTCGGTGCTCGACACCGCGAACGGCGGCGCCTCGGACCTGAGACGGCTGGTGGAGGGACTTGGCGCCCAGACGGTCGTCGTGCAGGGCGACCGTTTCGCGCCGCGCGACAGCGGCGCGACCGTCCTCTTCATGCTCGGCGTCACCGAGTTCGTCTCGGAGACGGACGTGGTCGCGCTCCGCTCATACCTGCAGGATGGACGCACCGTCGTCGTCGCGACCGACCTCGGCCTTGCGGAGTCGCGCCTCTTGTCGGCGTTCGGCGCGAGCATGGTCGGCCTGGAGCGTGGAGGGACCTACGGCACTCTGTCCGTCGCCGTCGCCGCCGCGCCCGCTGAATCGGTCTCGTTCGACCAGGGCGCATCCCTCCGGCTGAGCGCGCGGTGGGAACCGGTGGTCCGCTCCGACGGCACCGTCCTGGGCGCAATGACGCGCGAGGGCTCCGGGACCCTCATCGTCGTCGGCAGCCTCGCGCCATTCCTCAACCAGTTCCTCGGGACCGCCGACAACGGGCGCTTCGCGCTCTCGCTCGCGGCGGGGGGATTCGATCGCAACCGCGCGGTCGGCTTTGACGAATACCACCACGGATCGCATCCCTCGCCCGACCTCTTCGTCCTCTTGCTTGGGACCTGGCTCGGGCGGGCCTTGCTCTTCGTCGGCGCGACGGTCTTCGGGTATCTCCTGTTTTCGGGCCGCCGGCTGGGTCCGCCGCTTCCGGCCGACCCGCGCCCGCCACGATCGAGCCTCGAATACGTCCGCTCGTTCGCCGGCCTGGTGCGTCGGTCGCACCGCGATGAGATCGCGCGCGGCCGGCTGCGGCGCGAGCTGCTCGGCGGGCTTGGGGCGGCGTACGGACTGGATCCGGCGGCGCCGCTCGAGCAGGTGCTCGCGCGGGTCGAGGCCGATGACCCGGCGCGCGCCGCGGAAGCCCGCGCGATCGACGCGGCCCTCGCGCGCCGCTTGCGCGATGAAGAGCTCATTCGTACCGTCGCCCGGATCGAGCGCGTCCTCGCGAAGAAGGAGACAGCGTGAACGCAAAGGACACCGCGGCCCGCTTCAGCACCGAGCTGCATCGCGTGATCGTCGGACAGGAGGAGACGATCCGTCTCGCGTTCATGGCGCTCACGCTCGGCGGGCACATCCTCATCGAGGGAGTGCCCGG
>DASYSC010000139.1:0-52849 GCA_036003765.1 Candidatus Limnocylindria bacterium
CGCGATCGTCGAGCACGTCATCGAGGCGGACGAGGGATACGTCGGCGCGCTCGGATGGAAGTACGACCGCGACCCGAAGGCGCCGGTCGCGCGCCGGCTCGAGATCACGCGCCAGGCGATCCTCGACGGCCTCGCGGCGTCCGCGCGCGGCGAGATCCCCGCGCGTGGTCCGCGTGGCGGCGTGCGCTGGCCGTCGCGCAAGCTGATCCGCCGCAGCGCGTGGCACTGGCTCGACCACGCGTGGGAGATCGAGGAACGCGCGACGTAGCGATGGGGGACGCTCCGCAAGCACGGATCCGACCGCTCGAGCCGGCCGACGCGCCCGCCCTCGCGCGCATCCACGTGCGCTCGTGGCAGGTCGCCTACCGCGGTCAGGTCCCGGATGACTACCTCGACCATCTGACCGACGAGATCCCGCGCCGTGCGGAGCGTTGGGAAGGCTTCATCCGCGAGGCTCCCGGGCTGCACCGCACGCTCCTCGCTGCCGAGGAGGACGGCCGGGTCATCGGCTTCGTGAACTACGGTCCGCCCGACGATGCGGCGTCGCTCGGTCCGCACGTCGGCGAGCTGTACGCGATCTATCTGGATCCGGACGCCTTTGGGAAGGGCCATGGCCGCACTTTGATGGACGCCGCCGTCAAGGGTCTGACGGAGGCCGGCTTCACCGAGGCCGTGCTGTGGGTGCTGGGCACGAATCAGCGCGCGCGCCGCTTCTACGAGATCGCCGGGTGGCATGCGGACGGTGGCACGAAGACGGAGCATCGCGGCGAGGTCGAGCTCCGCGAGGTGCGCTACCGGCGGGATCTATCCCGCGTCAAACGCGCCTGATGGCCCCCCGGTACTCGGGGAAGTAGCGCTCGATCTCAATAATGCGGAAGTCGCGCAGGATCGACGTGTTGGACTCGCGCGCAAGCAGGAACACGAACGAACGGCGGACGAGGTCTGTCACATCCGACGCGCCATAGCGCACGAGATCGTCCGAGCCGACCGTGACGCGGTGCTCGGTACGCCGACCGTCCTGCACGACGCGCACGGTCGCGACCCAGCCGGTGTCCTGCTTCGCGACGCTCACGTCGACGCTGACGTTCATCTAGGCGGCACCGCGTCGTACCCTGCCACGCGGTGAGCCCTCGTGTCGCCTGGCTCTTCCCCGGGCAGGGGTCGCAGCACGTGGGAATGGGGAAGCAGCTCGCGGAGCGATTCGCGGCCGCGGCGCACGTCTTCGATGAGGCTAGCGACGCGCTCGGCCTTGACATGCGCACGCTCGCGTGGGACTCGCCGGCGGAGGAGCTTGACCAGACGGTCAACGCGCAGCCCACGCTGCTCACGGCATCGATCGCGGCACTCGCATCGGCGCGCCAGGCGATCGGCCACGATCTCCCCGCACCCGTGGCGGTAGCGGGCCACTCGCTCGGCGAATACTCGGCCATCGTCGCGGTCGGGGGTGTCTCGCTTTCCGACGGCGTGCGGCTCGTGCGCAAGCGTGGCGAGCTGATGCAGGCCGCGGCCGCTGAGTCCGGTCGGGGCGCCATGGCAGCGGTCATCGGCCTCGACGCCGCCGCGATCACGACGGCGCTCGACGGGACGGGTCACGTCGTCGCGAACGACAACGCGCCCGGCCAGGTCGTGATCTCCGGGCCGCTCGACGCGATGCCCGAGGCCACCGAGAAGCTGAAAGCCGCGGGCGCGAAGCGCGTCATCCCGCTGCGCGTCTCGGGCGCGTTCCACTCGCCGGCGATGCGGCCGGTCGCATCCAAGCTCGAGGCCGCGTTGGTCACGGCGCGCTGGGACGATCTGCGCCATCCGGTCATCGCGAACGTCGACGCGGAGCCCCACGTGAGGCCGGCTGAGATGCGCGCGCTGCTGGAGCGGCAGGTCTGGTCGCCGGTGCGCTGGGTCGAGGTCATCCGTCGGGCAGAGGAGATGGGCGCCGACGCGTTCGTCGAATTCGGGCCTGGGTCGGTGCTCACCAGCCTCGCGAAGCGCATCGCCCCCGATGCGAGAACGGCCAACGTGAACGACGCGGCATCGCTCGAGGCGAGCTTAGAGGTTTTGCGCTAGGCGAAAGAAGGCGCGTACAGTTCTTCCTTCTCGCGAAGGGGGGAGCTTCCGCCTTTGTCTTTCGACAAGGTCCTCATCGCCAATAGAGGCGAGATCGCTCTGCGCGTCATCCGCGCCTGCCGCGAGCTCGGCATCCAGACCGTGCTCGTGTACAGCGAGGCCGACGCGCACTCGCTTCCCGTGCACCTGGCCGACGAGGCGATCTGCATCGGCCCGCCGAGCGCGCGCGAGAGCTACCTCAACATCCCCGCGATCATCAGCGCGTGCTTGATCTCGGGCGCGCAGGCGGTGCATCCGGGATACGGATTCCTCTCGGAGAACGCCGACTTCTCCGAGGTCTGCCGCGAGCACGGGATCGTGTTCATCGGCCCGCCGCCCGAGGTGCTGGCGCGCTTCCACGACAAGGCGGCGACGCGGACGCTCATGCGCCAGTTCGGCCTGCCGCTCGTTCCGGGCTCCGATGGTCCGGTGCGGACGACGAGCGAGGCGCTCCGCGTGGCCGAGGCCATCGGCTACCCGGTGATGCTCAAGGCGCGCGCCGGCGGCGGCGGGCGCGGCATGCGCAAGGCGACGAACGCGAAGGAGCTTCAGCGCCTCCTGGAGCAGGCGCGCGCCGAGGCGAAGGCGTCGTTCGGCGACGACGGCATCTACATCGAGCGCAATCTCGAGGGCGTCCGGCACATCGAGGCGCAGATACTCGCGGACGAGCACGGCAATGCGATCTGCTTCGGCGAGCGCGAGTGCTCGATCCAGCGGCGCAACCAGAAGATGATCGAGGAGGCGCCCTCGGCCTCGATCGGCCTCGAGCTCCAGCACCGCATCGCGCGTCTCGCCGCCGACGCCGCGCGACGGTCGGGCTACCGCAACGTCGGCACGTGGGAGTTCCTCGTCGACCAGAACGGCGAGCCGTACTTCATCGAGGTGAACGCGCGCATCCAGGTGGAGCACACGGTCACCGAGATGGTCACGGGCGTGGACCTCGTGAAGGAGCAGATCGCGCTCGCCGCCGGCGAGCCGCTGTCGCTGTCCGAAGAGCAGGTGTGGGTGAACGGACACGCGATCGAGTGCCGCATCAACGCGGAGGACCCGGACGACGACTTCGCGCCCTCCAGCGGCGTGCTCACGACCTACCTGCAGCCCGCGGGACCCGGGATCCGGGTCGACTCGCACTGCTTCCAGGGATACGAAGTGCCCCCGTATTACGACTCGCTGCTCGCGAAGGTCATCGCCTGGGGCCGCGATCGGCCCGAGGCCGTCGCGCGCATGCAGCGCGCGCTCGATGAGATGACCATCGTCGGCGTCAAGACCAACATCGCCGCGCACAAGAAGATCCTCGCGAGCGATCTCTTCCGTGAGGGCAAGGTGACGACACACCTCATCGACACTGTCGGCATCGAGGCGCTCGCGGGGTGACCACCGCGACCGCGCCGCTCGACAGGGCAGCGATCGAAGCGATCATCCCGCACCGCGAGCCGTTCCTTCTCATCGACCGCGTCACCGAGCTCGAGCCGGGCGTGCGCGCGACGGCGGAGCACACCTTCACCGGCGACGAGTGGTACCTGCGCGGCCACTTCCCCGGCGAGCCGATCGTCCCCGGTGTGATCCTCGTCGAGAGCTGCGCGCAGACGGCGACGGTCATGGCGCTGGCGCTCCCCGAGCACCGCGAGGGCATCGGTCTCTTTGCGGGGATCGAGGAGATGCGCTTCAAGCGCATCGTCCGGCCGGGAGACACGGGCCGCTTCGAGGCGGTCATGGAGAAGCTCCGCCGCAATTTCGCGCGCGTGAAGGTACGCGCGCTGGTCGGTGACGACGTCGCGGCCGAAGGCACCATCCTGGCCGTCTTCCAGCCGCGTTCCGCGCTCGGCAGGTGACGATCGCCCCGGCCAGGGCGGTCCGCGTCATCGGCGTCCCCATGGACCTCGGGGGGAACCGCAGAGGCGTCGACATGGGACCGTCCGCGATCCGCTACGCCGGCCTTCGCGACCGGATCGCCGGACTGGGCTACGCGGTGCGCGACCGCGGCAACGTCCGCGTCGCCGACCGCGACGAGGGGGCGACCAAGGACTTTCGCGCCCTCGACAAGCGCGATCTGGTGCGGATGGGGTTTGCGCCCACGCACCACGTCGAGGAGATCGTGCGCGTCGCCGAAGAGCTCGCGGGGATGGTCGCGGACATCGAGCGCGCCGGCTCGATCGCAGTCATTCTCGGCGGCGATCACTCGATGTCGATAGGCACGCTCGCCGGCATCGCTCGCGCGGGCCGCCGGCCGGGCGTGATCTGGATGGACGCGCACGGCGACAGCAATACGCCGCGGACGAGCCCCTCAGGTAACGTCCACGGGATGCCCTTCGCGGTCGCGCTCGGGCTCGCCGACGAGCCGTTCCCCAAAGAGTTACGCGCGTCGGTCGATGGTCGGAGCTCGACGGTAGTCGCGCTCCGCAGCGTCGACCTCGGCGAAAAGGAGAACATCAAAGCCGCGGGAGTGACGGCGATCACGATGGCCGACATCGACCGGATGGGCATGAGCGCGGCGATGGAGAAGGCGATCGCGATCGCGTCGAAGGGCGACGGGATCCATCTTTCCCTCGACATGGACGCGATCGATCCGGACGAGGCGCCGGGCGTGGGCACGCCGGTGCGTGGAGGCCTGACCTACCGCGAGGCCCAGCTCGCGATGGAGATGCTCGCCGCGTCGGGCAAGCTTCGGTCGCTCGAGATCGCCGAGGTCAACCCGATCCTGGATCAGGGAAACCGCACCGCGATGCTCGCCGTGGAGCTGGTCGCTTCAGCGCTGGGCCAGACGATCCTCTAGGAGGCGCGCCAACTCGGGATGGCCGCGCTCGCGCGCGATCTCCGCAGCCGTCTTTGCCTCTACGTTCTTGATCGATGCGTCCCCTCCGCGCTCGAGAAGAAGCTCCATGCTCGTGCGGTCACCTGTGAACGCGGTCGTGTGTAGTGGCGTTCCACCAGACTCGCTCCGTGCGTTGGGATCCGCGCCCGCGTCGAGGAGCTTGCGCACCAGCTCCACATCGGTCGGCGCCGCATCGGTGGCCACGGCCGAGTGCAGCGGCGTGAACCCGCCCTGCCGCGAGGGTGCCCGAGGGTCGGCACCGCGCTCGAGGAGATACGCCGCGACATCGGACCGTCTGAAGAACGCGGCCAGGCCGAGCGGCGAGTAGCCGTCGGGGGCGACGGCATTCGCCTGCGCTCGGTCGCGCTCGACGAGCTCGCGCACTCGCGACAGATCGCCGGCGGCGGCCGCCTCGAACACCGTGAGCTTTGGCCCGCGCCTGAGGATCGCCGTCGCGATGTCGTTCTTCCCGCGGTAGAGCGCCGCAAGGACGGGGGAGAGCCCGGTCTCGTTTCGGGCGTCAACGAGGCCACGGTCCGTGTCCAGGAGCCGCTCCACGGCTTTCGTGTCGCCGCCCTTGATCGCCGCGAAAAGCTCGCTCGCCATGTCGCGCCTCCCCCGTTGCAATTAGTTAGCCTTGCTAACTAATATCACGCCATTCCAATCGACGCAAGGCGCCGGCAGCGAGACGTCGCCGACCGGCTGCATTCCGCCGCGATCCACATCTTGCGGCGCGCTCGACGCACCGATCCGCTCACCGGCATCTCGCCCGCGCAGCTATCGGCGCTCTCGGTCCTCATGAGCGGACCGAAGACCCTCGGCGAGCTGGCCGCGGCCGAGCAAGTACGGCCGCCGACCATGAGTCGCTTGGTGAGCGAGATGGAACGCGCCGGGGTCGCGCGCAAGGTGACCGACCGCGACGACGGACGCGTGGTCCGGGTTCACGCCACGGCGAAGGGGCTTCGCGCCCTCGAACGCGGTCGTGCCATGCGCATCGAGGCGATTGAACGGCTCGTCGCCGACCTCGATGGAGGCGATCTGGGCACGCTCGACCGCGCGGTCGCCGTGATCGAAGACATGCTCGGCACTCGCGCGGCACCCTGGAGGTCGCGGCCGAAGCCGAAATAGGACGGTACGCTCTGGTCCGGTGCAGCTTCACATCTACGACACGCTCCAGCGCGGCGTCGTCCCGCTGACCACCGAGCGGCCCGGCGAAGTGCGCATGTACACGTGCGGGCCGACGGTGTACCGGCCGGTTCACCTCGGCAACCTGCGCTCGTACCTGCTCGCCGACTGGCTGCGACGCACGCTGGTCTTCTTCGGGAACACCGTGACGGCGGTGAAGAACGTGACCGACGTCGGGCACATGCGGCAGGACGTCGTCGATCGCGGTGAAGACAAGGTCATCGCGGCCGCGCTCGCCGAGGGCAAGACGCCAAAGGAAATCGCGGAGTTCTATGAGGTGGCCTTCCATGAGGATGAGCGGCGCCTTGGGATCCTTCCCGCCGCGCACTTCCCGCGCGCCACCGACCACGTGCCCGAGATGATCGCGATCATCGAGAAGCTCATAGCGAAAGGGCTCGCGTACGAGATCGACGGCGCCGTCTACTTCGCGGTGAAGCGCTTTCCGGGCTACGGGAAGCTCTCCGGAAACGTGGGCGAGGCGCTGAAGCAGGGCGTGCGCGGCGAGGTGGATCCGGCGAAGCGCGATCCGGTCGACTTCGCGCTCTGGAAGAAGGCCGAGCCGGGCCGGGCGCTCGCGTGGCCGTCGCCGTGGGGAGCCGGCTTCCCTGGATGGCACATCGAGTGTTCGGCCATGAGCACGAAATACCTCGGCGAGCGCTTCGACCTGCATACCGGCGGCGTCGACAACATCTTCCCGCACCACGAAGACGAGATCGCGCAGTCCGAGGGCGCGTTCGGCCACCCGTCCGTGCGGCACTGGGTGCACGGACAGCACCTCCTCGCCGATGGCGTGAAGATGGCGAAGTCAGCGCGTAACACGATGACCGTCGACGAGATGATCGAGCTCGAGATCGATCCGCTCGCGTTCCGCTATCAGGCACTCCTCACGCACTACCGCAGGCGTATGCACTTCTCGCTCGGCGCGCTACGTCAGGCCGCCGAGGCCCTCGATCACCTGCGGCAGCGGGTGCGCCGCTGGTCCCAGCTCCCTGAGGGCGATCCGACGAATGACGCGTTGAAGGAGCGGTGGCTCGAGCAGTTCCGCGGCGAGCTCGCGAACGATTTGAACCTTCCCGCTGCGCTCGCGTGGCTCTATCGCTGCGCGGCCGATCACGACATTTCCGATCGAGCCCGCCTCGACGTCTTTCTCGAGGCCGACAAGGTCCTCGGTCTCGATCTGGCGGCGGTCGCGAGCGAGCACGCCATGGCGCCGCGCGAGGTGCTGGCATCCTTCGAGGAGCATCTGGCGGCACGCGCGACGCGCGACTACCAGCGCGCCGATGGACTCCGCGGCACGTTCGATGGCTACCGCGTCGAGGATCAGACCGCGGATCGCGCGCTCGTGTCTCGGGCGGACCGGCGAGCGACCACACGAACTCGGCGGACGATCGCATCGGCCAAGGAGCTTCCCGATAAGCGCGGGGCAGAGCCGTCGCACCGCTGGTCCGTCGCGATCGTTACGCGCGAGTACCCCGCCGATCTCGCGCGCTGTCTCGCCAGCGTGCTGCGGTGGCTTCCATCCGACAGTGAGGTGCTCGTCCTCGACTCCGGTTCCGGCGAGCAGGCGCAAGACCGTCTCGCGCAGCTCGCGGCGAAAGACGATCGGGTCCGGGCCCTCTTCGCGGACCGGGACCTGGGGGAGGGCGCCTCGCGCAACGCGCTCCTGCGCGTCGCCCGCGGCCGGCTCATCCTCGAGCTGGACTGCTCGGTGGAGCTCACCGGCGATCTCTTCACGTCCCTCGACCTTGCGCTCGCCGATCGGACGGTGGGGTTCGCCGGTCCCTGGGCCCTGCGCACGATGGACCTCAAACACTTCGACGAGGTGACCGGCGGCGAGGCGGACGCGATGCAGGGCTACTGCGCGGCCTCGCGGCGCGAGGTCCTCCTCGAGATCGGCGGCTTCGATGAGCGCTACCGCTTCTATCGGAATCTCGACATCGCGGTCTCACTCGCGGTCCGCGAGAAGGGCTACCGCGTCGTCGCGCTCGGCGCGGAGTGCGCGCGCCGTCACAAGCACCGGGTCTGGGAGTCGCTCTCCGACGACGAGCGCCTGAAGCGCAGCCGCCGGAACTTCGACCGGATGTACAAGCGCTTCCACGGCCGCGCCGTACTCGTCGGGGGTGCGCGGGGGCAGAGCCCCCGCGACTCTTGAGCCGGGGCCGCCTCGTCCTACTCGGTTCGGGCGAGTTCACGCCGGTGATGGACGACCTCGACCGGGAGATCCTCGAGAACATTCCCAAACGTCGTCCGCGCGTCGCAGTCGTTCCGACCGCGTCCGGTCTCGAAGAGACGCCACAGAGCTGGTCGGAGATGGGGATCGCACATTTCGCGGCTCTCGGCGCCGACGTGCGCCCGGTGATGGTGCTCCGCCGCGAGGATGCCCAGGAGCGCCGTTGGATCGACGCGCTCGACGACGTCGACTGGATGTACTTCTCGGGAGGCCGGCCGCAGCACGCGATCAGCGTCCTGGAGCGAACACCGTTCTGGAACGCGGTGGTCCGTCGCCATCGTGACGGCGCGGTCCTCGCGGGCTCGAGCGCTGGGGCGATGATGCTCGGCGAGAAGAGCTACGCGCCCGATGACTTCGACGAGAACGGGATGCCGCGCCAGATCGGAATGCGCGACGGCCTGGGCGTCTTGCCCGGGCACTTCGTGATCCCGCACTTCGATCTCCTGACGCGCTTTCCGACTGAGCGCGTCGGCCAGTGGATCGCCCTCTGGCCCTCGGGGTGCCGCGGCATCGGGATCGACGAGGACACCGCGGTAGTGGAGAACGCGTCCGGCTGGACCGTCCACGGGAAGGGCCGTGCGGTGATCATGACCTCGTTCGCCGAGCAGCAGGTCCACGCGGCCGGCGATCACTTAGACGGGATCCGCGTCCGGGTCTAGCTCCCCAGGCACAGGCGCTCGGCTGTGTGCCACTCCGACCGGACTATGGTCGTAAGGTCGGTGCGTCGGTAGCGTTTTTTGGCTTCGTGGCCTGGATAGTCATCTCCCGCGCGCTCACCCACCGCAGCGCTCTGGTCCGTCTCGCGACCTCAGCGGCGATAGGCATCGGCGCGTTCGTCGCCGCCTGGAGCCTCAGCTACGCGCTGCTACCTGAAGGCGCGACTCGCTTCACGCTCGGGCTTGTGCCGGAGCTCGATGCGCGTGCGCACGCCGCCCGTGTCGCGGCGACGCTGTTCATTTGGAACGCGGCGTTCGGCTTCGGCGTGATCGCGCTCGCGAGTCTCTTCAGCATCGGGCCGATCTCTCTCGCCTATCTTGCGCCGTGGACCTGGCTCGTCCGCTTCGGCATCGCGCTCGGCACGAACTCGTTCGCTCTGTTCGTGCCCGGAGCGCGGATCGCGCCGCTCGACCTACGCGTGCTGTTGTCGCACGCCGGCGTGCCGGAGCTCATCGCGTACATCGTCCTCGCGACCGTGCTGGCGAATGCGTCGGTCTGGCGCCAGCGGCGGCTGACCGATCGCAATCTCGTGCGCGTCCGCTATTTCCGTGATGTCCGCCTCACGCGTCTCGAGCTATCGCTCGTGGCGGTCGCGTTCGCCCTGCTCGCAGGAGCCGCTCTGATCGAAACGTCGCAGATCGCCGCACTGCAGTCGATCCAGCACCGCTAATACACTCGTCAGGTGCGGGACGGCGAGCGTCGCCGGGTCGTCGTGACCGGCATCGGCATGATCAGCCCCCTCGGATTGTCGGTGCAGAAGACGTGGGACGGCATCGTCGCGGGCAAGAGCGGCATTGGTCCGATCACGCGCTTCGACCCGGCAGGTCTCGAGACCACGATCGCGGGCGAGGTCCGCGACTTCGATCCACTCGAGTACATGGATCGCAAAGAGGTGCGGCGCGCGGACCGCTTCGTGCAGTTCGCGGTCGCCGTTGCCGCTCAAGCCCTCAAGGATGCGCGGCTCGAAATGACCCCCGATCTAGCCCCGCGCATCGGCGTGGCCTTCGGCTCTGGGATCGGGGGCGTCGAGACCCTTGTCGACAACATTCTGTCGCACGACGGAGACCCCAAGAAGGTGTCGCCCTTCCTGATCCCGATGATGATCATCGACATGGCCGCCGGCGAGATCGCGATGAAGTACGGCGCGAAGGGCCCGAACATGGGCCACGTATCGGCGTGCGCGTCGAGTGCGAACGCGATCGGCGAGGCGGCCGAGATCATCCGTCGCGGGCAGGCCGATGTGATGCTCGCCGGTGGGGCCGAGGCGGGCTTGATCAAGGTCGCGATCGGCGCGTTCAACCAGGCTCGCGCGCTCTCGACCCGAAACGACGCTCCCGAGAAGGCGTCGCGCCCATTCGACAAAGAGCGCGACGGTTTCGTCTTCAGCGAAGGCGCGGGTTGCCTGGTGCTCGAGGGTCTCGACTTCGCGCGCGCCCGCGGCGCGACGATCCTCGCGGAGCTCCTCGGCTACGGACAATCCGCGGACGCCTACCACGTGACCGCGCCGCCCCCAGGTGGTGAAGGCGCCGTGCGCGCCATGCAGATGGCCATCGCCGACTCCGGCCTGCGTCCCGAGCGCATCGGGTACGTGAACGCGCACGGTACGTCAACGCAAGCCAACGACGGCGCCGAGACCGCCGCGCTCAAGACGGTCTTCGGCGACCATGCCCGGACGCTAGCGATCTCCTCGACGAAGTCGATGACCGGCCATACCCTCGGAGCCGCGGGCGCGCTGGAAGCCGCGATCTGCATACTCGCGATGCGGGACGGCGTGCTCCCGCCGACCATCAACCAGGAAGTGCCCGACCCCGAGTGCGATCTCGACTATGTGCCCAACCGCTCACGCACGGCGCAGGTCGACGTGTCGCTCTCCAATTCGATGGGCTTCGGCGGTCACAATGTCGCGCTCGTCATCGGCCGGGACGCCGCCTAGTGCCCGACCCGAAGCGGATCCGCGCCGAGGCGAACGCGCTCGTGGGCGAGCTGCTCGAACGCCTTGTGCACGAGGATGTGCGCGAGCTCGAAGTGAAGCGGGGCGGCGTCCGCGTCCGGGTGGCCAAGGACGGGACGGTCGCCGCGGATGCGGCGGCTACTCCGCCGCCCTCAGCGCTATCGGGTGCGCGGGGGGACGGGGGGGTGTCCCCCCCGATCGCTGCCGAGCTTCCGACGGTGAACGCGCCGCTCACGGGCATCTTCTACCGTTCGCCATCGCCACAAGCCCAGCCCTACGTCCAGGTGGGCTCGAACGTGGCTGCGGGCGAGGTCATCGGGTTGATCGAGGCGATGAAGCTCTTCAACGAGATCCGCTCCACGGCGGCGGGCAGAGTGCGCCGGATCTTCATCGAAAATGGCCAGCTTGTCCGCGCGCACCAGCCGCTCATCGAGCTCGAGCCCGCATGAACGATCGGCGCTGCGTCATCTGCGGGAAACCCGTCGAGGCCGGAGCGATCCGCGTCCGCTACGAGGCGCTCGTCTACATCTTCGACAGCGAGCGCTGCAAGCGGATCTTCCAGGAGAACCCTGACCGCTATCTCGATGCCGGCGGTGGCGTGCTGCCGGAGCCGCGCTAGATGGAGTGGTTCCGACCGGTCGAGCGTGAGAGCGCCGCCATGATCACGGCGCGGATGAGCGCGGCCGGCATACGGTCACTGACGTAACCGAGCGCGCACATCATCGGCGCCGGATCGCTGGCGCGGACCTGGACTGCGTAGACGACGGTCGGCACGCGCCATGCCAGCGCGTCGATAGCACGAGCATCGGCCTTGCCGTACGAGCTCAGGATCGCGAACGGCGCGTCGGGCTCGACCTCGGAAGGATCCTCGACCCGGAACAGCGAGAACGGGAGCTCCACCGAACGGAGCAGCCGGAACACGCTTCCGTAGGGATCGACCACCGGAACCGCGACGTCGAGCGCCATTGCCATCGCGAGTGACAATCGGGCGCGCCGCCGTCTCCCGGAACACCTGAACGGGGGAGAACCGCGTTAGGCTCGGATGGGTATGCGATACAGACCTGCCACCGTGGCCGTGGGCATCGCTGTGTCGATCCTCATCGTCCTCGCGATCGTCGCGCTCTACGGCACGCGCTCGCCCGCGCCTGCGACGAGCCCTAGCCCCTCCGTGACGGCGAGCCCTTCGCCGACCGCGGTCGCCGTTTCGCCAAGCCCGTCGGCGCAGCCCAGCCCGACGGCGACGCCGAACGCGCCCGGCGACGCGACGGTCAAGGTCAGTAAGGTCATCGTCCCATCGGAGTTCCACTACGTCGTGCTCGGTTCCGGCGAGGACTTCCGCGTCGTGCTGCTGGACCTCGACGCGGCCCGCGCGACCGAGGTGGCGACCGTGCACGTGGTCGGGGTGCAGACGGCTCCGGCCCAAACGAGCGCATCGGTGTCGGCGTCGAGCGACGGCCGGGTCGTGCTCCTCACCCTCAGCGTCCCCGAGGCGCAGAGCAGCCTCTACGTGCTGCGCCCGGAGGCCGGCGAATCGAAGCTTCTGCTCAAGGGCGCCCCCAGGCAGGCGCTCGTCTCACGGGACGGCACACGATTCGCGCTCGGTCGCGCCGATAGGGACCCCGCGATGACCGGGCTGTGGGTTGGCTCCGTCGATGACGGCACGATGAAGCGCCTCCTCGCGGACGAGCCGCAGTTCGTCGGGTCGCCGCCGGTGCCGTTCGCGTTCTCACCGGGCGGCACGCTGCTGGTGTTCGGGCTCGGTCTGGGCGACTCCGGTTACCAGGCGATGCTCGTTCCGATCAGCTCCGCTGAGGCGCGCGTCGACCGCGCGGCGGCGGGGACGAAGATCGTGGGCGGGGACGTCACGGCGATCGGGCCCGCCTCGGGCGCCGAATTCTCGAGCGAGCAGGAAGCGTTCGTCTGGAGCTCGCGCGGGGCCTTCGGCGGACAGACCGTGGCCCACACGTTCGACCTCACCTCGAAGAAGACGACCGAGCTCTATCGGCCGAGCAACGCCGATTCGCTCATCGGATACGCCACCTGGCGGCCGCGGGCCGCTCAGTTCGCGACGGTCGAGCGGCCGATGGTCGGCGGAGCGAACGTCGCGCAGGCGGTCTGGCTACGCGATCGCAGCGGATCCGCGCGAAAGCTCGGCGACTATTCATTCCTCACCGAGATGTGGTGGTCGCGTGACGGCTCGAAGCTCTTCGGACGCATGGGCGGCGACGACTCGACCAGCGGCATCGCCGATCTCCTGACGGCGAAAGCGGTCATGCAGTTCTGCCTACGCGGCGGAACGCCGGGGTCCTGTACCTAGTGTCGCTAGCGGCGGAGCTTGGTGATCGCGGCGTCGCTGATGAAGAAGGACGGGCTGACGAAGGACGGGCCGCCCGTGATCCCGACCGCCCCGGCGGCGAACGCCGTGGCCGCTCCGCTATCGAGATCGACCATCTGCCACGTCGACCCCGCCGCGGCATCCGTCCGCACGTACGCGGCTTTTCCGTCGACCCGCATCACGAGGTCTCCGGAGGTCGTCGCGCTCGCGGCGCTCGTCCAGATCACCCGCGACGTCGAGCCTCCGGACGGCCAGAGTTCTAGCGCGTAACGGCCGGAGTCGGCCGCGCGCACGAGCGCGAGGACGTCCTCGGTGCCTGGACGGAAACGCGCGCGGATCAGGAACGCGCCCTGCGGGACCTCGTGCTCCGCGATCGGCCGGGGCGAATCCGCTCCGACGATACGGGTCCCGCTGAAGGTCTTGTTCGACTCGGCGTATGCGAACTGTGCGAGGACCGACTTCGCGTCGCGCGTCACGTCGACGATCTCATTGAACCGCCGCTCGCCCTGCGTGTCGCCTGGACTGGACCCATCCTCGCGGATCCGGAAGAGCACGCGCAGGCCTCCTTCGCCCGTGTCCTGGCCGGCGATCACGTGCGTCGATGCGCTCCACGCGACCGGAGAGATACGCGTCCGGTCGAAGCGCCGCACTTCGCGCGACTGGTGACCTCCCACTTCGACCGTCCGGAGCGCCGCGTACAGCGGCGGCGGGTTTACTCCGCTGGCAAGCTGCACGGAGGTCGCAGCGAACACGAGCGCCGCGGCGTCGTCGCGCCAGCCGATCCCTCCGGCGCGCTCGTTCTCGAGGCGGAGGAGCTCGATCTCCTCGCCGCTCGTAAGCTCCATCGCGCGAAGGGCGTCTTTCGTGTCGCCCGCGCCCGTATCGCGGTGCCAGTACGCCAGGCGCCGGCCGTCCGGTGAGACGACTGGGTACAGGGCACCTACGAGCGGCGCAAAGGGCTGCGGGTCGCTTTCGGTCCGTAGTCCGAAATCGAGCAAGGCGCTGCTCGTCGGGACGACGAGCCCCAGTCGCAGTGGAGCGAGGGTCGGGGAGGGGCTCGCGGTGACGGCGCGCGCCGGCGGCGTGGGTGTTGCGGACGGCGTCGGTGTCGAGGGTGCCCGTGCGACGCAGGTCGTGATCGCAAGCGCAAATATCGCAAGTCGGCGCACGCGCCAAGTCTGGCTTCCGCGCACAGGCGCGCCGGTCACAGACCGAGGACAGTTACGGCGACCAGGCCGAGCGAGAGCGCCGACGCCATGAGCGCCGTGCCGACGCCGACGATCTGCGAGACGCGGCCGTTCGCCTGATCGCCCATGAGCGCGCGATCGCCCGCGAGCAGGAGGATGAAGACGAGCACGATCGGCAGGAGCAGGCCGTTCACGTTCTGCGACACCAGGATCAGTGGGATGAGCGGCACACTCGGCGAGAGCACCACGACGGCACCGATGACGAGCAGCAGCGTGAACAGACCCATGAAGACCGGTGCTTCGCGGAAGTCCTTGCTAATGCCCGACTCCCACCCGAACGCCTCGCAGATCGCGTAGCTTGTCGAGAGCGGCATGACCGTCGCTGCGAGGAGCGACGCGCCGAAGAGTCCCATGCCGAAGAGCAGCTTCGCCTGATCGCCGGCGAGCGGCCCCAGTGCCTGCGCGGCATCCGCCGCCGAATTCACGAGGACGTGCGCGGGGAAAAGCACCGCCCCGGCGACCACCACGATGAAGAAACCGTTGAGACCGGTGAGCAGCGCGCCGAGGTACACGTCCACGCGCGCATAGCGGTAGAGATCGCGGCCGATGCCTTTGTCCACGATCGAGGCCTGGATGTAAAACTGCATGTAGGGCGTGATCGTCGTGCCCACGAGCGCGAGCGCCGCGATGAGCGCGGCCTGACCCGGCGAGAGCGTCGGTACGGCAACGCCGCGCAGGACCGCATCCCAGTCCGGCTGGACGATGAACGCGCTGACCGGATAGGCGACGAAGGCGAGGAGCAGCACGAAGAGCGCGCGCTCGACCACGCGGTAGCTGAAGAACACGACCAGCACCCAGATCGCGATCGCGGCGGCGGGGACGGAGACGATCCGCTCCACGCCGAGGAGCTCGAGGCTCGCCGCGACGCCCGCGAACTCCGCGACGACGTTCGAGCCGTTCGCGACGAGGAGCGCGACCATCGCTACGATCGTCCAGCGCACGCCGAACCGCTCGCGGATGAGGTCCGACAACCCCTTGCCGGTGACCGCGCCCATGCGCGCGCACATCTCCTGGATGACGACCAGGCCTGCGGTCGACAGCAGCAGGAGCCAGAGCAGCGCGTACCCGTAATGGGCGCCGACCGCTGTGTACGTTGTGACGCCACCCGCGTCGTTCCCGGCGAAGCCGGTGATGATCCCGGGGCCCATCACGGCGAGGAACGCGAGGAGCGTGGCGCGACGGACGCGGGCGCGGCGGACCGCGGAGGCGGTCCTGATCACCGTGCGATCGACCTAAGCGACCTCTTTTTCCAGCCGCGCGGGAGCATGAGCTCGACGACGTCGTCGATGGTGACGGTCCCCATGAGCTTGCCTCGGGCGTTGACGACGGGGAGAGCGAGGAGGTCGTACTTCGCGATGAGCGCGGCGACCTCTTCCTTCGGGGTCTCGGCGTCGACTTTCAGCACGTGCGGATCCATGATCTCGGTGACTTTTGTCTCGGGCGCCGCGACGACGAGGTCGCGCAGCGAGAGCACTCCCTCGAGCTTCCCGTCGCCATCCACGACGTAGAGGTAGTAGGTGAGCTCGGGGTCGGGCTTCTTCACCCGGAGCTCATCGATCGCCTGAGCCGCGGTGATCCCGCCCGGCAGAGCGAGGAAGTCACTGGTCATGATCCCGCCGGCCGAGTCCTCGGGAAAGGTGAGGAGCTCCTCGACGTCCTGCTTCTCTTCTTTCTCCATGAGCTCGACGAGCTCGTCGCGCCGCTCCTCGGGGAGGTCCTGCAGGAGGTCCGCGGCCTCGTCGGGGTCCATCTCTTCGAGGATGTCGGCGGCGCGCTCCTCCGGAAGGTCGCTGACGATCGCGGCCTGCATCTCGGGCTCGACCTCCGCCATGGTCTCGGCCGCGGTCTCGAGGTCCAGCTGCTGGAAGACCGCGACCCGCTCGTCCGCGGTCATCTCTTCGACGATGTCGGCGATGTCCGCGGGATGGAGCAGCGCAAGCTTTCCGTGCGGGACCGTTAGGCGCACGGGCGCTCCGGTCGTCTCCAGGCGCTCGACGAGGTGCCACGGGATGATCCCGCGCGGCAGCCGGCGCCCGGCGAGCCCGGCCACGCGCTCGGCCACATTCTCAGCGCCGACCCGCCGCAGGAGTCCGCGCAGGCCCACATCGGCGCCGACGAGACGCAGCTGGCCCTCGCGCTCGGCGAGCTGCAGGTCGTTCACGCGCACGACCTTGGCGCCGTGGGTGTCGACGATCTGCTTGTCGAGGAGGTCGCGAGCCAGACGAAGCGCCTCCGGCGGCAGCTGCGCGTCGGGCGTGCTCTCGAGGCGCGCGCGAAGGCGGAAGTGGCCGATCTCCTGTGCGAGGTCCGCCCAGCGCACGACCTTCTCGCCGTTCGGCGTGGCGAGGATCGCCCACTGCGCGGCCGGAAACTGCCCTTGCGGGACGACCGCGACGTCCGCGAGCTTTCCCACCTCATTGCCGTTCGGCTCGATCACCCTACGGTGCTGTATCTCCGACAGGTACGGCATCGGGCGAAAGCGTACTCGCGGGGGCCGGGGGGCGGAGCCCCCGGCTCGCTACAATTCGTACATCCCAGAGCGCCCTACCGGGCGTACGCTCATGCGCTGGAGGAAGATCCGTGTCACCGACAAGCGAAAGCGGCCTTCGCGCGCGCGCTCTTGCCGAACAGGCCATCCTTGCCGCCCTCGAGGCGGACTGGCCGCGCGCCGCGGAGCTGAACCAGAAGATCGTCGAGGCCTCGCCGGACGACGTCGAAGGACGCAACCGGCTGGGGCGCGCGTTCATCGAGCTGAATCGGCTCGAGGAGGCCAAGGCGGCGTTCGCCGAGGTCCTGAGGATCGAGCCCTACAACTCGATCGCTCTTCGGAACCGGGGCCGCGTGGCCGCCCTGCTCGAGCACAAGGGCAAACCGAACACGACCACCACCAGGACCCAGCCCCGCCTCTTCATCGAGGACATGGGTAAGACCGGGATTCTCCGGCTCATCAATCCAGCGCCGACGCACGTTCTCGCCAAATACAGCCCCGGCGCAGAGTGCGAGCTGCGTGAGCAGGAAGGCCTTCTCGCGGTGCACGCGCGTGACGGCGAGCTTGTCGGCTTCCTCGAGCCCAAGGTCGGTCGGCGCCTGATCGACCTCATCCGGACCGGCAACCAGTACGTCGCGGCGCTCGTCAGCACGGACGCGCAAAACCCGCGTATCGCGATCCGCGAGATATTCCAGAGCCCCGAGAACGCGAGCCGCATCTCGTTCCCCGGCCACCACCGCCCCGCGGAGACGAAGGAGCGCGCCTATGTTCGGGGCACCTTCTTCAGGTACGGCGGCGCCGACGAAGAGGGCGAGGAAGTCGAAGAGGCCGAGGCCGAGGAGCCGACTGGCGAGGAAGTCCTCGAGGAGGCCGAGTCCACCGACGAGCCGCTCGCCGTGGAGACCGAGGACGACGACGATGCGGAGGACGAAGCCGAGGAGTGAGCAAACTCCGGGGCGCTTCGGGCCAGGGGCCCCTGCCCCTGCGCCCGCCGGCCCCCGGCGTACTCGCAGTCCTGCTTGCCCTTGCGTTCGCCGCGTCCTGCACGCAGTCGGTCCAGCCCAAGCCCCCGCCATCGCGTGACGTCGAGACAGGCTCCAAGCTCGCGCGCGATGCCGGTGCAATCCTCCTCCAGTACGCCGCGTACGACTACGGCCTCGCCGGGGCGCTCGCCGGGGAGAAGATCCGCACCGTCGCGCCGGTCCGCTACGGAACGATCGCGCGCGGCTCGACGAAGTCGATCTCCTCGTTCACCGGGAACGTCCTCGCCGCGACCCTCGACCGCTCGGGGCCCATCCGCGACAAGCTCGTGCCGCTCGCCGACGGCCTCGCGGATCTCGCGAAGGATGGCGAGGCCTACGCGGATGGCGGCGACCCGGCGACACTCGCGCGCGTCATCTCCGGCGTGGCCGCCGGATGGGAGCGGCTGCGCGACCTGTCCCTCGTCCTCGCTAAGGACGACACGCTGCAGAACACGCTCGCGCGCGGGGCCTCATTCGTGGTGACCGCGACGTCGGCGCCGCGCTCGACCGTGACCGCAGGCCCGTACGGCAGCCGCGCCGATGGGTTGCAGGCGCTGCGCGCGATGGGCTCGCCGCTGAACGCGACGGTGACGCAGACCTCTCCGTTCGTCGTTCGCTTAGGGCCGTATCCCAGCCGGGCGTCCGCCGATGCGGTGTCGGCGGAGCTCGCCAAGCAGGGCATCACCTCGGTGGTCACCGACGAGCAGTCGTACACGTTCACGAGGAGCGGCCCGGTGCCGGACGCTGAACTGTGGCGGGAGCCGTCGCGCGTGCAGGACACGCGCAGCGCATCGCGCAGGCTCGCACTTAGCGGCGATGGGTCGTGGCTGGTCACCGGCGGGGACGACGGTTATGCGGCCCTCTTTGACCCGTCAGGCACGCTGCGCGCCGCGCCCCAGTCCTATGCCGGACTGAGCATTCTGGCTTTCGCCGACGACGGTCGCTTCTTCGCCGCCGGGGGACAGGTCGTGAACTTCCTCGCGGTCCCGTCGGGACAGCTCGTGGGATCGGGAATGCGGTTCACCGGAGCCGCGACGCAGATCATGTTCGTGCCGACCGCCCGTGCCTTCGTGGCCGCGTCGAAGGGTCCGACCGGTGAAGCCGCGGGCGGCCCCGGGCTCATCGGCGGTCGCGCGCCGGACGGCGCGCCTCTGGGCGCCCCGTTCCCGATCGTGACGCCAGCCTCGGGCTCGCAGATCGCAGGCAGCGATGCGGGCGACGTCTACGTCGGAACGACGAGCGGCGGTGGCTACGACATCGAGGTCTTCCGGCCGGGCCGTGACGCAGATCCCCGACCGGTCGCCCGCGTGCCCGGCGCGGGCCGAGCTCTCGCGATCGACCGCAGCGGCACGTTCGCGGCCGCGATCACCGATCAGGGCACGTATCTCATGGCGCTCTCCGAGAAGCCGACGGCAGAGCGCCTCGGCAAAGCCGTGCGCGACGTGGCGTTCGGACCCGACGGGACGCTCTACCTGCTCGATGAAAAGACGCTCACCGCCGTAAGCACCGATCGCGTGACACGGTGGACCGCGCCGCTCGTCGATGGCCGGCGGCTCGTCGCCGCGCGGCGCGCGGTGGTGCTCGACGGCACGGACCGGCTTCTCGCCTTCGGGCCGGCGGACGGCACGGTCGACGAGCTCGGCGCCGGCGGCACGATCGGCGACGTCACGATGTCGCGCGACGGCCGCGTGATCGGGGCGATCGTGGACACCAGGAGGGCCGTACTCTTCACATTGCCTTGAGCCAACCAGAGCGCGTCCGCTCCATGGTCCCGCTCGAGACGCTTCCTCTTCCTCGTCCTCTCGATCGCTTCGGCACGGCATTCCCCGCCACGCTCGCCGAGGTCTACGCGAACGCCTACTCGCTGCGACGCGGCGTCGTCCTTGATCCGCTCGCGTATCCGTGGTCCGCCGCCGACGCGGCCGAGCGCGCCGACCGTCGCGGGGTAGCGCGCTCGCGCGAGCCGCTCGGCGAATGGGCGCGGCGCGTGATCGCGCAGGCGCCCCCCGGTGACGAGATCCTTGCGGCGCTCGACCGTGTTGGCGAGAGCGCGCTCGTCGGCACGCCGCACCGCGTCGCGATGCGCGAGCTTTACGGGTCGACCTGCGCGACCTGCCGCGGGCCGGTGATCGTCGAGGCGTTCCTCTGGGAGCGCGATGCATCCGTGCCGACCAAGAAAGCGTTCCGCTGTGGGATCTGCGCGCGCGAGGGACGCGCGCTGCTCATCGAAGCCGCGAACGACGAAGATGCCGCCGCGAGCCAGCGTCTCGAGCAACGGGGGATGGCGTACTGGCAGCTCGTCGAGCGGTTCGGTCCCGATCCCGCGGCTCAGGCCCTCGGTGAAAGCGTCGCGGCGCTCTACACGCCACGGAATCTCACGGCGTTCGTGGCCACGTTGCGCGCGATCGAAACAGTCGAGGGGGGCGCGCTTCGCGCTCCGCTCCGCGTGTCGCTTCGCGCCCAGGGGCCCCTACCCCTGGAGCCCCCGCCCCCTGGACCTCTCCCCCTGCCCTTCGCATCCCCCGCCGCGCGAGACTTCCTGAAGCTCTGCGCGCTCGAGGTGCTCGTCTCGGGGAGCCGCCTCAACGCCCTCGCCGGCCATGGCACCCCACTGCGGATCGAGAAGGGTCGGGCCCGCCGCCCGCATGCGTCACAGGCGCGCGAGGTCAACGTCTGGCTCGAGTTCGACCGAACTGTCCGCGAGCTGGTTGCCTGGCTCGAGTCGCGGGGGGCGCTGCCACCCGCGGCCCCCCGACTCACACTCGATGTGGACCCTGGTGACGCCGATTTGGTGATGTGCCAGGCGCCCGTGGAGGATCTGCTCGGCGGCTGGACCGCGGTCGCCGCCGTCGTACTGCTCGGTGCGCGTGGCCTGAAACCGGCCGACTCCGGTGAGGGCCGCGTTGTCGCGCGCGAACGGCTGCTCCGAACGGTGCGCGCCGCGCTCGTCGACGGTCACCGGGGTTCACGACCCGAAGCCCCGGCGGTCGTGTACGTCCCGCACGCCGATCTCGCCAGCGTCGCTGCGGTGACGCTCGGCGCCGCCGGCGCGGGCTACCGCCTGCGCGGCATCACCTATCAACGCGACGCGCTCGCGACGCCCGTCGCCGGTGGATCAGGCGCGGCCGCGATCTGTGACTTCGATCGCGACGTTCCGCTCCTGCGCGATCACGGGATCGCCGACGCGCCCGCCATAGAAGACGCGATCCGCGCGGGTGTGCGTGAGGCGATCACGGCGCGCGGCGAACCGGTGGCGACCGACCGCGCGGGTGTCGCGGCGCTCGAGAGCCTCGCGGCGCGAAAGCTCCTTGCTTCCCTCACGCTCTCCCGCGCGGGCGGTGTCTCCGAGCTCGAGGTCTTCCTCGATCACTTTCGCTCCGCGCTCGCCGATGCGCGGCGCTCGGGCATCGTGACTGTCGACCTCGATGGTCCGGCCGCCGAGCACGCCCAGGACACGACCCTGTACACGCTCGCGCAGCCGGCCGAGACGACGCCCATCGACGACCGGCTTGAGTGGGGCGTCTGGGGACTTCTTTCGTCATCGCGCGAGATCGAAACGCGCGCGCTCGTGCGGCGCTCGTACGGGCTCTTCCGCGACATCGAGACGCCCGACCGCGAGATGGTCGAGCGCTGCATCGCCGCGTACGGGCGGCAGGGCGACGATGGACGCTGGCGGCTGCGCGAGGAGGACGGTCTGGTGCGTCGTCAGGCAGATCAGACGCTTCTGGCCGCGCAGCTCGTGGACGCCGGCCATCGGCTCGGCTTCAAGGTGCACGTCGGCCGCGATCTGGAACGCCGCCCGCTGCCCGCGACGCACGCCGATCGCGGCGCGGTGCTTTCCGATCTCATGACCGACGCGGAGCGGGCGATCCCGGTCTCCCGCGTTTCACGCGTTTCCGTCGACGCGCTGGAGTACGTCGATTGCGTCTGGTACGAGCGCGGGCACATGGTCTTCGTCTGGCAGCTCGAGTGGACCGCGCGGATGCATCGCAGCCTCGTCGCGCTGGGCGAGGCCATACCCGATGAGGACCATCTGTTCCGCTTCTTCGCCATCGCCGACGAGCGCCGGCCGCTTGCCGAGTTCAAGCTCCGTCGCTCGCCTGCCCTCGCCGACCTGGTTCGACGGCGAGGCTGGCGCTTCGTAAAGTGGGGGCCATTACGGGGGTGGGCCACGAAACCGGACGTGGCGCTGGACTTGCTCGAGACTGTATTGGGCCTTTCTCCAGAGGTGGAACAAATGGGCCATCAGCTAGCGTTCAAGTTCTAGAGGTGTAGGAAAATGACCAAACCGCAAGTCGTCAGCGATCAGAACTTCGAGACCGAGGTCATCAAGTCGGACACCCCGGTGCTTGTCGACTTCTGGGCGGTCTGGTGCGGCCCCTGCCGCATGGTCGCTCCGGTGCTCGAGGAGATCGCGACCGAGCAGGGCGACAAGGTCAAGATCGCCAAGCTCGATGTCGACGCCAATCCGATCACCGCCGGCCGCTTCGGCGTCCGGGCGATCCCCACGATGATCCTGTTCAAGAACGGCCGCGAAGCGCAGCGTGTGGTCGGTTACGTCCCGAAGGAAAAGCTGCTTCAGCAGATCCAGCCGCACTTCGTCGCCGCCGCAGCCGAGTCGACCACGAGCACGACCCGGGCGTCGCAGAAGCCCACGACCCCAACACCGTCGACGCCCACGGACACGACCACGACGAGGCCCACGCCGCCAACGCCGACGACGCCCACGCGTACGAACTAGCACCCGCCGCGTCCCGGTGACCGTCGTTCTGCGCCCGCGTGCGTCGCTCCACCATGCCGAGGGCGGCTGGTTCTCCGCGAACTGGCACTTCAGCTTCGATCAGTACTGGGACGACGCGAACATGGGCATCGGCGACCTGCGCGTGTTCAACGACGATCGCCTGGTACCCGGCGCCGCGTGGCCGATGCATCCGCACCGCGACATCGAAGGCATCACGTACGTCGCCGAAGGCACGTTCGAGCATGCCGACTCGCGCGGCAACGGCGGCATCCTTCCACCGGGCTCGGTGCAGCGTGCGACCCTCGGGTCGGGGATGCAGCACTCGGAGCGCAACGCCTCCAAGACCGAGCCGATGCGTTTCATCCAGATGTGGATCATGCCGTCACGTCGCGGCCTCGAGCCGAGCATCGAGCAGCGCGAGTTCAGCGCGGAGTCGCGCCGCAACACCCTGAAGCCGGTCCTCGTTCCGGCGCCCGGATACGGGAAGGACGGCGCACCGCGCGCCGCCGACGCGGTGACCGTGCATCAGGACGCGGCGGTGTACGCGGCACTCATCGATCCGCGCAAGAAGGTGCGGCACGAGTTCCGTCCCGGGTTCGGCGGCTATCTCTTCGTCGTGCACGGCTCGCCCGCGAAGCCCGCGCTCGACGAGGGCGGGGCGGCGAAGATCATCGGCGAGCCGGCGATCGAGATCGAAGCGGGCGACTCTGGGACCGAATTGCTCCTCGTCGAAACGCGCGTGGCGGAGGGTCGTTGATCCCCGACCCGTAGCGTCGCGCTCTCGTGACGCGTTCTTTGCTATGCGAGCGACGATCGGGAGGGTCAGATGCGCGAAACCGCCTACCAGGCAAGCGTCGATCCAGCGGGGAACGCGACGTTCGGCCCCGGACTGGTCTTCGAGGGCAAGCTGAGCTTCAAGGGCCAGGTGGAGTTCAACGGCACGTTCAAGGGCGCTATAACGACCGACGACCTCTTGATCATCGGCGAGCAGGCGAAGGTCGACGCGGATATTCGTTGCGGCTCGGTGGTCATCAAGGGCGAGGTCACCGGGAAGATCCGAGCTCGCGACTCCGTCGAGCTCCGGGGGCACGCCCGCGTGAAGGCCGATCTGGTGACGCCCTCGTTCTTGATGGATAGAGGTGTCATTTTCGAGGGCTACTGCAACATGGATCCGGCTGCGGCCGCCGTTCGGGTCAACGAGGGGCGTCACAAGGTCTGGCCGGGCCGAGGCCGGAAGGATCTCCGTAGCAGCAACGACGCAGAGCGACCCCCGAGCGACTCCTCCGCCGACTAAGACCGCCGGCGCGAGACAACGCCGCGTAAGTCGGCGGCACCGTCATGGCGCTCGTCGCTTACTTCGGGACGCGCCCAACAATGATGCGAACCGTCGCCGGCTAGGCGGTCTAACGCCTTCCTGCTGTCGGCTTTTCGTTGAAGCGGCTTGTTCGCGCACGAGTCGCCGCCGTGAAGAGACGAGCGGATAACGTCCCGATGGCGACGCCGAGCAGAACTAGGACCGCCACGACAAAGAGCAGCTCGGGCGTTATCGGCGACACTCGACGAAGCCTGTTCTGGAGCGACGCGCACGAGTAGGGCCGAAGGTCACTTCTTCGGAGTGCCGTTGTCTCTGGCGGGGATCGCCTCGCGAAAGCCTTCGAAACCGACCCTTCCATACGCACACCGTGCCCTACCGGCCCCATTCCCCGTGGCCTATCGGCCGCGGACTTTGGGCCGCCCGGCCCTGTTTGGATCATGTGGCCGAAGCGAGAGTGGACGCCGAAGGAGGTACACCGTGAAGACCAGAGAACTCCTCAAGCGTCACACCGTCATCGCAGACCCACCGCTCGCCAAGTTCCTCTTCTCAGACACGCGCATGGCCGCCGTCTGGCTGATCGTCCGGGTATACGTCGGTTTCTCGTGGCTGGACGCCGGCTGGCACAAGGTGATCGACACCGGTGCCAAAACCAACTACATCATCGACGGCGCGGGCATCCTCGCCTTCTGGCAGCGGATAGCGGCGATCCCCGCCGCGCCCGCGAAGCCAGCGATCACCTACGACTGGTACCGCGCCTTCATCCAGTTCCTGATCGACAACCACGCCGAGGTCGTCATGGGCAAGGTCATCGCCTTCGGTGAGACCGCTGTCGGAGTCGGTCTGATCCTCGGAGCGTTCGTCGGCATCGCCGCGGTCGGCGGCGCGTTCATGAACCTCAACTTCATGCTCGCCGGCAGCGCCAGCACCAACCCCGTGTTGCTCCTGCTCGGCTTCCTCCTGGTCCTCGCCTGGAAGACCGCGGGCTATATCGGACTCGACCGCTACCTGCTCCCGATCCTTGGCACACCGTGGAAGGCGCCGAAGCAAGCGAGCGCGCCCGGGAACACCGTCCGGGTCCCGCAGCTCGCATGAGCGGCGAGGGCCTCGAAGGGCAGCTCGATCTCGTGCCGCTGACCGCGCCAATCGCGTACTCGAACAGCGGTCGGACACCGGAGGGCTGCGAGCTTCCGGTCGCGACGCGCATCCGCTCTGCCAAGCGCGGCTAAAGCGACCGCTGGGGAATAATCAGACTCCTGAGTGACGCTCGCGAAACCGGTGTAACGCTTCCAGGACGGCTCCGGCTGGCAGGCTTCGTCCTTCCGTCGTTGCTGATCGCGGGACTGATTGCGCTCGACTACTTCGTACTCGAGCCGGGCCTGTCGAGCGGGCCAGGGCACCTCGTGCTTCTGGTCATCGGGGTTGCCGGCGTGCTCGCGTTTTCGGCCGTGGTCTTTGGCCGGCTCGCGCAGCTGCACCGCCGCGAGAGCGAGCAGGCCGCGCGTCTGCGGGCGCTCAATGTGGCCGGCATGGCGCTGACCTCCGAGCTTGAGACCGCGACGGTCCTGCAGCGCGTGGTCGACCAGGCTCGCGCGGTCGCGAACGCGAAGTACGCCGCACTCGGCGTGTTCGATCAAAGCGGCACAGTCGAGCAGTTCATCACGTCGGGGATCACGGACGAGGAACGCGCGCTCATCGGTCCCCTGCCGCATGGTCTCGGCTTGCTTGGGCTGATCCAGCGCGAGCCGCACGCCCTGCGCGTGCGGGAGATCAAGGATCATCCGGCCTCGGTCGGCTTTCCCGCCAATCACCCGCCGATGCGTAGTTTCTTGGGCACACCGATCCGCTGGCGTGGCGTAGCGCTCGGGAATCTCTACCTGACACAGAAGCAGGGAGCTCTGGAGTTCAGCGACGAGGATGAGGAAGCGGCGACGACACTCGCTGCCCAGGCGGCGATCGCGATCGAGAACGCGCGGCTCTACGAGCAGGCCGAGCGTGTCTCCGTCCTCGAGGAGCGGCATCGTATCGGCATGGATCTTCACGACGGTGCGATCCAGTCCCTCTACGCGCTGGGTCTGATGCTGGAGGACGCGGCCACCCGCATCGAGCGCGAACCCAGAGAGGCTCGGATCGCGGTGGACCGCGCCGTTGACCGTCTCAACGTCGCCATCGCGGATCTCCGCAGCTACGTGCTCGGCCTCCGGCCCATCCGCGGCAGCGACAGGCCGCTGACCGAGTCACTGCCGACACTGGCCGCGCAGGCGCGCACGAACGCGCTGCTCGATGTCGATGTTGCCGTCTCTCCAGAAGCCGTCGGCGCCCTCGATGGGATCGGCCGCGAGGCAACCTTCTATATCGCCGCGGACGCGATAGGCAATGTCACACGGCACGCTCGAGCCAAGCGTGCGTCGCTGCGGCTGTTTCTCGACGATTCCAAAGTCGTGCTCGAGGTCGCGGATGATGGAGTCGGCTTCGACTACGAGCGCGCGACCGATGGACACGGACTGCGCAACATGCGTGAGCGCGCCTTCTCTGCCGGTGGCCGGCTCAACGTCCAGACGGCGCCGGGGGAGGGCTCGCGCTTGCGCTTCGAAGTGCCGATGCGAGTGGAGGCAGCGTTATGACCGCCACGGCCACGCGCGTGCTGCTGTGCGATGACCATGAGGTCGTACGTGAGGGGCTGCGCACATTGCTGTCGCGACACGCGGACATGTCCGTGGTCGGCGAGGCCGGAACCATGAAGGAAGCCATCGAGGCGGCCGCGAAGGCGAAGCCCGATGTCGTGATCATGGACGTGCGGCTTCCCGACGGCAGCGGCGTCGAGGCCTGCCGCGAGATCCGCGAAGCAAGCCCAGAGACCCGCGTGATCATGCTGACCTCATACGCCGATGACGAGGCGCTGTTCGCCTCGATCGTCGCGGGCGCGTCGGGTTATCTGCTCAAGCAGACGCGTGGCCAGGCGGTCATCGATGCGATCCAAGCCGTTGCGGCCGGTCGGTCGCTGCTCGATCCGGACGTGACCGGGAAGGTGCTTGAACGGATCCGACAGGGACGCGAGCAGCAGGATCCCGCGCTGGCTTCATTGACCGATCAGGAGCGGAAGGTGCTGGAGCAGCTCGCCGAAGGCAAGACCAACCGAGATATCGGGACCGCTCTCTTCCTATCGGAGAAGACCGTCAAGAACTACGTCAGTCGCATCCTCGACAAGCTCGGCCTGTCCCGGCGGGCCGAGGCTGCGGCATACGTGGCCAAGCATCGCCCGAAGTACTAGCGCGCCGGAGACTTGAGAAGCGCACGGCCGGTGCCAGGTTGGGCCGAACGGCCTACCCGAACGGGGCGCTCCGGCCCTTCCCGCCATCCGGGCTAGCGCGAGGCTACCGACAAACGGAGGTGATCCGGATGTCGGAGTCGATCGCGCTTGTCGTCTTCGCGCTCGCGTTCATCGGCTTCTGGCTCGTCGCGATGACGAGCGCCTTGTCTGGTCTTCGCGAGGACTAGACGATGCGAGATGAACGAAGGTGATCGCGGCGCCGTCGGTTTGGCCTGATCGGGACCTTCGTGCGTGGTGCGGCCTGGCATCGAGCCAAAGCGCCGATTAGCTCTTCAGCGTCGCCGACCAACGTCCTCGGTTCTTGATCGCCGGCTGACGGAGCGCCACGGGCGGACGCCGACGACCCTCGGCCCACTCGTACCTACACTTGGCCTTGGGTTTCTTTGGAAACCCAACTGAGAGTGCGAGGGCTCCGGTGAGCTTCGCGGTCTTCAAAACCGTTGACGGGGCGTAGAACGTTCCGTGGTGGGTTCGACTCCCATGCACTCTCGCAGTGACCGCAAAGGACCTTGCCCCCGAGCTTGAAGGCGAGGCGCTGGATGAGGCCGCGGCGGCCGAACCCGGCCGCACCTCGGCCTGGTCCGCGCTCGAGCACCGCGACTTCCGGCTCTTCTGGATCGGCCTGGTGGTTTCGAACATCGGGACGTGGATGCAGCAGTTCGGCCTCGGCTGGCTCATCGTCCAGCTCGCGACCAAGGACGGCGTGCCGCAGCTCGCTCCCTTCTATCTGGGGCTCGCGGGCCTGGCGCGGGCGGTCCCCGGCCTCGCCTTCGGACTTTTCGGCGGCGTCGTAGCCGACCGCGCGGACCGCCGGCGCCTGCTGCTCCTCACTCAGTCGAGCGCCGCGGTCGTTGCCGCGATCCTCGGGCTCCTCACGATCTCGGGTCAGATCAACATCGTCGAGGTCATCCTGATCAGCGCGCTCAGTTCGATCATCTTCTCGTTCGACGCGCCGACGCGTCAGGCGATGGTGCCGCGCCTGGTGTCGGATAAGGAGCTCATGAGCGCCATCGGCCTGAACTCGGCCGCGTTCAATGGCGCCACGCTCGTCGGACCCCTGCTCGGCGGGGTCTTGATCATCCCCTTCGGCGTCGGCGGGCTGATGATCATCAACGCGATCTCGTACATCTCGATCGTTGTCGCGCTTCTGTTGATGCGACCTCAGCCGGTCGTCGAATACGGTCCGCGACTCTCGATGCTCGACTCGATCCGCGAAGGACTGTCGTTCATCCGTGGGGACCCGGTCCTCCGGTGGGTCGTCGCGCTCAGCATCGCGACCGCGCTCCTAACGCGTCCGTACATCCAGCTGCTTCCCGCGGAAGCGCAGCTCCTCGGCGTCGGCGCGCTCGAGCTCTCGTGGTTGCTCGCGGCCTCGGGAGCCGGCGCGCTCGTCGGCGCGCTACTGACGGCGTCGCTCGGTGGCTGGAGGCGCCGTGGCGCGCTGCTGACCGGCGCGGCCTTCGCCCACGGAACGCTCCTGCTGCTCTTCGGCGTACAGCGCACGCTGCTCGGCGCCATGGTGTTCGTCGGCTTCACGAGCCTCGCGGTGATGGTCTTCATGGGTATGGCGACCACGCTCATGCAGACGCGCGCTCCGGACGCGCTGCGTGGTCGTGTGATGAGCGTGCAGACGATGGTCTTCATCGGGTTCATGCCGCTGGGCCAAATGCTCCTCGGCACGGTGGGCGCACTTGCCGGGATCAACAACGCCTTCCTCGCCGGCGGCGTGCTCGTGACGCTCCTTGCGGGGTATGCGGCGCTGCGGGTCAGCGCACTTCGGGAGGCGGTCGCTGTGGTCCGGCCGCGAGCTGTCGCAAGCTCCTAGTTCGCGCGCCTCGGCAGACGCGAATAGTCGTGGCGCTCGCCGCCCTTGCGGGCCGTTTGGCGGGAGAGACCCAGGCGCGAGGCGTAGCAGTGCGCGCAGACCATGGCGTTCTCGACCGCGAGCTGGATGTAGGCATCCGCCCCGCAGTCCGCGCAACGTCCCGGCGCAACACTGGCCATGGCCAGCGCGCGTGCACGATTGCGGCCATAGAGCGGCCTTTTGGTAATTCCGATGGAGCTTGACAAGGCCGGCTTGGCCGAATAAGTTGTAGAACATCCGTTCTAACGAACCCGATGGAGCCAGGCACCGGGTCGGAGCGGGCGGATGGCGAACGCACTTAGGGGAGCGACCGTGGGAGAGACCGGACTGGCCGGCGCCATCGCGCGTATCGAGGGGCGCTTTGGGGTACATGCGCTTGCACGCGGTGAAACAAGCGAGCGCCGCCGCGGCGAGATCGTCATTGCAACGAAAACTTCGCTCGATCACGTGATCGGCGGCGGTCTCGCCGCGGGCGAGCCGCTCGCATTCGTTGGACCGCCGAGCGTGGGGAAGCTCTCGCTCGCGCTCCGCGCCGTCGCGGGCGCGCAGGCACAGGGTGGAATGGCCGCGTGGATCGACCCCACCGCATCGTTCGACCCGCTCGCGGCGGAACGCGCGGGCATCGACCTTGAACGCGTCATCGTCGTCCGCGCGCGCCGCGATGCTGTCGCGCTCGCGGCCGCATCGGCGCTGCGGAGCGAAGGCTTCCGCCTCGTGGTCGTCGATGCCGGGGACCAGGTCTTCGGGGGAATCGACCTCGACGATCTCGCACCCGCGCTTCCGGCCGTGCGCGGCTCACCCGCGGCGCTCCTTGTCATCGCGGCGAAGCGCGGGCGGCACGTCGTGGTCCCGGCCGTGGTCTTCGAGCGCGTGGCCTGGGAGCGCCGGTTCGATCGCACCGTGGGCTGGTCCTTCTCGGTCGCGGGTATGGGGGGGCAGAGCCCCCTCGCCCGTCGTGCGCTCTTCTCCCTCACGCTCGATGGGGGGTTCGAGGGGGGCGAAGCCCCCATCGAGCGTGCGGAGGTCGCGGTGTGAGGGATCCGGTGACGCTCGCGGTCGTCGCCTCGCCGGACATGCACGCGCGTCTGCTCTCGACTCTCCACGCGGCACTGCCGCGCGTGGGCGTGCTCGACCCGGGCGTCTTCGCGTGCGAGCTCGCGGGAACCGAGGAGCTCCTTGGCGCGCCCGGGCGGGTCGCGCGCCGTGTCCTCGCGCGATGCGCCCGGGCCGGCGCGCGGGTCTCGGCCGGTATCGCGCCGACACCGTTCGTCGCGCGCGTCGTCGCGGAACGAACGCCGGCGGGCGAGGTGCGCGCGGTCGACGACGGTCGCGCGTTCCTCGCGCCGCTCCCGCTCGATGTGCTGCCGGTCGACGAGAAGGTGCATGAGGAGCTGCGGCTCCTCGGCCTGCGGATCGTCGGCGACTTCGCCGAGCTCCCGCGCGGGGCGGTCTTCGACCGTTTCGGGAGCGCGGTCGCGCGGGCGCACGCGCTGGCACGCGGCGAGTTTGGCGACATGGTGCGCGCGACCGCGCCACCGCGACGCATCCGTGCGCGCCGCATCTGGGATGACGCGATCGTCTCGCACGAGCAGCTCGTCTTCGCGCTTCGCGTCGTGGTCGATGAGATCTCTGCGTCGCTCGCACGCGATGGCCTTGCCGCGCTCCGGCTCGAGCTGCGAATCGACCGCGAAGACACCGGGCCCTTGCGCATCGAGCGCACCGTCCTCCCGCCCACGCGCGAGAGCACAGCCCTGCTGAGATCGTTGCGCTGGGCGCTCGAGGAGCGCGCCGAGCTCGGGCTCGTCACCGGCTGCGTGCTCGAGGTGCCCGAGGTCGAGGCCGCGCGCGGGCGGCAGATCGGACTGTTCGCGCCGGACGGCGCGCGGCAGGAGGAAGCGATCGCGTCCGCGCGCTACCTGCGCGCGAAGCTCGGCAAGGGCGTGGTGCTGCGCGCGCGCGTGGCAGACCCCGACGCGCGTCTGCCCGAGCGCGCGAGTGAATGGGTGGAGGTCATCGCATGAGACTCTTCAACGAGCCACTTCCCGCGAAGCTGGTCTGGGATGAAGGGGAGCTCGTCGCGCTCGTGGTCGCCGGCCATCGCCACACCATCGTCGAGGAGATGCGGCGCTGGCGCGTCGAGGCCGATTGGTGGAAGGACGGCGTCGCGCGCGACTACCTCACGCTCCGTACAGCTGACGGTCTCGTCTGCGATGTGTACGGAGATAGACGCTCGGGTGCCTGGTGGCTGCAGCGCGTTATGGACTAGCGCCGAATGGACTAGGACTACCAGTCAATTGCCCTGAGCGGCCGGCCAAGCGAGCCTGTCGCGAACATGCGTCGGCTTCTCGTGCTGCTTTCTCTTCTGTGGGCGATAGCGCTCGCGCAGCGGGCGGACGCCGTAGGCATCGTGACAAGCTGGTCAGTCGGACATCAGCCGTTCAGCGTCGCGGTCGACCCCGCCAACGGGCGGATCTATGTTTCGAACAGCGGTACGGTCGGGCCGAACCGGACGGGGACCGTGTCCGTCGTCGATCCAGCCACTGGAGCGGTGACGAGCCTGAACACGACCGGGGTCTCCGACACCGTGGCGATCGACCCAGGCGCACGACGGCTCTATGTCGCCAACGCCGAAGGGCCCGGGCTCGACGTCTTCGATCTGGACAGCCGAAGCCTCATCACGAGCGTGGCGGCCGGCGGAATCGGCGTCGCTGTCGACGCCGCGACACACCGGGTCTACACGACCCGGGCGGGGAGCCTTTCCGTTGTCGACGGCGCCACAAATACGGTCGTCGGCACGAAACCGACCCCCTGCTGCGAACTATGGTTCGCCGTGGTCCTCGATCCTGGGCTACACCGCGTCTACGTCAGCAACGTCGACCAGACGAGCCCCACGCTTTTGGTGCTCGACGATCGCGATCTGTCGACCATAAAGGAAGTTGTCATCCCGCAGGCGATTCGCTGGGCGCTCGCCGTGGATCCCTCGAGCCACGACATCTATGTCGGCGGATCGGACCCCGCGGGGTCTCAGCAGTCGTCGTTCTTCGTTCTCGATCCGACGAGCCTGACCATCACGCGGACCGTACCGCTCACCGGATTCCCAAGTGGTATCGCGGTCGCACCGGGCGCACGTCGGATCTTCATGACGGACCTGTCGGGCCAGCGCATCCTCGAGCTGGACCACACGACGTTCGCCATAACCCAGGTCATCGCGCTCCCTTGGGGTCCGGCCGTACCGACGATGCATCCGGACGGAAGGCTCTACGTCCCCGCGTACCAGGGATTCGGGGCGGATGTCGTTGCGGCGGTCGATGTCGGGAGCGCCGGTCCGGTCGTCGACAGCGTAATCCTGGATCCCGCGTCTCCGCGTGCGAGGGACGTCCTGCACGCGATCGCGGTCGCGCACGGCTCGCAGGGCCAGCTTCTCGATCCGGCGAACCTGACGTACGAGTGGCTGCGCAACGGGACCCTCATCGGAGGCGTGCCTTCAGGTCCTTACCTCGACCTCTCTGGCTTCGCGCAACGCGGAGATACCGTGACCGTTCGCGTGACGGCGCACGAGGGTGAACAGACGAGCGCGCCACAGAGCGCGTCCGTCGTGGTCGTGAATAGCGCACCCGTCGCGAGCGTCGGGCTGGATACGGCGGCCCCCGCGACGAATTCGACCCTGCACGCCGTAGCCTTGGCGACCGACGCCGACAACGACCCCGTCACCTTCACCTTCACCTGGAACGTGAACGGGGTGGCGCGAAGGACGGTGTCCGGACCGGGCTTCTCCGACAGCTTCGATCTGAGCCCCGCCGGCAACGGCGATCACGGCGACACCGTCCGAGTGGAGGTCGTCGCTTCGGACGGGATGTCGCAAAGCGCGGTCGCGTTCGCGAGTGCCGGCGTCGTGAACTCCGCGCCGGTCGTCTCGGTCTCGCTCAGCGACACCGCCCCACGCACCAATGACGTATTGGTCGCGACGGCGAGCGGCCAGGACCTCGACGGAGACCCGCTCACGTTCACGTATGCGTGGGGTGTTCACGGCGTCGTACGGCGCACGACCACGACCGCCGCTACAACGGATAGCTTCGACCTCTCGATCAAGGACAACGGGGACAACGAGGACGTCGTGACCGTGACCGTCATCGCGAGCGACGGCTCGGCAAGCTCCGCCGCGGCGACGGCCAGTGCCAAGATCACCGCGGGCCGCAGGCACTAATCCCAGCCCACTCCCAAGGAGAACCAGATCCGCGACCGCGCGTAGCCGCTCAGCTCGTTATTCGGTGCGCGTCTTGCGCCCTTTTGGCGACGGCAAATCGCTCCGGCCGGGGAGATCAGATCGGACTGTTCGCGCCGGACGGCGCGCCGCAGGAGGAAGCGATCGCGTCCGCGCGCTACCTGCGCGCGGCGCTCGGCAAAGGTCTGGTGCTGCGCGCGCGCGTGCCGGACCCCGACGCGCGTCTGCCCGAGCGGGCGTGTGAATAGATCGAGGTCATCGCATGACGAGCGGTCAAGGCCGTCTGAGTGTTGGATCGTGAGCGCCAACGTTCCGCAGCAGGATTCCACCGTCGATCTTCTCGAACGTAAAGCGGACCGCATCCGAGACGCGCGCTTCCCAGATGCCCTTCGTTCCCTGAACGCGCTTTGTCCCGAGCGAGGGGTGCGATGGGTTTGCTTCGTACAGAACAAGCGCCTTTGCGAGCCGATCGCGGTCTTGAGTTGGGAGCTTCTTCGCGGCTCGCTTGAAGCGAGTGGTCCGCTCGAAGATCACCGCTTCAAATCAGTAATGAGCGACTTAGCGGAACGGAAGCGCTTCACGCGTCCGCGGCGGATGTCCTCTTGCGCTTCGCGCTCGCCCCGCTGCCAGTCCTCTGTCCAGAAATACGCCTGCGACGCGTCGACGAGGCTCTTCTTTCGGAGGACGATCTCGTCGGGATCACGGACCTCAGCGACGAAGACGTCACCTTCGGCCGCGCGCATGCGGCGTCGGACCTCCGCAGGGAGGGTGATCTGGCCATTGCGGCGGAGCGTGAGGATCGCCGCGGACTTTGCCACGCAGCCATGCTACCACGAGTTTACGAAGTTCTTAGTTTCTGAAATCGGGGATCTGTCGCCGGAGAAACTTCAACGAGCCACTTCCCGCGAAGCCGCCACACCCTCGTCGAGGAGATGTGGCGCTGGCGCGTAGAGGCCGACTGGTGGAAGGACGGCGTCGCGCGCGACTACCTCACGCTCCGTACCGCTGACGGTCTCGTCTGCGATGTGTACGGGGATAGACGCTCGGGTGCCTGGTGGCTGCAGCGCGTGATGGATTGATCACCCGAACGGGGTAGGACTTCCTACTCAATTGCTGGCTCCCCCTGGTCAAGCGAGCCTTCCGCGCACATGCGTCGGCTCATCGTCGCGCTCGCGCTCGTCGCGAGCGTCGTGTTCCCTCATACCGCCGCGGCCGTGGGCCTTACCGCCACGTCGGCCGTGGGCTTCTCGGCGTCGAGCGCTGACCTGCTTGGCGCGGTCTCGAACGACAGCGCGCCCGTCATCGACGGCGTGTCGTTCGCGCCGAACGTGCCGCGCACCAACGACCTGTTGCAGGCGAACGTGGTCGCGCACGACCCGGACGGCAATTCGGTCGCGCTCATCTACGAGTGGTCGCGGAACGGAACCGTGATCGCCGGCGCGACGAGCTCGGCGCTTTACCTTTCGACGAGCGGCGTGGGCGATCGCGGCGACACGATCACCGTCAAGGTGACCGCGAGCGATGGTGAACTGACTGCGACGGCGAGCGCCTCGGTCGTCGTCGCCGATAGCCCACCCACCGTGACCGTGGCGCTCAGCGACCCGTCGCTGACAACCAACGCGCTCCTCACCGCCACGGCCACCGCCTCCGATCCGGATGGCGACCGCCTCGCCTACACGTTCAGGTGGCAGGTCAACGGGGTGACCGTTGAAACGGCGACCGGCCCGAACCCGGCTGACGGCTTCGACCTCTCACTCACCGGCAACGGCGACCGCGGAGACACCATCACGGTCCAGGTCACCGCGTCGGATGGAACGCTCGAGAGCGCACCAGCGTCGGCGTCCGCCGTCGTCATGAACTCAGCGCCGGTCGTCAGCGCGACGCTCAGCGATGGGACCCCGGGCAATGACGTGCTCGTCGCGACCGCCATCGCCGAGGACCCCGACGGAGATCCGCTCACGCTCACGTACGTGTGGCGGATCAACGGCAACGTGGCGCGTACGACGACCACCGCTCAGAGCACCGATAGCTTGGATCTCAAAGGACAGGTGGCGAGCGGCGATGTCGTCACACTGACCCTGACCGCGACCGACGGTACCGCCACCTCCGTGCCAGCGACCGCACGGTCTACGGTCACCATGAGCGACAACGACGACTAGACGCACGCCGTAGCCCCGAGCGGCTTCTTCTGCCCAGCGGTCGCGACCGGAAATCGCTCTAGCGGGGGAGCCGGAGACGTCCTCGACCCCGTTTCCTAGAGAGCGACCAAATGCAAATCCTGACTTTTCTCATCGCCGCCATCGGGGTCCTGATCGTCCCGGCCCTCCGACCCTCTTCGGGCGCCGAGGACGACGACGACGTCGGGCTTTTCATCGGGTCGGCTCGTCCGCTGCCGGCAAATCCTCACGCGATAAAGCGCGTTCCTAGGACGCCGCGCCCCGCTCCCAGAACCGGACTCAGTTAGTCTAGAACAAACGTTCTAACGCTCTCGGCCAGGGAGCGGTGGGGAGCCCGCGATGGCCGGCTGGGTCGAGCTACACGCGCACTCGAATTACTCCTTCCTCGACGGCGCTTCGGAGGTTGACGACCTGGCCGACGCCGCGGTCGAGCAGGGGATGGACGCGCTCGCGCTCACCGACACCAACGGCCTTTACGGCGCGGTGCGGTTCGCGAACGCGGCAAAGGAACGAGCGCTCCGTCCGATCTTCGGGGCGGAGTTCCAGCTCCTCGATCTCGGCCACCTCGTGCTCATCGCGCGCGACCGGCAGGGCTGGACAAGCCTGTGCCGCACGATCTCCGCGGCGCAGCTCGCCGGCGAGAAGACCAAGCCGAAGGCGACCTTCGCTCTCGTCGCCGAGAACGCCGCGGGCCTCTTCGCGCTCACCGGCTGCGCGCACGGCGCGGTGCCCCGCGCGGTTCGGACCGGCGACTCGGGCGGCGCGCGCGAGACGCTCGCACGCCTCGCATCGGTATTCGGCGAGCGGCTCTACGTCGAGCTCTCGGATCATCTCGACCCCGACGCTCCCGCGCTCTGTGACGCGCTCGCGTCGCTCGCCGCGGAGCTGGGCCTCGGGTGCGTGGTCACGAACAACGTTCACTACGCGCGTCCCGAAGGGCGGCGCCTCCACGACGTGCTCAGATGCATCGATCTCGGAGTGACGCTGGACGATGCCGGAAACAAGCTGAAGCCGAACGGCGAGTATTGGCTCAAGGGCGAGGTCATGCTCCGCGAGCGGCTCGGACGGTTCGACGAGGCGTTCCGGAACGCGCGCGCGATCGCCGACGCGTGTGTCTTCGAGCTCCTTCCGGGGGTACGAGGGGGCACAGCCCCCTCGACTGAGGCGTCGTTCGTCGGGAAGGATCGCCTCCCCGGGTTCCCGGTGCCCGAAGGGCACACCGCGTTCTCCTTCCTGTACGCGCTCTGCGGGGAGGGCGCGAAGATCAAGTACCCGCGGATCACGCGCGACGTGGCGAAGCAGCTCGCGCACGAGCTCGACGTCATCGACCGCTGCGGCCTCGCGGAGTTCTTTCTCATCAACTGGGACATCGTCCGCTTCTGCAAGGAGCACCGCATCCCGGCGCAGGGCCGTGGTTCGGCCGCGGACTCGATCGTCGCGTACGTGCTCGACATCACCAAGGTCGACCCGATCGAGCACGACCTCCTCTTCGAGCGGTTCCTGACCGAGGACAGCCGCACGATGCCGGACATCGACCTCGACATCGCGTCGAACGACCGCGAAGAGGTCATCCAGTACGTGTACAAGAAGTACGGGGAGCGCTACGCGGCGATGGTGTGCAACGTCGTCACCTATCGCGCGCGCTCCGCGACCCGCGAGATCGCGAAGGCGCTCGGATTCCGCGACGAGACGGTCGACCGGATGGCGAAGTCGATCGACCAGTACAACGTCGATCCGCGTTCCCGCCCGAGCGCCGCGCAGCATCCGGCGTACAAGCATCCGAACCGCGAGGCAGAGCACGGCTGGGAGGCGGGGCGACCGGTCGCGGACACGCTCGAGGACCTCGCGAGCTTCATGGACGAGAAGGAGCGCACGCGCTTCCCACTGTTCCGCGAGCTCACGCTCGCGATCGCGGACTTCCCGCGTCACCTGTCGATCCACAACGGCGGCATGCTCATCACCGCGCAGCCATTGGTGGACACCGTGCCGATCGAGCGCGCGACCATGCCCGACCGCAACGTCGTACAGCTCGATAAGCGCGACGTCGAGGACCTCGGCCTGGTGAAGATGGATCTCCTCGGCCTGCGCACGCTGTCGCTCATCAAGGACGCCGTCGCAGACATCGAAGCGCGGCACGGCGAGCGCCTCGAGCTCGGCACCATCGCGCTCGACGATGAGGCCGTCTACGACCTCATCTGCGAGGTCGACACTGTCGGTCTCTTCCAGGTGGAGAGCCGCGCGCAGGCGTCGGCGCTGCCGCGCGTGCGTCCGCGCTGCTTCGCGGACATCGTCGTCCAGGTCGCGATCATCCGGCCCGGACCGCTGCAGGGGAACATGGTGAACCCGTACATCAATCGCCGGCAGGGCCGCGAGCCGGTGACGTACGCGCATCCGCTGCTCGAGCCCGCGCTCAAAGAGACGCTCGGCGTGATCCTCTTCCAGGAGCAGATCCTGCGCGTCGCGATGGCCGTCGCGGGATTCTCGCCGAGCGCGGCGGACCAGCTGCGCCGTGCGATGAGCCGCGCGCGATCGTCGGCGGACATGGAGAAGCTGCGCGCGCCGTTCGTCGACGGCGCGAGCGCGAACGGCGTGCGCGTCGATGTGGCCAACGAGATCTTCCGGCAGATCGCCGCGTTCGCGGAGTTCGGGTTCTGCAAGAGCCACGCGGCCGCGTTCGCGCTCACCGCGTATCACACCGCGCACCTGAAGCTCTATTACCCGTCCGAGTTCTACGTCGCGCTGCTCAACAACCAGCCGATGGGGTTCTACTCGCCGGCCGTCATAGCGGGCGATGCGAAGCGACATGGTGTCGCGATCCTCGCGGTCGACGTCAATCTGTCGTTCGCGAAGGCTGTTGTCGAAGATGTCGCGGTGCGCAGTGTGCCCCACGACCTCCCCGACCACTCCCGCGAGGACAGTCGGCCTCGCGACTTCTCGCGCACCATTGCCGCTCATCGCAAATGCCGCGCGCATGACGTCCGTCTCGGCTTCGAGAGTGTGAAAGGACTCGGTTCCGCCGAGGCGAAGGGCATCGTCGCCGAGCGCGATCGCGGGGGCTCGTTCCAGAGCTTCGATGAATTCGCGCGGCGCGTCGGACTCAAGGAGGAGGCGCTGCGCAACCTCGCGCTGCTCGGCGCGTTCGATGCGTTCGGTGAGGCGCGCCGCGAGCTGCTGTGGCGCGCGCGCGATGCGCATCGCACCTCACCGGCGTTCACGCGTCCGGCGCTCACGCTGCCGACGTCCGGCGCGCCGGCGCTGCCCGCGCTCACCGAGCAGGAGCGCGTCGCGCTCGATTACCGCATCACCGGGATCCCCACCGGGCCACAGATCATGCGTTTCTACCGTGCGGATCTGGATCGTCGCGGCGTGCTCAGCGCGGCGGCGCTCGCGGGCCGCGGTCACGGCGACACGGTCCGCATCGCCGGCGCGATCGTGGTGAAGCAGCACCCCGAGACCGCGAAGGGTCACGTATTCCTATCCCTCGAGGACGAGACTGGTATGTCGAACGTGATCATCCGTCCGGCGACCTACCGACAGCACAAGCGCGTGCTCGATGCGAACGCCGCCGTCGTGGTCACCGGGACGCTCCAGACCCTCGACGGGGTCATTTCCGTGCTCGCTACCCGACTCGACGGTCTCGCCCTCTTCGTGAAGATCGCCGCCCGCGAGTGGCAGTGAGCGCGCGGGCCGCGCCCGCTCGCGGTATCGGTCGGCGGTCAAACCGGTAGCACCACCTTGTGACGGCCTTTAGTTGGACCGCAGACTGCCCGAAGGACGTAACAACAGGTAAGCAGGCAAGGACGGTTGCCTGCCCAAAGTGCGCCGCGTCGCTGGAGTGGGGAAAAACAGGTGGAAGACCTTAGCGAACGTCGTGCGGAGGATCTGCTCGACTCGATCTTCCGTGTAGCCACGGAGCTGGTCCGGGGTGAACGTGCCTCGCTCATGCTCCGCGAAGACGCGACCGACGACTTCGTCATCGCCCACGCGCTCGGGCTGGCCGAAGACGTCAAGCGCGAGGTGCGCGTACGACCCGGCGAGGGCGTCGCCGGCCATGTCCTCGCGTCGAAGCGCTCGCTCCTGGTGCGTGGCGGCGATGCGCCCTTCGCGGTCCGCGGCGGCCAGTACCGCTCGGATTCGTTCGTCTCCGTCCCGATCATGATCGACAACGATGCGCGCGGCGTGCTTAACGTCACCGACCGCTTCGACGGGCGCCCGTTCGAAGAGACCGACCTCGTGACGCTCGAGATCATCGCGGGCCACATCGGCGCGTGCCTGGTCCAGCAGGAGCAGGGGGAGGCGCTCCAGCGGCTCGCGGAGACCGATCCGCTCACCTGGCTCTTCAACCGCCGTCACTTCGACAAGCGGCTCGAGGCCGAGACGAACCGCGCGCTGCGCGCGGAGCATCTCCTCGCGCTGCTCATGATCGATGTCGACAAGTTCAAGCTCATCAACGATCGCTTCGGTCATCGCGTCGGCGATCAGGTCCTCAAGGCGGTCGCCTCAGCGGTGAAGCAGGCCGTCCGCCTGTACGACATCCCGACGCGCTACGGCGGCGACGAGTTCGCGATCATCCTGCCCGAGTCGGACACCGACGTCGCGGCGCGGGTCGCGCGCCGCATCCTCGAGAAGGCGGAGACCGTTGCGCTGCCCGGAGAGCTGCGCGATGCCGGGATGCCGCTTCTTCTCTCGATCGGCATCGCGACGTTCCCGCGACCGGCCGGCGACGCGAACGCGCTCGTCGAGGCGGCGGACAGCGCGATGTACCGCGCGAAGCAGGCCGGTGGTGGCGGCATCCGCGTCTGGGAGCACGCCTTCGCGGACGGTCCGCGCGGCGCGATGCGACCGACGCGCGCGGCGCTCCCGCCCGCCCCGTACCTCTCGGATCCCGCGCGTCTCGCGACGCGCGAGCTGCAGGCGCTCATCCCGTTCGCGCTCGCGCAGGAGTTCAACGTCGCGGTCGTGGGTCACGAGGGCCAGGTCCTCACCATCGCGTTCCCATCGCCGAACCCCGCGGCGGTCGACACGATCTCGAAGGCGACGGGCTTCGCGGTCTATCCGGTCTTCAGCAACCCCGCGGATCTCGAAGCAACACGGCGGAGGCTCGACGCCGCGTAGGTCGCCCGGTTTTGCTCGTTCTGGTCAGTGTCCGGCCGCATCATTACAACCGAGCCATGACGCGCGGCATCGCTTTGGAGGTCGACCGGTTTCTCACACCGCTCGGGTTTGAGCGAAAGGAATCCGCCTGGAACCGAAGGCGAAACGGTTTGATCGATGTTGTAAGCCTTCAGGTCGACGGGGTTATCGAGAAACTGACGCTCGAGGCGGGTGTCCTGCACCCCGCCGCCTATACGAATTGCTGGGAGAAAACTGTTCCCGAATTCGTCGATACGCCCGAGTGCACCGTGCGAGCACGAGTCGGCCACCTAATCAACGGCCACGACCATTGGTGGGCGCTGGACCAGGCCGGTATTTCGGAGGAGGTAGTTGACAGCGTTGCACGTCATCTGCTGCCGTATCTGGACCGGCACCAGTCTGCCGAGGCACTCGAAGAGACGCTCACTGACTCTGGGCCTGTGAAACACCTGCGCCCTCCTGAGACGGTCTATCTGGCCATCCTGAAATGGGAGCGCGCCGACTTTTCTGGCGCGTGTGCGCTCCTGGCTGAGTTCCAGAAGAAAGCGATCGGTGATTGGAAGCCCAGCGCCGTAAACCTGATGCAGCGCTTGGGATGTCAACTGAACTCTCTGATCGTCAAAGACTGACCGATGCACCCGCACAAGACGTCTCGGTTGCGCGTAATGACTGATGTTCGCGACATCGAGCGGACCAAGCGTGGTTCGATCATTGGTCGAATATGGTTCGCCGCCGGCGCTGACGCGTTCCCTGCTGCCGGATGGTCTGATTTCGTTGTCGTCGTGCTGGGCTGGTGGATTGGGCAGTTGTTGGACCTCCGCAAGGGCCGCAATGACCATCTCGAATTCCGGTTCATGGACGGGCCCTTCTCCCTCCTCGTCGAACCCGCGGAAGGCGAGGAGGCCCTGGTCATCACCTTTCATACCGATCGGGAGCCAGCTAGATTTCTCGGCGACCGCCACCGCCCTCTCGCGAAGAAGTCGAAGACCGACTCCTCGATCTCATCAGAGGTGGCTGCTCGCGCGAGGAAGCCTCGAACTGGGCGCGGCAGTGGGTTGTAGCCGATGGTGCGGAGATCGAATCTCACATCTGGCAAGCTTTGATTCAGTTGCTCGCCGCTGACATGATTTCGACTGATCGGCCTTATCTCTACGGAAAGAGCGACTTCCAGAGGTGGCTGACCGAGTTGCGTCAGCAGGCAAAGTAGGTGGATTCCTTTTCTGTGATCGAGCAGTTTCTTGTGACTCCGAACACCACGCTCGTCGGTCTGGTGTCTGCAGAAGAGGCAGTCAACTGGTTTCGCGAGCACCGGATGTGCTCCTCGCGTTCGAGGGCTTCCGGACGGATGGTGTCTCACTCATGCCATTGCTCGAATACATCGCTGACTTCTCAGCCATTGAGGGTTCGCCGGCGGATCGAGTCGCGAAGACAGCAGAGGCTGCACTGGTCGTTTTGGAGAATTGGAAGGGCGTACCCCCCGAGTTCATCGAATTTGTCATCGAGGAGGTGTCGAACTACGTCGGACCAACGAGGTTGCCTTTGTAGGTCGGGCCTCTAGCTCGTCCCCGTCATCTTCGGTCGCGTGTCCTCGCGCTGCACGCCGCCGTCGGCGCCGCGGAAGAGATACCCCACGCCCGGCACGGTCTGGATCACGTCACGGGGTTTGCCGTCCTGCGTGAGCTTGCGCCGTAGGCGACTCACATTGAGCTTCACGAGGTCGCCACCGACGTCGGCGTCGTAGCCCCACACGCCTTCGAGGATCTCCTCTTGCGTGAGGACGCGGCCGGGGTTCGCCATGAAGTGGCGCAGCAGCTTGAACTCGGTCGGTGAGAGATGGACCGGCACGTCCGCCGTGGTCACCTCGTGCGTCGCCTCGTCGAGGACGAGGTCGCCGGTGCGATACACGACCGGCGAGGGCCGACCGCGCGTGCGCACCGAGCGCCGGAGGATCGCCTTCACGCGTGCGACGAGCTCCTTCGGCCGGAACGGCTTCGTGATGTAGTCGTCGGCGCCGAGCTGGAGGCCGCGGAGGATGTCGCTCTCGTCCTGACGCGCCGACAGCAGCAGCACGGAGACGTGCTCGTCGACGTGGCGGATCCGCTCCAGTACGACAAAGCCGGTGAGCTTGGGCAGATTGATGTCGAGGACGACGAGATCGGGATGCTCGCGGCCGACCGCCTCGACCGCGGATTCGCCGTCGTACGCGCGTACGACGTCGTAACCCTCGCGGCGCAATGCGTAGTCAAGCAGCTCCACCAGGTCGCGGTCGTCATCGACGACCAATAGCTTCACTACCCGCCTGCCTCCTCCGCGAGCTGTCGAGCTTTAGGAAGGGTGAAGTGTACCGAAGTGCCACGTCCGACTTCACTTTCGACACGGATGTCGCCGCCGTGGGCGATGACGATGGCGCGGCAGATCGTGAGCCCCAGCCCCAGGCCCCCGGCCTGGTCGCGGACCTCGCGCGAGCGGAAGAACCGCTGGAAGAGGCGCGGCTGCTCGTCAGCTGGGATGCCCGGCCCCTCGTCCACGACGCTCACCTGGACGAAGCCGTCGCGGAGGGCGGTGGCGACGGTCACGGTCGTCGCCTCCGGCGCGTAACGGCTGGCGTTCGCGATGAGGTTTGCGAGCACCTGCGCGGTCCGCCGTGGGTCCGCGAGGACGCGGTCGGAGTCCGGGCGCAGGCGCTTCTCGAGCTTCTGATGCTTCGCGTCGAGGAGCGTCTGGGTGAACGCCATCGCCTCCTGCAAACAGTTCCGCACGCTCGCCGGCACCGCGCGGACCTGGAACGTCCCGGCCTCGATGCTCCCCGCATCGAGCAGGTTCTCGACGAGGTGCTCCAGGCGCAGGGCGCTCCGCCGCAGCGTCGACACCATGGTCGTGAGCTGTGCGGGGGGCATGAGGAGCGCGTCGTCCACGAGCAGGTCCAGCGTGGCCGAGAGTGCGGCGATGGGTGTGCGCAGCTCGTGCGCCACCTGGAGCAGGAAGTCCTCTTTGAGTCTCAGGAGCTCGGCCTGCGCCGTGACGTCCCGGACGGTGTGGAGCACGCCGCGCTCGCCGATCGCGGTGCTCACGATCTCGAGCACGCCCATCCGGTCCTCGCGCGGGAACCAGGTGCGGCGCACGTGATGCCCGTCGGCGTCCTGCACCGTGGTTGCTCCGGTCACGAGGAGCAGCTCCTCGAAGGGACGTCCTTTGAGCTTCTCCTCGCCGAGCACGCGGAACGCCGCGGGGTTCGCGCTCACGATGATGCCGTCGGGGCTGGTGAGGATGATGCCGTCGGTGAGCGCGACGAACGCGTCCTGGATCGCGAGCGCCTCGAAAGCGCGGTCCTGGTCGCGCCGACCCAGAGAACGGCGGCGCTCGCCGGCGCGATCGGTCATGACGACGGGATCCGTAGCCGCACGCGCGTGCCCTGTCCGGGGCTCGAGTCGAGCGAGAGCTGGGCGCCGATGAGACGCGCCGATTCGCGCATCTGAAGCAGGCCGAGGCTACCGCGCTTCGCGTAGCTCTGCAGCACCGCGGCCACGTCGAACCCCTGGCCGTCGTCCTCGACCACCGCGACGACGGCGTTGCCGTCGTCGTACACATCGAGCGCGACGTTCGCCGCGCGGCCGGTCTTGATCGCGTTGTTCGCGGCCTCACGGATCACGGTGAAGGCGCCGGCCTCGATCTCGGGCGCGAGGCGACGCTTCGACTCCATGCGTCGCGTTCCCACATGCGAGCCGTTCATGCCGTCGATCCGCTTCGCGAGCGCGCCGATCGCGGCCGGCAGCCCGCCGTCCTCGAGCGCGAGCGGACGCAGGGCGAAGAGGATGTCGCGGAGTCCCGCCTGCGAGTCGATGAGGCGAGCGCGCAGGTCGACGAGATCCGCGAGAGCGCCGGGAACGTCGTTCGCCGCGCGTCGCGTCACGAGCTCGATGCTGATCGCCGCGTTCGCCATCGTCTGCGCCACGCCGTCGTGGAGCTCACGCGCGAGGCGGTGCCGCTCTTCCTCGACGACCTTGACGACGCGGAGGCGTTCCGCCGCGAGCTCCTCCGAGAGCTGCACGTACTCGAGCGCCACGCCGGCGGACCCCGCGAGGGCCTGGATGACCCGCTCGTCGTCCTCCTGGAAGATGCCCTCGCTGTCGTTTACTGCCTGCAGCACGCCGAGCCGGCGGCGGTCGCGCGCGTCGATCGGCGCGACGAGCATCGAGCGCGTGCGGAACCCGCTGCGGGCGTCGACGCTCGGGTCGAAACGCGCGTCGTCATAGGGCGCGTCGATGCGGAGCAAACGCCCCGCGCGCGCGACCTCGGCGGCCAGGCTGCGCCCGTCGAGCGGGAGACGGATCTCCTTGAGGTCGCGCTCCATCAGCACCCGCGACCAGAGCTCGTTCTTCCCCTGATCGATGACGTACAGCGTCGCGCGCTCGCAGTCGAGCATCGACTTTGCCGTCTCGACGATCCGGCCCAGGACCCGGTCGATGTTGGCCTCAAGCGCGAGCTCCTGCTGGAGGTTGAGCAAGGCCTCGAGCTGCGCGGAGTCGTTCAGATTCGCCATCCGCGCTGATGCTACTGATGGAGCGGCGAAGGCCGCTCCAGAAAGCCGGAGCCGAAGGCGAAAGCCGGAGCGCGCAGCGCGGAGGTCATGACGGCGTCTCGCGTTTGCCCTCAGCGATCGAGCGAACGGTCTCGAGCGTGTCGATCTCACTCACCGGCTTGTCCGGGCGGAGACGCACGATCCGCGGGAAACGCATCGCGTAGCCGGAGTCGTGGCGCTCGCTCTGCTGGATCTGGTCGAACGCGACCTCGATGACGGTATCCGGGCGGACGATGCGCGCCCGGCCCAGATCTCTCACCGTCGTCTCGAGGAAATGCTCGGTCATCTCCGCGATCTCCCTGTCGGTGAGCCCCGAATACGCCTTGCCCACGACGCGCAGGCGGTCGCCGTCGCGCACGGAGAACGTGTAATCGGAGAGGACTCCGTGGCGCTTGCCATGCCCCCACTCGACCGCGGTGACCACCACGTCGAGCGTGCGCAGCGCGCGCTTCACCTTCAGCCACTCCATCCCGCGCCGGCCCGGCCGGTACGGCGACCGCGGGTCCTTCACCATCAGCCCCTCGTTCCCGCGCTCGCGCGCCGCCAGGAACTCGCGCTCGAGGGCCGCCACGAGTTCGTCGCCGGTCGACTCGACGGTCGTCTGGCGCGCCAGGCGCAGCGGCCCGGACAGCGGAAGCGTGCGCAGCGCGTCGTGCCGCTCCGTGAGCGGCAGGTCAAGGAGCGACCGCCCCTCGCGCTCGAGCAGGTCGAACACGACGAGGGAGGCGGGCAGCCGCGCGCGCACCTCCCCGGTCACGTCCTTTCGTCCGAGGCGTGTCTGAAAGGTGGTGAATGGCACGGCGCGGTCGCCCTCGAACGCGAGGACCTCGGCGTCCAGCACGAAGCTGCCGGGGACCGCCTGCAGCGCGTCGATCAGCTCGGGGTAGCGTCCGGTCACGCGGTCGAAGGTGCGCGAGTAGAGCTCGACGCGATCGCCGGCCTTGTGCACCTGCGCGCGCACACCGTCGTACTTGTCCTCCACGACGTATGGCGGCGGGAAGCGCTGCGCCACCTCGGCAAGGTCGAGCACGGGTGTCGCGAGCATCATCCCGATCGGGCGGAAGTGCGCGAGCGTCGGCTCGGCGAGGGTGCCGTGCTTCGCGCGGAGCGCGGCCTCGCCGATGTCGCCGGTGAGCATGTTCGCGCGTGCGACGGCTACGCGGTCGCGCTCGAAGGCATGCGCGATCGCGTCCACGAGGAGGCCTTCGCGCAGGCCGATGCGCGTCTCGCCGGAGACGATCTTCACGATGTAGCGCGCCTCGCCGGCGTCCGCGCGGCGCAGGAGTCCGCGCACGAGCTCGCGCTTGTTGTTCGTGCCGCGCACCGCGGCGATCCCGTCGAACGCCGCCTCGACGTCGGCGAGCGTGAGGGGCTCGCCCTCGTGCGGCGAGTCGGCGATGAGGTCGTGCCCGACGTCGCCGAGGTCGGCGTGGCGCTGGTAGCTCGCGCGCATGTCCTCCCCGCTCTTTCCGGATCGCTCGAGCAGCACGTCGGAGAGCGCGCTCCACCCCACCGACAGGACGCGCTCGTCCTTGCGCGGGAACGGCGCGCCCGCGAAGAGCCTCCCGGCGATGACCAGGTCCGCGTCGTCAAGACGCGCCAGGTACGCGCCGAGCAGGCGGTTCTTCTCGAGCTTTTTCGTCGTCGCCCGCACGGCGTCCGCGGTGCTGACCCAGTCAGCGAAGCGGTCGCTCATAATCCGGCCGGTCGCAAGGAGGTATGCATGGGGATCATCGAGCTCATCATCGTCGTGCTCCTGCTGCTCTGGCTCTTGGGCTACTTCGGCCGCGGTCGATTTGTCACGGGGTCCCTCGCCAGCGGCAACCTGGTACACACGTTGCTCGTCATTGTCATCATCCTCGTGATCCTGCGAGTGCTCCGCATCATCTGAGGTTCGCGGGTGCCCGGCTGCACCGCTCGTTAGAGTCGGGCGGTGCAGCGGGCCCCCAAGGAAGATCGCATCCGCCGTGTTCCGTACGGACACGAGGAGCTGGAGTTCATGCTCCAGCCCTGGTTCGACGTCGATGTCGTCGAGTCCGGGTCGGCCCCGACAGTCGCCGACCTGCCGACGGCCGCGCTTCAGGCGGTGCGGCGGCCGAGCGGATCGCCGCCTCTGGCGCAGCTCGCGCGGGAGGCCGTCGCCGCACGGGAGGGCGCCACCGCAGTCATCGCGGTGACCGATCTCACACGCGCCTGCCCCGACAACGTTCTCGTCCCTCCGCTGCTCGACGAGCTGAACGCCGGCGGCATCTCCGACGCGCGGATCACGGTGCTCGTTGCTGTCGGGCTGCACCGCGCGACGACCGAGGCCGAGAAACGCGAGAAGCTCGGTGGCGTCGTCGATCGTGTGCGCGTCGTCGATTCGGACGGCCGCGATCCTTCGCAGTGGGCCGACCTCGGACCCATCCCGCCGTACGGCGTGCCCGGCTCCACGCAGAGGATCGTCAAGGACGCGGATCTGGTGATCGCGACCGGGATCGTCGAGCCGCATCAGTACGCCGGGTACTCCGGCGGCCGCAAGACGATCGCCATCGGGTGCTGCGGCGAGCCCGTCATCACCGCCACGCACGGCATGCGCTTCCTCGAGGACCCCGGCGTGCGCCTCGCGAAGATCGAGGGCAACCCGTTCCACGAGACCATCACCGAGATCGCACGCCGTGCCGGACTGCGCTTCTGTCTGAACGTCGTCACCGACGACCGCGAGCGTGTCGTCGCCGTGGCGGCGGGCGCGCCCGACGACGTGCTCCGCGAGCTCGTCGCGGTCGCGGCTCGCCTGTACACGCGGCCGATCGCCAAGCAGTACGACATCGCGATCGCGGGCGTGGGGAAGCCGAAGGACGCGAACCTCTATCAGGCCTCGCGTGCCGCCACGTACCTGCGCTTCGCTCCGACACCGGTCGTGCGCGAGGGCGGCGCGATCATCATCGCCGCGCAGCTCGACGAGGGCGCGGGCGACGGACCGGGGGAGCAGCGATTTCTCGCGGCGCTCGAGCGCGCTGAGTCTCCGGCCGCCGTCGTCGAGGCGGCGCGGCAGCACTTCGAGGGAGGCGAGCAGCGCGCGGTCATGCTCGCGCTGACGCTGCAGCACTGCCTCGTGATCGTCGCCGCATCAGAGGCGCCGGAGGTGGTGCGACTCGCGAAGCTGCGCGCGGCCGTCGATGTCGAAGAGGCGCTCGACATCGCGTACGAGCACATCGGCCGCCCGACGCACGCGAGCGTGCTGCTCGTCCCGCACGCGCTCCACACGCTCCCGGTCGTGCAGCCGCCCGTCGTCGCATGAGCGCCCTCACATCGACAGCCGAGCGACGTCGCCGGCCGCTCACACCCGAACAGCTCGCCCGGCTGCGCGACGCGCTGGATCCGCGGGCGACCGAGGTGAGCGCGCGGCCACTGGTGGGTGGCATCGACACCGCGACCTACGCGCTGCGTCTCGCGCACGGCGGCGGCGAGCGCGAGGTCGTCGTGCGCGTGTATCAGGACTGGGAGGCCGATCCCTTTGAAGCGGCGCGGTCCGAATTCGCGACGCTCACCGCGGTCTCCGCGGTGATCGATTCGGCGCCGCGTCCGATCCTGGCCGACCCTCCCGGTGACCTCATTGGGACGCCGCTGATCGTCATGTCGTTCCTGCCCGGGGCACCGCTGCCGCCCACCGGCGATGACGCCTGGGCGACGCAGCTCGCGACCACGCTCGCCGCGGTACACGCGACGCCGCTGGAGCGCCTGCCGGGCGACTTCCCGCGCGAGGGCGCCCCGGCGGAACGGCTCCAACGTTTCCTCGATCGCGGCGCCGACGTCCGCGATCCGCTCTGGGATGCCGTTGCGTCGAGGCTCACGCCCATCGCGGCGCGCGTGCGACCGAATCCGCCGACGCTCATCCACGGCGATTTCTGGTTCGGCAACACGCTCTGGGAGCGCGGCCGGCTCACGGGCATCGTCGATTGGGACGGCGCGCGCATCGCCGATCCCGCCCGCGACGTTGCCATTGCGCGCAACGATCTCGCCCTGCTTTCAGGCGCGCGTGGCCCCCAGGTCTTTCTCGACGAGTACCAGCGCACCCGCGGACCTCTTGATGAGCTCGCGTTCTGGGATCTCTTCAGCTGCCTTGCGCCGATCCGGTGGCTTCCACACTGGGTCGAGGGCTACACCGAGCTCGGTCTCACGCTGCCGCTTGCGGACGCGCATGCGCGACTCGAGACGTGGGTCGAGAACGCGCTGGGCCGGCTCGAGCGGTGACCCCTCAAGCTCTCCTTGAGGCTCGATCGGCCTTGTCCAACATTGTCCTGATAAAGACTGACTTCGCCGCGGCATAGTCGCGTCCGATCTCGAACCTGGTCGCCAGGTCGCGCTTGAGCGTCTCGTAGGCACGAGCATCCTCCGGATGGGCGCGGAGGTAGTCACGAAAAAGCAGTTGTCTTCGCCAGAGTTCGCTCGTGGTCTCGACCATGTGGATGTGGTGAGTGCGCGGGTGCGGCCGAACTCTCCGGAAGTACCGCCGCTCTGGCAGTTCCGCCTCCCACTCGGGCACGTACTCGTATCCAAGCTCTTTCAACGGGTTGATGCAGTTCGTTGCGTCGGCCAGCGAGCGAAGACCGACCAGGATGTCGACGATCGGTTTCGCGGCAAGGCCGGGGACCGCTGTGCTGCCCACGTGCTCGATCGCGACAACGTAGCGTCCGATCCGCGCGAGGATCCGGTGCTTCTCGTCCTCGTATTGGCGAGGCCACGTGGCGTCGTAGTCGATGATCTCGATGGGCACGAAGAACAAGCCTATTCGTCGTCGCGCTGCTTGCGTCGCCTGTGTTGGCACGTGACTCGCTAGAGTCGCGGCGTGGGCTGTTGCCTGATGGGCTGTCTTCGACTCCTGTTCTTCCAGCTGTGGAAGGTGCTGCTCGCGGCGCTGATCGCGCTCGTGTTCGCGCGTATCGATTCGCACGTCGAGAGGCGCTACCCCGACAGCACAGCGGGCAAGGCCTGGCGCTCGTACCGCGGTCGGGGTAAGAAGAAACCACCGCCGTGAGCGACCGCTGAAGGAGGGCTACGCGCGCAACCCCGCCGGGCTGCGCCTCTATTACCGCATTCTCGGCGAGGGTGGCCCGGCGCTCGTGACGGCCGGAGCGTGCTTCTTGGAGGACGACCTCGCGCCGCTCGCGAAGGGTCGCCGCGTCATCTTCTTCGACCGCAGCGGTCGTGGCCGCTCCGACCCGATCCCCGCCGACATGCACGTGACGTTCGGTAGCGAGTTCGAGGACATCGACGCGATCCGCACGCATCTCGGTCTCGAGCGCTTCGCGCTCATGGGCTGGTCGTACATGGGGCTCGTCGCGGGTCTGTACGCGGCCGAGCATCCCGACGCGGTCGAGCGACTGTTGCTCAGCGGCGCCATCGCGCCACGCAACCTCGCCGCGACCGAGCTGCCGCCCGAGCTCGAACGCGAGCGGGACGAGGCGCTTCGCCGCCTGCGCGAGCGCGTCGATGCTGACGCGGTACAGCGGCTCGAGGACGCGCATGCGGCGGGCAAATGGCCCGACGAGGCCGCGTACTGCCGCGAACACCGCAGGCTGTCGGGGCCGCGGCAGTTCGGCCGGCCGGAGGCCATGCTCAGGACGAAGGCCGATCCCTGCGACCTGCCGAACGAGTGGCCGGCCAACAGGGCGAATCTCATGCAGCGCATCTTCGCGTCGTTCGGCGAGGCCTGGGACTACCGAGATCGCGTCAGGAACGTGCGCGCGCCGACGCTGGCCGTTCACGGTCTCGAAGACCTGGTGCTCCCCAACGCGGCGCGTCTCTGGGGCACGCTCGTCAAGGACGCGCGTGTGCTCTGGCTCGAGGGTGTCGGTCACTTCCCGTGGCTCGAGGATCCGGACGCGTTCTTCCCGGCGGTGGATGGGTTCCTCCGTGGCGAGTGGCCCGCGGACGCCGAACGCGTGACGCACGCGTTGTAGTTAGCCTTCGGTCCCGTGCCGGTCGCGATCTTCGATATGGACGGCGTCCTGTACCGCGGCGGCATCGTCATGCCGTACGCGAACGAAGCGCTGGAACGATTGCGCCGCGCCGGCTGGCAGGTCTTCTTCGCCACGAACAATTCGACCGCGACGCGCGCGGAGTACGTCAAGCGTCTGAGCAAGCTCGGTCTCGGCGGCGACAGCGAGCACATCGTCACGAGCGCGTACGCCACCGCGCACTACCTCGAGCGTCTCGACCCAAAGCCGAAGGACGTCTTCGTCGTCGGCGCGAACGGCCTGCGCGAGGAGATCCGCGCGACGGGCATCCCGGTCCGCGATCCGTCAACCCTTCCCGGCATCGAACCGCCCGACGCGGCGGCGGCCGACGGGGTGGACCCCGGCGCGATGCGGCGCTACCTCACGAGCGTGACGCTGCCGCCGCCGGCCGACACGGTCGTCGTCGGCCTCGACCTTCACGTGACCTACGCGAAGATCGCCGAGGCGCAGCGCTGCGTGCTCGCCGGCGCACGACTCATCTGCTCCAACCGCGACCGCGCCTATCCCGTGGAGGGACGGCTTCTGCCCGGTGCGGGGACGATCGTCGCGGCGATCGAGGTCGCCTCGGACAGCACCGCGGTGTGCATCGGGAAGCCCGAGCCATTCCTCTTCCAGGAGGTGCTGCGCAGGGCGGGGGAGCGTGACGCCGTCGTCATCGGTGACTCGACCGACTACGACATGGTGGCCGCGCATCGTGTGGGCGCGCGTGGTGTGCTCATCCTCACCGGTCTGACCGATGAGGGCGCGGCCGAGCGCGCGCGTGGGGAGGCGGTGCCGGACCGGGTGATCAGATCGCTGCAGGAGCTCTTTGCGCTACCGGAGTTCGCCCACGTCTAACGAGCGGTCATTCCCAGCTGATGCCGCGGCCGTGAAAGAACTCCTTCAGATCTCTGGCCTGCGATTCGCGGCCGAAGCGATCCATGCCCAGCGGCGTGGCCGCGAGCGCGTCGACCGTCGTCGCGATCAGTGACAGCGCGAGCAGCGCTGCGAACAGGATCGCGGCGAGCGAGCGAATTGGAGCGCGAGCGGCGGTCATCACTCTTCCCAGGTGACGCCGACGGGCTGGAAGATGTTCTCCCAGGTCACTCCGCTCGGATCGGTCGGGACAGGTCCCTCATCCGTCCATGCGGTCTCGCGCCCGTGCCTCGCGTCCTTGGCGAATGCGGTGCTCGTGCTCGCGACGAGCGAGAGCGCGAGCATCGTGGCGAAGGCGAGTCGCTTGAGCGTCTTGTTCATCTCATCCCCCTTTATAAAGACACGCGAACGGCCTCGACGGCCTGCTGGTAGACCTGCTCGTGCGGGCTCTCGGCGCCGCGGGCGCTCTTGCGCCGCTCGCCGACCACGGTCTTGATGAAGGCCTCGACCACCACCGGGTTGAACTGGGTGCCGCTGTGGGCCCGCAGC